>CALVRL010000080.1 GCA_944358625.1 uncultured Bacilli bacterium | reverse complement strand
TATTTGATATATATGATTTTAACGGTTATATTGGTTTCGATGTCTGGTAGAATGTATAATCATTATGCGATGACTTTACTTCCAATGCTTATATATCCAATGTGTCTTTTATTTATTTACTTTAAAGAAACAAAACTTAATGGTGATTTTATGATAATATTGACTGTTATTTTAATTACAATATTTGTGGCTCCAATTTGGTCTAAATTAATTTTTAATAGTATAGTTGATATTTTTGATAAGAAAGAACCATATTCTAATAGGGCCATAGAGTATATTAAGGCAAATACTGATGAGGATGATACTATATCTGTATGGGGTAATAGTAATTTAATTTATAATTTTACTAATCGTAAATCGGCTTCTAAATATTCATATCAATTTTCGATTATTGCACTTTCAGAAAAAATTGAAAAAGAGTACTTTGATGATTTACGAAAAAATAATCCAAAAATTATTGTTGATGGACAGTCTTTAGAGGAATATCCAGATTTAGCTAAAAAATGGTCAAAATTTTTAAAAGAAAATAATTATAAATTGGTTTTTGAAGATTCATATACTGTTTATGAAAGAAATGATAAATAAAGTCTAGTTTTTGGTGCTAGACTTTTTTTCATAATAATTTTTACCTATATATAAAGGCGTTTCGTTTTTTATTTTTTCTTTAATTTTAAATTTAATGTTATGGTCTATTAAGTTGAATTGTACTCCAGCAAAACCACCTTTTTTAAGAGTAATTGTTTTATTTTCTAAATTTTCTAAATTTGTTCTTGTTTGTCCACTGTTTGGTATTTTGGTTTTTACCATTTGTCTAAAAATAATGACAGAATTGAATGAACAAAGTAATAATAGAATAGTAGCCAATATATAAGATTTTTTTATTTTTGATGTCAATAAGATAAATAGTGCCATTAGAACTACGAAATATGTTTGAGGGGAATATCTAGCCCACCAGCTTTCGTTAAAGAAAAACATTAATAGAACTGTTATGATAAAAGGTATTCCTATAAATATTAACTTTTCATATTCTTTATTTTTAATTTTTGAAATAATATATACGATTATAACAATAATTGAAATAATAAAGATTCCACTAAAATAAATACCAAATCCACCAACTCTAGTATCTTCAACAATAGAAGGTAACTCATTATTCATATTACTAGTAAAAGGTATTTTTAATTTAGGTGTACCTTGATTAAATGTTGTAGCATAGTTAGCGGTATAACTGAATATGGAATAAAAGTTTTTTTCAATAGGGGATTTATTGACAAATAGTTGTGGTTGCTGAGGAGTTATGATATCAACTTTATCTTTTCCAACAATTGGATATAGGGGATTACCTTTATTTATTAAATTTTTTATGTATGAGTTACTTCCAACAATTAGTAAAGAGATGAGTAGAACTATGGCAAATAAAACTGTTGTTTTGATTAATGGTTTATAATCTTTGTTTTTAATTTTATTTATGAGGTAATATATGTAATATCCAAGACAGAATATACCGGCATAAAATAATCCTGTATATTTTATATTACTAATTATAATTATCAGGGAAGCACTTATTAAGAAGTATTCTTTATTTTGATCATTTTTAATAAATAAGTAGAAATATATAATTAGTAATAGAAGAATAATTCCTATAAATCCATCAAGGTATAGACAGAAAATTTGCTGCCAAATTATTGGAAATGTACAAGCTCCAATAGCTAACATTATGGCTATTAATTTTTTTTGATAAATTTTGTTGATTAGATATGTGATTACAAAAAATAATGTAAATACAGCCATTAGATTAAATGTTTTAGCTGTTTCAATATGTTTGTTAGTTTGTAGACGTTTGCCCCATAAATCCATGTTGCTTTTGGATAATGTTCAACCCATAAATTTTCTTCGGCATCTAAGTTTAATTTGTTAATAATTTTTTCTTGTGAATCATATATTGGATTCCATTCATTTTTAAGAAGTCCTATAGCGAATTTATGATATCCATTTCCATCTGCCGAATCATCATATACATGGCCACATAGTAGACATGAAACTGAAAAAATCATTATAAATGTAACTAATGATAAAATAATATTTTTAATGTTTTCGTTTCTAGCTAGTTTTAATTCTATAGTTGCTAAAATTAAACTTATAGGTAAATGAAATATAGAAATTTGAATATTAATTAAAAATAATGCCGATGTAATAATAAGTACATTTGCAAACATTAAAATAAATAATAAGGCTGCATTATAAAAGTTATTTAATATTTTATTAATCATATTTTTTATCCTTTCCTTGTTGTTAGTTTAAATATTTGTTATAATGTTAATGTAGTTTAGGAGGAATATGATGAGAAAGAAAATTGTTTATGCTATTTTATTTTTTGTTTCATTTTTTGTATTTAATTTTGATGTTATTGCGGCTACTATAAAAGATGGCGTTTATACTATTCAAAGTGCAATTGCGAATAAGACTGTAGACGTTAATGGTGGTAAAACGGCGAATGGCACAAATGTTCAATTATATAAATCAAATGGAACTAATTCACAAAAATGGAATGTAAAACAATTGAGTGATGGAACTTATGAAATTACAACAATGCTTGATAATACAAAGTCTTTAGATGTGGCTGGTGGTAAAACTTCTAATGGGACTAATGTTCAAATATATGATGTAAATGGAACTAATTCACAAAAATGGTATATTAATGATGCTGGGGGAGGTTATTATTATATTGTTTCAAAGCGTAATGGTTTATATGTAGATGTAGCTGGTGGCAAGTCAGCTGATAAAACAAATATTCAAATGTATAAGGGAAATAATTCCAATGCTCAAAAGTTTAAATTTATTGAAGAAATTGATGGTAGTCAATCATTAGAAGATGGTATTTATTCGATTGCTAGTTTAGTTGATAAAAATCTTTTATTTGATGTTAAAGGAAATGTTTCTAGTGAATCAGGTATTATTTTAAATAATAAAACTGATGAATGGAGTCAACTTTGGAGAGTTAAATATTTAGGTAATGGTTATTATAGTATTACTTCTTATGATGATGAGAGACTTTCTTTGGATGTTAAAGGTGGAAAGTCTAGCAATGAAACTAAAATTCAACTTTATAAATCAAATAATACTAATTCACAAAAATGGATTATACATGAGGAAGATGGATACTATAATA
The DNA here is from genome assembly GCA_944358625.1 of uncultured Bacilli bacterium. Taxonomy (GTDB): domain Bacteria; phylum Bacillota_I; class Bacilli_A; order RF39; family UBA660; genus Coprosoma. The sequence continues at coordinate 1,686 of CALVRL010000080.1, read as the reverse complement.
TAATATCTGCTATTGATAAGATGTATTTAGATATTAAAGGTGGAAATGTTTCTAAAAATGGTGTTATTCAACTTTATCATGGAAATGGAACCGATGCTCAGAAATTTTTATTTAATAAGGTTGAAGAAGTTAAAATAAATGATGGGTATTATACTTTAAATAGTGCTTTAGATGAAAAAAAAGTAGTTACAGTAAATTCTAATCTTACTTTTAATGGGCTTGAGTCTGATTTAAGAACTGATTTTGACATTAATTCACAAAAATGGTATATAGAATATTTGCAAGATGGTTATTATGTTATAAAATCTGGCATTTCTGATAAATATGTTTTAGATGTCAAAGGTGGTGGAACTACAAATGGTACTAAAGTACAATTGTATACTTCTAATAAAAGTGATGCTCAAAAGTGGTATATAAAGGATGCTGGTGATGGATATTATTATTTAATTGCCAAACATAGTAATAAGTATATGGACGTTACTAGTGGCAAGAGTGCTGATGGTACAAAGATTCAAACATATACTGGAAATGCAACTAATTCACAAAAATTTAAAATTACAGAAACAAAGATTAATGATAAAGATGTTATAAGTCATATTTACGAAGAAGGCTATTATACAATATCTAGTAAGCTTGATTTAAATAAAGTTATAGATGTTGATGGGGCAAAAAAAGCAAATGGAACAAATGTTCGACTTTATAGTAATAATAATTCAGTCGCACAAATTTGGTATTTACACAAATTAGATGATGGATATTATTATATTACTAGTTCTTTGAATCCAGAAACGGCTTTAACGGCAGCAAACGGTGATATTGAAAATAAAATTAATGTTATGCTTTCTAAGTATTCTGGAGCAGATACTCAAAAATGGGGACTTAAATATACTTCGGACGGATATATTTCTATTGTTAATAAAGCGAATGGTCTTAATTTAGATGTTCAAGGTGGTAATACAGTTAATGGTACTAATATTCAACTTTATGAGAGTAATAATTCTAATTCACAAGCTTTTAAAATAACGAAAAATACTAGTCAGAAAGTTTATACAGGTATTGATGTTTCACATCATCAAAATATAATAGATTGGGCGAATGTATCTAATTCTGGAGTAGGGTTTGTTATTATTAGAGCTGGTTATGGAGGAAATTGGACAGAGCAAGATGATAAACAGTTTTTGAATAATGTTGCAGCCTGTGAAAGATTTAATATTCCATACGGTTTATATTTATATTCATATGCTAGTGAAATAGATGATAGTGATTATAGTGCGCAAAATGAAGCCAGACATATGCTTAGATTAATTGATGAGATTGAAAAAAATAATTATTCTCCTAATTTAGGGACAAAAGTTTTTATAGATATGGAAGATGATAGTGTTGTTAATGCTGGTAAGGACAAATTAACGGCTGTTTCTGATACTTTTTGTTCGGAAATTGAATCTAATGGGTATAGCTGCGGAATATATGCTAATAAAATCTGGCTTACTAATCATTTAAATACTGCGGAACTTGCTAAAAAATATGAAATTTGGCTTGCCGAATGGCTTCCTGTTTCTAGTCCAACTTTTGATTACGCAAAAACTCAGAGACCAACTTATAATTTGACTTCATTTAAATATTGGCAGTTCGCATCAGATGGTAAAATGGCTGGTATAACTGGTAATGTGGATTTGGATTTAGGAT
>CALVRL010000079.1 GCA_944358625.1 uncultured Bacilli bacterium | reverse complement strand
AATTTTTGAAAATGGCTTCTTGAATTTGAGTAAATGGAACCATATGTAATTTTCTTTTACCTGAATACTCATTTAAAATATTGGCTAAAGAAATAACTTTGTTTTTTGCTTCTACGCTTGTATGTGGTGGTGATTCAAAGTATATTCCTTCTACATTTACTCCTCTTTTTAAAGCTAAAAAGCCTGCGACTGGGCTATCTATTCCACCAGATAACATTAATAATCCTTTTCCTGCTACTCCTACTGGATATCCGCCTATTCCTTTTATTTCATTTGTATAAACAAAAGTTCCTTCGGTTCTAATTTCTACTGTTAAGGTTATTTCTGGATTATGTACATCTACTTTGAAATTTGAATTTTTTAAAATTTCCGCACCTAATTTCTTACTATATTCCATCGAATGAATGGGATATGATTTATCTGATCTTTTGGTTACAACTTTAAATGTATGTTTTTCTTTATCCATTATTTCTAATGATTTTTCTAAAACATCATTTATATTATTATTTACTTTATAGGCTATAACTATACTTAATATACCGAATACTTTTTGTAATTTATGGGCGATTTTTTTTGCATCTTCGCATTTGATAAACATACGTACATTATCTTTTGTTATGTCTACATTTTCTTCTTTTAATACTTTTTGAATATTTTGATATAATGTGTTTATAAAAATTTTACGGTTTGCTTTTTTTGTTGTTAGCTCTCCATATTTAATCATTATTAATTCTTGCATAAACTCACCTCACACTTTTTAGATTATACTATTATTTTAATAATTTTAAAAGAAAGTTTTGACACTTTCTTTTTTATTCACTCATTCTTTGTTTTCCACCATATAATTTTAAGAGTTTATCATATATTCCTGGTTCTATTTTGTTTAATGAATTTATAGTTAACTCTAGTGATTTTTGATATTCTCCTTTGCCAAATAACATTTCAGAATATGTTAAACTTCTGTCTATTTCTTTTTCTGATGAACGGTATCTATTACCGTAGACTATTGCTAATTCGGCGAACATGGCTGTTTTCATCATATCTTTTGTTTTACCATATAATTTGAGGGCGAGATCTCTGGCTGTATCTACTCTTGTGTTTAATGTTTCTATGGTAATTGGTTTTTTTTCTAACTCTTTGATTATTTCTTTCATAGCATCTTTCGCTTCTTTTAATTCAACGAAATATTTATTTGGTATAACTGGTAAATTAAATGATCTTATTTGATACTGTGAATTTTTAAGTAAATCTTCTACTTCTTGTAGTTGCTGTCTAGCACGCATTTCATCATCGTGCATATTTCCAATTACACTTAATGTACTATCTAGTTTGCTTTCTATGTTTGCTAGTCTTATAACTAAATTTTCTATTTCTTCTGTTAATTTTGAATAGGCAAAACTATGATTACTTGTATGAGTTATTAAAGTATTATAATCTTCGTTTAACTTATCTAAATCTGTTTTTACTTCGTATAAATCTTTTAAGTCTTGGTCATCTAAACTATATAGTTTTTTTAAATCATCCATTTGGTCAAATATATCTTTTACTAAATTGTTAATTTTCTTTAATTTTGTCATTAATGTTTTATTTGCTTCATCATAATCCGCTTTGACTACTTTTTCTTTTTCAAAATCTGTAAATAGATTTTCAAAATATTCGGTTAATACTTTTAAATCGAATAGACTATCTTCTAAATTTAATACTTTAGCTCTATCTAAAATGTCGGCTATTTTCTTTTTTGCTTCTTCAATATTATATTCGACATTTAAATAATCTAAAGGATATCCTTCTTTAATCATTTTATTATATATATTTATTATTTCTTCCATTTTCTTTGGAAGTATTCCTTCGGCTATTAAAACAATTGATGGTAATTCTTCTATAACTACTTCCATATGTTTTAAAAGCTCATCTATTACTTTTAATATACTTGGTACTTCTGTGTACTCGCTATTTTCCATTAGAATTTCGAAGTCTTCAAACCTTTTAGATATGTTTTCAAATTGCATAGCGACTACTTTAGCAAATTCACCATATTCGTTTTCGGTTTCTTCGAATTTTTCGTATAATTCTCGGTATTTTGCTTTTAATTTAGTAATGTTTGCTCTGTTTCTTTCTTCACTGTTGGTGATATCTTTTATTTCGTTTAATAGGAAAGCTGAAGTAGCTCTTACTTTATATATTTCCATTTCTAGTTTTGCTATCTTATACATTGTACTTTTATAATCTGTTTGTGATAGTGAATATTCTGCTTCTATTAACATGTCTGTTATTTTTGGTATTTTAATTTCTTTTATATCATTTAATCTTTCTTTCCAATTTTTATATAAGACATCTAATTTTTCATTTTTGGTGTAGTTTTCTATTTTAGCTAATTCTGGTCCAACTGGTGAGGTGTCAAGTCTATTTTTTTGATAGTCTAAATCCTCTATTAGTTTTTTATATTTTTTCTTTTTACGATTTCTTAACACTGCTAGAACTATTATAACTATTACTAATGTTGTTATAAGTGCTGCTCCTACCATTACTAATGTATTATCCACATACATCAC
>CALVRL010000078.1 GCA_944358625.1 uncultured Bacilli bacterium | reverse complement strand
AAATAATCCTTTAACTTTAGTAAATATATCAGTTTGAATATCTTTGCTAATTTTTTCGTAGTGTTTAGCATTAATATATGGATATTTTTTATTAGCGATCAAAGTAATCACTAAATTTTCAGCAATTCTAAATATAATTCTAGAAACTAAATATAAAATGTAATTTTTAGTCATATAAAGCAAACCAATTTCAAATAAATTCATAACAACTAAATAGCCCATATGAACAATATTAACTAAATAATTTTCTTGATTTGCCATTAAGATAGAACGTTTATATGAAAGTAAATAAGAAAAAACAGTATCGATAAGTGCTAGAAAATAAAGCAAATACATACTTTCTTGAATTGAATTTTCACCAACAAAAAATGGAACAAATGGAAGTAGTATCATGCCAAGTCCGAAAATAATAGCTGCTAAAATACGGTAACATTTTCTATAAAAATACATCAAGGATATAATTTTTTCTTTATCATTTTCTGCAATTGGCTTATACAAATTATAAACAATTGCACTACCAATACCAAGCTCAACAATGCAAAGCATCGACATTATATTTGTAAAAAGTCCATTAGCTCCCGAGTATTCAAGCCCTAAACATTCCAAAAATACTTTTTGAGTAATAAAGCCTAAAACCATTCCCACAGCACTTGCCAAAGTTGCGACAATCGCATTAATAATAGACTTTTTTGTTCGCATAACATCACCTCAATCTTAAAGTACACTGTAAAAATTATAACACAATTGATAAAGAGTATCAATTGTGTTAATAGCTTTAAAAATTTAATTAATTTTATCTTTTTCAGTTTCAGCAACAATATAAATAGGCCTTTTCTTAACTTCTAAATAAGTTTTAGATAAATACTGACCCATAATACCTAAACAAAGTAGTTGGACTCCGCCTATAAAAAACATAATACAAACCATACTTGGCCAACCACTCGTAGGATCACCAAACATTAAAGTTCTAACTATTATAAAAATTATTATAATAAAAGCCACAAAGCAAAATAGTATTCCCATAACTGAAGCTATGGAAAGTGGTACAGTAGAAAAAGCTACAATACTTTCTAAAGAATATAAAAATAATTTCCAAAAAGACCATTTAGTCTCTCCAGCTGCTCTTTCAACATTTTCATACTCAAGCCATTTTGTCCTATACCCTACCCAAGAAAAAATACCCTTAGAAAATCTATTATATTCTTTCAAAGATAAAACAGAATCTACCATTTGTCTTGTCATTAATCTAAAATCTCTAGCGCCATCCACTATTTCAGTTTTAGAAATTTTATTAATAATTTTATAATAAAGTCTAGCAAAAAAACTTCTAATAACAGGTTCACCTTTTCTCGTTACTCTTCTTGTTGCCACACTGTCATATTCTTTAGATTCTAATATCTCATACATTTCTTTTAATAAAGCAGGTGGATCTTGTAAATCTGCATCCATTATAGCAACATAATCACCAGTAGATGCTTCTAATCCCGCATACATCGCAGCTTCTTTTCCAAAATTCCTTGAAAAAGAAACATATCTTACATCGTCATTTTTAGAAAGTTCTCTCATTAACTCTAACGTTCTATCTTTAGAACCATCATTGACGAATATAATTTCAAAAGAAACATTTTTAAAATCTTTTTTAATCTTTTGAACCTCATCATAAAATAATTTAATAACTTCCTGTTCATTATAACAAGGAACAACTAATGAAATCTTTTTCATATCCTCACCTTTTCCAAAATAAGTATAACAAAAATTGATATAATATACAAATATTTTTAAACAATATTTCATATATATGTGCTATAATGTAATAGCACTCAGAAAGGAATGATGATATGTATAATTTATATTTTAAAGGTTTAAGTGCAGATAATAAAGATATTAATAAATTAAGAGATTTATTTAAAGAAAACGGTCTAGAACTGACAAATGTTTTTGATAGTTATGAAGATTTAGCAGCTTTATCTAAAGATAAAATATATTCTGAAATAAATGGCAAACTTATAGAAGTTAACCCAACAATGCAAGATGTTAATTTAATTTGCCATTCAATGGGATGTAACATAGGCGCTTTAGCAACCGAAAAATCCAATAAAATTAAAAAATTAATATTAATTTCACCTGAATTTGGAGAATATTCAAGTAAAGAAAAAGCTAAATTAGAAGATAAAAACATTTTCCCAACTATTCAAAGTGAATATGGCGAAAAGTCAAAAATAAATCTTGAAAAATTTAGGTCTTTAATTGTATTTAAGCGTACAAAACCACTTGCTACCCTAGCAATTGAAAGAATAAATATTCCAACTTTAATTATCTACTCTAAAGATGATGATTTTATTCCAAAAGAATATTTAGATTCTTTATCAAAGAGAAAAGATAATATAGAAATTAAACGTATAAGTACCAAATTACATAATCCTTTATCAAGCAAAGATCATAAACAAAAAACCATTAAATTAATTAAAAATTTCTTAAATTAAGAGTGTTAACAGCGCTCTTTTAATTATGTCAAAGAAAAGTAAAATAGAATATAATTATAAGGCAAAATATATCAAAAAACATCACTTTTTAGTATAATTATTATAGGTGACTAACTATTAAAAGTCAACAATATTTTTCAAAAAAATGAAAAATATTAATAATTGGAAAAGATCCCAT
>CALVRL010000077.1 GCA_944358625.1 uncultured Bacilli bacterium | reverse complement strand
GTGGCGACCATCCGATATTGGTCTATGGAGGAGTCTTAGATTCCAAAGAAGTAGAAAGAGCTTACCGTGAGGTAAGCTGGGTCAAAATTTATTTTGACTTTTGTTCTTATATTTATTTATATATTCTTGTTCAAAAGATGTTAGGTCATTTGGACTCATGAATAACAATACCGAATCTTCATAATTTAATAATTTATCTATTTCTTCTTGAGAAATGTGCTCGGCATTTGGTATTTCTTTTATAATGTCATTTATATTGATGTTTATTTCTCCTTCTTTTTCTCTAGCTGCATATATATCCATGATATAGGCTTTATCTACGGTTTTTAATATTTCTATATATTCATCTTTAAAAGCTTTTGTTCTAGAATATGTATGTGGTCCCCATATTACGACTAAATTTTTATCTGGATATTTTTGTTTAACAGCTTTAATAGTACATTTTAACTCTGTTGGATGGTGGGCATAATCATCAATTAAAATGTTGCTTCCTACTATTGTTTCATTAAATCTTCTTCTAGCAGCATGAAATTCTTTTAAAACTTTAGCTACTTCTTTTGCTTCTATTCTTTCATAGTAACATAAACTTATAACTGCTAGAGCATCTAAAAGCATGTGTTTACCGTAAATTGGTAGATCAAAATGACCATAATAATTATCTTCGACAAATACATCAAATGAAACTCCGTCTAAATTGTAATTGACATCTTTTGCTATTATATCATTGTCTTCATCTAAACCATAATAAAATATAGGTTTACTTACTTCTAGACTATGAGTGTATGGATCATCTCCACAAGCTATAACCATTTTTTCGGCATTATTTGCATACTCTGTAAAAGCATCTATAACATCATCGATATCTTTGTAATAATCGACATGATCTAATTCGATGTTTGTTATGATAGCGTAGTATGGAAAATATTCTAAAAAATGTCTTTGATATTCACAGGCTTCTAAAACAAAATACTTGTTTTCTTTATTTGCTATACCTGTACCATCACCTATTAAACAGTTAGCTCCTTTTAAGGTGTTTAAAACTTGATAAGCCATGGTTGATGTCGTTGTCTTTCCATGACATCCAGCAACTGTGATAGTCATAAACATTTTAGTTAGTTTAGCAAGCATTTCTTCATAAGTGTATATTTTTAAATCTAACTCTAATGCTTTTTGATATTCTGGATGATCTTCTTTTATGACATTTCCTTTAATAATTATCATATCTTTAGTGATGTTTTTTTCATCATATGGTAAAATTTCAATATTTCTTTCGTTTAAGCCTTTTTCGGTGAAAAAATGTCTTTCTACGTCACTTCCTTTGACGGTGTATCCTAAATCGTGTAAAAAACAAGCAAGTGCACTCATACCAGTTCCTTTTATTCCAATTAAATAATACATAGATGTTCCTCCTAACCTATAAATTCAATCAAATATGGACCTAATATTAAGACAATTATAAGCGGTACAATAAATAAAACAGAAACGATACTTACTTTGTTTGGTATTTTATTTATTTGTTCTTTGACGGTTAATAATTCTTTTTGTCTTAAGAAATCAACTTCATTATATAATGTATCTAAAATACTATTTCCGAATCTATTTGTTTGAATTATATTCAGTATTATATTATTAATTATATCTGATGAAATATGCTCTTTTAAATCGCTTAATGCTTCAATTAATGATTTACCATATTTCATTTCATCTAAAGCTTTTTTGAATTCTTGTGAAATTTCTGAATCGACATTGTCACATGTAACTCTTAATGCGTTTTCTAGGTTTCTTCCTGATTCTAGTGTTAATGTTAAAATTTCAAAGAAATATAAAGCTTGATGTTCTAACCTGATATTTTTAAATTTTAACTTTCTAGTAATATTGAAATAATAAAATAGATAATAATAACCTATCATAATAAAAGGTGCTAGAACGTAACCTGATTTTAATATGAAAATGGTTAATATAAAGACTAAAATGGTAGTTAATAGTCTATATAAACAAAATGTGTAAGCATCATATTTGGTATCCTTACCTAAACATTTTAATTTATATTTTATTTCATCTAATTCTTTATTACTGTATATTCTTTTAATGAATTTGGCTTTGTCAATCATTAAATCACCACCTTCATTATTTTTCTAACCACTACCACAAAAATTATATAGTAAATTATCATAAATATCAAGAGAATACGGCCTAACTGTGTATTTATAAATGGCATAAAGTATCCTGGTGAGATCATACTGATAACTAAAACGAAGAAAAATGGTATTCCAAGTAGTACATATACTATTATTCTACTACCGCTTGTTAGGCTTTTAAGCTCTATTCTTAATTTTCTTTTATCGAATAAACTTCTTTCGATGGTTGAAAATACTTTTATTATATCGCCACCTGTTTTATTTAAAATAGATAGTGATGCTGTTAAATAATTTGCTTCTTCTAAATCCATTCTTTTGGCAAATCTTTTAAATACAGTTTCAATGTCTAAACCGTATAATAATTCTAAATTCATTCTTTTAAATTCGGCTCCTATAGTACCTTTGACTTCGTGTGATACTATGTCTATCGCTTGGGTAATACTTCTTCCTGATTTAAATGAATTATTCATGATTGTTATAGCGGCAGTGAAGTCACTTTCTATTTTCCATCTAAATACTTTATATTTAGCAAATAGATATATATCTAATATGAAAAATCCTAGTAAAAAAATTCCTAATGTTTCTAAACTGCCTAATAATTTAAATTGAAAGGCTTTAATAATTATTGCTAATAAAGTG
>CALVRL010000076.1 GCA_944358625.1 uncultured Bacilli bacterium | reverse complement strand
TTATACTTGAAGATTTATTTTTCTTATGTTATGATTAATCTGTAAGACGAATTCTTACAATTAAAAATAGGAAATACTTAACATTCAGTAGAGTTAAGTACTTACCAATGTTTTTGTGGTTGCACTCAACTAACTGGATTGAGTGCTTTTTAAATGTTTTATTTCACTAGAGTAAAAAGAATAGTAAGTAGTGAAAAGATGATTAAAAGTAAGGAACAAATTAACATATCCTTTTTAACCATATTCTAGCCTCCTTCCTTTTGAAGTTGGCGAGCACTCAACAAGTTAAATATTTCCCAGTTTGTACATTATCATAAATTAAGGTGTTAAACAAATTATAAAAAAATCCGTTTCTAATGTTTCGGAAGAGGATTTTTTCTTTTTGTTATGTAAATTTCTCATATTCCTTCTTTTATTATTATTTATTTTGTAAATTTGTTAAAAAGTTCTTGCAATCGTCTTTTATTAAAATTATTTTATCTTTTATGTCATAAAATGATTCTAAATATCTTTCGTTTACTCTAATTAGATTTGCATGTTTAACTTCGAATGGAAAATGAATAATTCCAGGAATATTAAAATCTACACCAAGTTTTAATAATAGAATATTTCTATCTTTGTATTTCTTTTTAGTTGCTTATCTAGATTTTTTTGCATAATAAAACAAGTGAAACGATTCACTCATTTTATCTTTTATCTTTCCATTCATGATAAAGTATGTCTTTTAAAACTAACATACTATCTAAATTATTATAATGATATTTTACTTGCAAATCTGTTAACATTTCTCTAATTTGTCTTGCATACCTATCAATATCTACTTCTTGTTGATAAGCTGCTAAAACAGGATATTTTTTACTCCAGGCGTTAGTCCAATTTATTTTAGCTTCTTTTTTCTCATCTGTATTTTTTATTACTTCTTCAATTTCTTTTTGATCTAAATCGGTATCAATTAGTTCATCTAAAGATAATCCATAAATTTTTGCTAGTTTTTTAGCTTGATAAATATCTGGTACCGTTTCCTCAGTTTCCCATTTGGAAATTGTCTGTCTACTAACACCCAATTTTTCTGCTACTTCTTCTTGTGATAAACCTTTCTTTTTTCTTGCATCAAATAAAATATTTCCTAAACTCATACTTTCAACCTCCAGATTTAATATATCACGTTAATTAATTATTTTCTAGCAAGTATCATTTACAATTTTGCTCGTTTTCTTAACATGTCAAAAATTACTTTTTAATCCTTTATAAAGTTACTGATTATTAATGAAAGTTCTCTAGGATTTTCTTCATTTACGATATGTCCTGCATTATTCATTATTTTTAACTGTGAGTTTTTAATATTTTCAGATAAATAATAAGCAGACTTGATATTTGCTTTATCTTTCTTACCACATATGATTAAAGTTTTACATTTGATATTTTTAACGTCATTACTAAAATCTAATTTTTTCATAGAATTTCCTAAAATAAAAGTATCTTTTTTATTAAAAGCCATACTTTCAAAAAGGGAATTTGGTAAAAATTTAAAAATCATATTTTGAATACTAAACATTACTTTTGGTACTTTATATGGTGTGCCAATTAAAATAAGCGAGTTTACTTTTTTTGGAAAATCTAATGCATAATTTAATGCTAGGATACCCCCTAAGGAAAGACCACATAAATTAATTTTCCCATCTATCTTATTGCAGTATTCTACAAATTGAGCATATAAATTACTATAGCTTGCTTCTTTTCCATTTAATATTGTAGATAAATCAGGATATAGTATATCTTTTGTATTTTTCATATAGGAAATTGTTTGTTCCCAACTTTCTTTCCTGTGTCCCGAACCGTGAATCAAAATTAATTTCATAAGCACCTCCACTTATTGATTATTAAAATTATATATCATAAACATATTCTTTACTACCAATTAGAAGTGGAATTTTGTCACTTACTTTTAACATTTCTATCAATTATAATTTGCTACTTAAAATTATTTTTAATCCATTCATTAGTTCTCTTTTTAGCTGCTTCTATTCCATTTTTTATTGGATAAACGATATCTAATTTAGAAACTATATTGTTTTCTTTTAATATTTCTTCATAATTTTTCCAAGTATTTCTTAGATTTCCCCCATTACAAACTAAAAGATAAATATTTTTATTTTTCATTTTATTGTCTGATAAAAATGTATTTATTGGAGGTGCATAAGTTCCAAACCAACAAGGTGATCCTATAATAATATTATCATATTTAGATAAATCAATATTGTATTCTTCTAGTTCAGGATTTTTCGTCATATAAACTTGCATACCACCCCAAACGAATCTAAATAAACTTTTGGTCTTCATTTCTTTCTTGGGTATTAATTTTAATACATCGGCATCTATTACTTCCTGCATTCCTTTTACTAATTCTTCTGTATTTTCTTCATAAGAATAATAAACAATCAAATTTTTCATTTTAGTTCCTCTTTCCTTTCTTCGACATAAAGTTCAATATTTTGTAGCAATGATTTTAAACTTAATATTTCATTTGTTCCAACAATATTATTATCAAGTAAATTTTTTAAATGATGTGATACTGCTGGTCTTGATAAATTAACTCTTTTTGCAATGTCATCAACTCTAATACCACCTGTTGAATAATTTTCTAATAGTACAAGTAATATATTTTGTCTATTTTCATCGCATAAAGCATTTAATATTTTTCTAGATTTTTTTAACTCTGTTTTAATAACTTCTAGTCTGTCTTCCTTTTTCATAAAACACCTTTTTTTAGTTTAAACCATTTAACGATGCTATTATATTATTTATTTAAAATTATATCTACATTCGTAAAGAAATTAGAACCAATAAAACTTATTTAAATTCAAGTTTCCACTTAGCTTAGTAATTGCTACGCTTATATTTTTTGTAGTTTCTTTTTGTTATTTTTTATATATACATTTCTTCTCTCGATTACCATTTATATTATATTTTTATTGACCCATTATTAATTTTATCAATAATTGCTTTGGCTCTTGACTCCATATTAGGTAAATTATCTAATGAAAAGAATCTTAACTGTTTACTTTCATTATCAGCAACTTTTATATCTCCTGTATAATTTAACACTTTAAATAGTACGATAACAGTACACATTTTATC
>CALVRL010000075.1 GCA_944358625.1 uncultured Bacilli bacterium | reverse complement strand
CATGGGATCTTTTCCAATTATTAATATTTTTCATTTTTTTGAAAAATATTGTTGACTTTTAATAGTTAGTCACCTATGAAATTATATGACTTAATTTCTTTTGTATGCTCTCACTATTTATGATTTATTTCATAATATAATTATGAAAGGGGTAATCTATATGAATGAATATTATATGAATAGACGTCCTATGGGTCCTCCTGGTAGACCTCCTGGTGGTCCTAGACCTAATCAAAATGGATTTTTAGGACCTTTTATTTTAGGTGGTATTACTGGGGGATTAATTTCACCTTTATTTTGGGGTAATAACCGTCCTATTTATTATCCTTATTATCCGCCTTATGGTTTTCCATATTATCGTTAAAAAACCTTATTTAAAGGTTTTTTTGAATATATTCTTTTGAAACAATGTCTAAATCTTGAATTAAAGATTTAATTTCTTCTTCGGTTTTTAATCTAACTCCACTGGCAAACATGTGGCCACCTCCACCATGATTTGCGGCTATTTCGTTTATTATTGGCCCTCTTGATCTAATTGATACTCTATATGTTCCTAATTCTTTATCTAATGTTGCGGTTACCCAAACTAACATTTCGTTTATGTGATTAAAACTATTTATCATATTTCCTGGTGTTGCTGCATCAACATTAAATTCTTTTAATATATCATCATTTATTATCAAATACCCTACTTTATTTTCGGTTATTTGATAATTCATTGACATATAGCCTTGGAATTTTATTTCTTTATATGGCCTTAAATATAATTCATTATATATTTTTGTTATATCGATATTTGTTTCTTTTAATAATCTACTTACTAAAGCAAATGTTTTATAATTCGTATATGAAAACATAAATCTATTTGTATCAGCAACTAATCCTATGTATAGTTTTTCGGCTGTTTCTTTGGTTACTTTTAGGTTGGTTTTGAATGCTAGTTCTAAAATCATCTGTGAAGCACTTGTTGATTTATCATCTATCCATTCTAATTCACACATTTTTTCAACGTATGGATGATGGTCTATTTTAATAGAATTTTTTATTTTTCTTGGATCTATACCATCTACTCTTCTATGGTCTGGGGTGTCTGTGACAATTAATAGAGAATCTAAAGGAATTTCTTCTAACTTATCTAATTCACCTATATATCTAAATTTAGCGGCTGGTGAACCAATAACATAAACTTTTTTGTCTGGAAAATTGTCTAGTATTAACTGTTTTAAACCTAATGTACTTCCTAATGCGTCTGGGTCTGCTCCAACATGACGTGCTATTACAATTACATTTGCTTTTTTTATTTTTTTTATGATTTGTTTGTATATATTTTTTTTAAACATAATATCACACTTTCTTATATGATTCTTGTTAAATAAATTGTACTATCTAACAAAAATTAAAACCTTTCTATTAAATTATATCACACATTATCCATTTCTTTTTTACTTTTTTCTCTTAATAATGGGGCACTCATACATCTTGGTCCTCCTCTTCCTCTAGATAATTCTGAACTTTTTATCTCTATTACTTTTATACCTTCTTTTCTTAATAAATTGTTTGTTTTAATATTTCTATCATATGTAATTATTACTTTATTTTTAATGCATAAGGTATTACTGCCATCACTCCACTGTTCTCTTTTTGAATCTATTTCATCTTTCCCTGCACATGGAATTAATGTTATTTTTTTATTTAATATTTTTTCTAATGCTTCTTTTAAACTTTTATCTATTTTTTTTACTCCATTGGCTGTTATTTCGTATATTTTTATATTTTCTGTTATTTTTGGGTAATATATAAATTTATCATTACTTACCATGGTTATAACAGTATCTAAATGCATCGATGTTCTTTTGTTTGGAATTTTTATAGCGATTATTTTATTTATCTTTTCTTTTTTTAATAATTTATTACTCAAAGAAATAATAGCTCTTTTTTCTGTTCTTTGGGATATACCTATTAACAATGTATTTTCGTTTAAAACTAGTATATCTCCTCCTTCTATATGATGTTTATTATTATAAGTGCGAGTATTTTTAAATTTTGAATGATATTTAAAAATATATTTATAATAAATGCTTTCTCTTTTTCTAGAATTAAAACGCATATTGTTTATATATACTTCTTCGCCTATAACTGTCATATTATCTCTTGTAAAGTATAAGTTGGGCATAGGATTTGTAATAAATGTTTTGTTTATTTTTAAATCTTTTCCTTTAATCCCTTCCATTGTTTTTAATATTAATTTTTTATTACTTTTAAAATTATTTAAATAATTATAAATTGTTTTTTTATATTTGTTTTCTATATTTGCTTCTTCTATAAATTCTCTCAAAAATTTATCTTTTATTTCTTTTTCTTTGATTGCTTCTGCCATTAAATTTTCTAGATAGAAAACTTTTACTCCATTTTCTTTTAAGACTCGCGCAAAATTATCGTGCTCTTGTTGAGCTTCTTTTAAAAATGGTATATCATCAAATAATAAATCTTCTAATGTAGAAGGGGTTAAATTTAATAATTCTTTCCCTGGCCTATGTAATAATACTTCTTTTAAATCTATTATTTCACTATCTATTTTAAGCATATCTACCTCGTATAATCAATCTTATAGAAATATTAATCTAACTAATTGATTTCTTTCTATTTGTAATTTTAAATTTCTATTAACAGTATATCACGTTTTGTGGTTAATTTTGGCAAAATATTAAGCCCTTATGTATTGACTTTACCTTTAATTACATATATAATTATAGTCAGCGTGTTGAAGCAGCGTTATTTTGAGCTTTATAATGTGGATATTTCCTATAGGGGTTACTTGTTAGGCTGCTATAACAAGTATTAATATATTCCACCCTATAAATGCGTGCAAAATAACCTTTCGCGCTTATAATGTGAAAGGAGGAAATTTATGTCAAGATACTTAGGACCTACTTATAAGAAATCTAGACGTTTTGGTTTTTCTATTTTAGAAAATGGTAAGGAACTTGCTAAAAGACCTTATGCTCCTGGTGAACACGGACAAGATAGAAGAAAAAAACTTTCTAACTATGGTATTCAACTTCAAGAAAAACAAAAGGTTAAATTTATGTATGGTTTAAGTGAAAAACAAATGGAAAGAACTTTCGAAAAAGCAGTTAAAATGAAAGGTGTCAACGGTGAAAACTTACTTAAATTATTAGAAAGTCGTTTAGATAATTTAGT
>CALVRL010000074.1 GCA_944358625.1 uncultured Bacilli bacterium | reverse complement strand
TTTGTTTTATATCTTTCATGTACTCCTTTAGCTTTAAATCTAGGATATCCACTTCCTTTATAAAATCTTTTAAAAGCATCTTCTAAATTAAATAAGCTATTTCTTAAAGCGCAGCTATCTACTTCTTTTAGCCACTCTTTTTCTTTAGATAATATGGGAATTAATTTTATTTGATCATATGCGCTTTTACTTTTACCTACTATCTTATATTCTTTTATTTTATCATCTAAAAAATAATTATATATAAATCTAGAGCATCCTATAGTTTTATTAATTAATTTTTTTTGCTTTTCATTAGGATACATTCTAAACACGTAGCCTTTTAATATGTTCATGTTATCACCCTCTTTGATGTATTCAATATACTACAAATAATTATATTTGTAAATAGTTTTTGAACATTTGTTTGTTTTTTGCTTTTGCAAAGCAAATTCCTAGTACACAAGAAAAAAGTCTCAAAATTTATATTTGTATTTTTTTTGAGACTTTTTAACTATTAAAAATAAAATTAAACTGTATATTAAATTTAAAATTAAACTTTTTAATATACTAAAGATGAGATTTATAAAGCTAAAAGATAATCTGCTTACTAATATTAAAATAAGGTAGGTTATAATTCTATAAATAGCTATGGATAAACCTACAATAATTAATATATTTATAAAATTATCTGTTAAGACTAAATTAAATCGACTTATTATATATGCCATAAAACAAAAGATAATTGCATGAAAAACTATTGTATCTGTATATATTAAATCGTATGCTAGTCCGGTTAAAAAAGCATATTTATAATAATCTTTAATTTCAGTAAATAAAGGATAAATAATAACTAGTGCGGTTAAAGTAAAAAGTGGAATAAAGTAACTACTAGTCTGTACATAGTTAGAAAAAACTCCTTCTAATATAAAGGAAATTAAAATAATTAACGCTTTCATTCGCTTTTCCTTTTTAATACTGTAACATAATCTATATCATTAAAATCAACAGATGATTTAACTTCTACTACTTTTGATAAATCAAAATTATCTGTTGTAACTTCTTTTACTTTTCCAACTATTAAACCGCTTGGGAAAATTGTTCCCATACCGGTTGTTACTACATCCGCATCTTTTTCTATTTTTACATTTTCACTAATTCCTTCTACAGTATATGTATTTGTTTTAGCATCATAAGCTGAAATTAAACCGTAAACATAATTATCGCCTACTTTAATTTTTACACTTATCTTATCACTCATATTTTCGTTTGAAAGTAATTTAACAGTACTGGTATAATTACTTACTTTTGTGATTTGCCCAATTAATCCTTTCGGAACAACAACGGCCATACCTTTTTCAATGCCGTTTTTACTACCTTTATCAATGGTTATTTCATTATACCAATAATCGATGTTTCTAGTTACAACTGTTGCATTCATATATACTTTGTCACTTAAAATGGTATTTAAATTTAAAGTTTCTTTTAATTTACCTATTTCATCTTTTAAATTATCATTTTGAGCAATTACTGAATCTATTTGCTCTTCTTTATTTTTTATTTCTTTATATTTTTCATATATGTCATTTTTTTCTACCATTTCATCTATTTTATCGTGTACAAAATTAAATGGTGTGGATACTACTTTTATAACGACTGTTCCCATGTCTTTTAAAGCTTTTTCAATAGGATTTAAGTCTCTTTCTTTATTTAATGATGCGGCTAAAATAGTTAAAACTATAGCAATAGCTATAACTACAAAAATAAACAAATATCTTTTATCAAATTTTTTATTAGCCATAACGCATCACCTAAATAAAATTATAATACATTTTATAAATAAAACCAACCTAAATTTTTCCATTTTCTAAAAAACTATAATATTTGTCTTTACTAACTATTACATGGTCTATTAATTTAATACCAATTATATCACCGGCATCTTTAATTTGCTTTGTTATGCTTATATCTTCTTTACTTGGATTTACTTCTCCGCTAGGATGATTATGTACACATATTATTGAAGAAGCATTTAAAATTAACGCTTCTTTAAATATATCTCTTGGATGAACTAAACTATAATTAACTGTTCCTATAAAAATTAATTTTTCTTCTATAACTTTTTTGTTTGCATCTAAATATATAGCATAAAATCCTTCTTGACAATCACTTATTTTGTATTTGTAATACTCATATATTTTTAAAGTACTGTTTAATTTAACTCCATTTAAAGTGGATATTTTTCTGTTTATTCTTTTACTTATTTCACTTAATGCGACAAGTGTACAAGCTTTATCCATACCTATTCCTTTTATATTTTTAATCTTATGATAATTTATATTATTTAAATTTTCTATTCCTTTTATAAAACTTAAAATATATGCAGCTAAATTTTTTGCTGATATATTTTTATATCCTGTTTTTAATATAATAGCAAGTAATTCTTCATCTGATAAATTAGAAGCCCCATAATTTATTAGTCTTTCTCTTGGCCTTTCTAAAATTGGCATATTTTTTATATTCAATTCACCATCTCCTCATATTTTGCTAAAACTTGATTACAAATAGTTTTAATCGACTCACTATCGTCTGTTTTATTTAAAAGTTCATCATACTGCCTTAAAATATTTATAAATTCCTTATTATCGGTTATTTTTTCTACTAAATTAGTGTCGTATCCTAAGTTTTTATAATAATTTTGAATTTTTAAAGCATTTTCTTTATTTGTTGTAATTCCAATATATGTATGATACTGATTATTTTCTGTATTATAAATATAATCGGTAAAGTCTTTCATATTATTTTCCATATTTTCTAAATCAGAATATATTCCTCTTTCAACATAATATAAAGTTTCTGCATTAGAAGAAACTGCTAAAATTGGCATACCTTCATATTGTTTAATGATAAAATAGGCCATACTAATACCTATTAGTAAAGATATTGTAACTGGAAATAGATATTTTTTCATTATAATCACCTAACTATATTTTAATTTTTTTTTAGTGATTAATTTGTCAAAATAAGGTTTAAAAGAAAAAGACATATTAAATGTCAATTTCAATATTTTGAATATCTTCGATTCTTAAACCCGTTACTTTTGAAATAGTTTTTATGTCAATATTTTCTTTTAACATGTTTTTAGCTATTTCATTTTTTGTGTTATTAGTACCTTTAATGATTCCTGATTTTTCTCCATCTTCAAAGCCAATGGCTTTACCTTCATTAATCGCACTTTC
>CALVRL010000073.1 GCA_944358625.1 uncultured Bacilli bacterium | reverse complement strand
CTGTGGGGAATGACATTTATATTAGTACTTTTTTCAGCAATATTTCCTGCTTCGTCTTGAACTATGCATGTATATTTATAATTTCCTATTTTGCTTAATGGTATTTCATTTATGTTTGTTTTTATATTTTTTATTGTTCCATCTAAATTGTCGTTTGCTTCACATGTTATTAAATTTTCATTGTTAGTAGGTGTTGTTTCAATATTTTCTTTTGAAAGCGTTATTTCTGGAGCAACTTTATCTATAGTATATTCACTGCTTGTAATTGTTTCGGTTAATCCATTATTTAAATTTAAATTAACTATTATTTGATATTTCCCTGTTTCACTTAATAAAATATTTGAGCTAAAATTGTTGGTAACATCTATTTTTTTATATGGGATATCATCTTTATATATTTGATATGAATATGAGGTGACATTAATAGATGGTGAAAATATGATATTAATATCTTTGTTTACTGGTTTATCTAACTTTTCTATATTAAAATTTCCATTCATCTATTTATCACCTACTTTCTTAACTTTCGAAAATATCTTTTAAATCGTCTGTTCCTTTGGCTTTTATTTTTGCATATACTTTTGGAATATATTTATGAAGTAAAAATTCGCCATCGACATCACCGTTGCTTAAAACTCCTGTTTGTCTAAATTTGAATATTTCTTTTTGTTTAATTTCTCCGTTTTCTAAACCGGTTATTTCATTTATACTTGTTACTCTTCTTCTTCCGTCTGATAGTCTAGATACTTGAACTACTATTTGTATCGCACTTTCTATATATTCTCTAATAGCTGTGACTGGTATCTCTACTCCGTTCATTAAAACCATAGTCTCTAATCTATTTAAGGCATCAGCTGGACCGTTGGCGTGCATTGTTGTCATTGATCCTTCATGACCTGTGTTCATTGCCTGTAACATGTCAAATGCTTCTTTTCCTCTAACTTCACCAACTATTATTCTATCTGGTCTCATTCTAAGGGAGTTGATTACTAAATCCCTTATTGTAATAGCTCCTTCATTTTCATAATTATTTGTTCTTGTTTCAAGTGATATAACGTGCTCTTGTTTTAATTTTAATTCAGCAGCATCTTCAATTGTGATTATTCTATCATCTGGATCACAAAATGATGATAATACGTTTAATAATGTTGTTTTTCCGGCTCCTGTTCCACCAACTACTAATATGTTTAATTTGGCATGTACACATGCTTCTAGAAATCTTGCCATATAAGGTGTTAGAGTACCTGTTCTTAGTAAATCTTCAATGTTTGCCAGTTCGCTTTTAAATTTTCTTATAGTAACCACTGGCCCATTTAAAGATAATGGTGGCAGTATGGCATTTAGTCTTGACCCATCTTCTAATCTTGCATCAACCATTGGGTGCGCTATATCGATAGTTTTTCCGATTGGTTGAATTAATCTTTGAACAACTCTTACTATGTGCTCATTATTTATAAAACTTACTGTGTCATCTTTAATTACTTTACCGTCTAATTCAATATATATTTCATTTGGTGAATTGACCATTATTTCTGTTATTTCTTTATCTTTTAAAAGCTCGGTTAAAGGGCCATATCCGTTTACTTCATTATCTATCAAATTATATATATAGCTTAACTGTTCGCTTGTTAAATCATAGCCTTCTACTGTTTTATCTATTTCTTCTTTGATAAAATCTTTCATGTCTTCATTTGTTTTATCTTTGCCATCTATGATATTTTGGATTATTTTGTTTCTTAATTTTTCCAATAAATCTTTATCTTGAAATTCATCATAATCATCTATATCTTTTGGCACTATTTGTTCTATGGTAGTGGCAAATTCATTCATGAATTTTTTCTTTGTCATTATAGCCCTCCTTTACTTTAAAATATTATCTATAATTTTAGTGAATAATTCTGTTTCTTTTTGATAACCTTTTTCTAAAGTTGCAATTTTACCATTCATTATTAATTTGTTGATGTTTTTTATATATGAATTATTTGATAATATGTAATCTATATTTCTTCCTAAAAAAGAATTTATCGTATATAAATCTAGACTTTGTTTTGATATGGCTTCATTTAGTACTATGTGATAATTATCTAAATTCATATCGTTATAAATGGCTATCATAGTCTTCATGTTTCTTAAATCCATTAAATCGCTTGTTATAACATATAATATTTCATCACTATTATCAAATGTTATTAAATTAATATCGTCGATAATATGATTAGTATCTATTAAAATTACATCATACATATATTTTAGTTTTTTTAATATATTTTCAATATAGTATGAACTTATCTTACCAACACTTCTTGGATCTTTTGGAGCGGGTAGAACATCTATGTAATTATTATATTTTGTAATATATTCTTCTAATTCTTTTAAACCGTGGTTCATATAATCGTTAACTAATGTATATATGTCTTTTGTCTCTTTTAAATTTAACGTAGGAGCAATTACTCCTGAATGAAGATCCATATCTACTATAATTGTTTTTAGATTTTTGTTGGCTAAAATACCAACTAGTGATAAGGTAAATGTCGTTTTACCTGTACCCCCTTTAACTGATGTTACAGTAATTACTTTTGCTTGTTTTAAGGCCATATTATCCCTCTATTCTTTTGATTATTAATTTTTCGTTTTCTATGTATCCTATATAAGTTATATCAATATCAAAATTATTATTTAAATTAAATAATGCTTTATATTCTTCTTTTACGTTTATTTTTATTTTGTCATCTATTTTTATATAAATTTTTCCTTCAATGTTTTCTTTTAATAAATTTATTAAATCATCTTCGTTAATGGTTTCTTTATTTTTTAAACCATAATTTATAGTATCTTTTATTTCTTTTTCATATTTATTAATAGTAAAGCTGTAATTTCCTATTTCCCATATTAAAGCAAAAAGTAGTAATAATATTGGTAAAATTAATACGAATATAACTAAACTCTGTCCTTTACTCCCCATTTATAGCCTCGTAGTTTTCGTAAAATGTTTTAGATGTTTTTATTTCGTAATTTTTACCTAAAATATTGCTTAAACCGGGAGTGTTTATTTCAATATCTTTTTTAATAGTTAAAGTAATCATACCATTTTTAGTATCTTCTTTTAATGATAAATTTTCTTTGGCTAAATATATACCTAAAGATTTTGTGTCTCCATTTTGATATAAATTAACGACATTTTCTAAATCTTTGTTTAAATCATATTTACTTAAAAAAATATTACCAATATCTATCATTCCTATTATTATTAATAGTAAAACTGGTAATATAAGTAT
>CALVRL010000072.1 GCA_944358625.1 uncultured Bacilli bacterium | reverse complement strand
TGCTTTCATTAAACCAATATTCCCTTCTTGAATTAAATCTAAAAATAACATTCCTCTTCCGACATATCTTTTAGCTATACTTACAACTAAACGTAAGTTGGCTTCGGCTAATGTTGCTTTGGCTTGTTCATCGCCTTGTTCTATTCTATCAGCTAGTTCTAATTCTTCTTCTGTTGTTAATAATTTTATTTGTCCTATTTCTTTTAAATACATTCTAACAGGATCATTTATAGTTAAATCTTTAGTTAAAAGTTCATTACTAACACTACTTGGATCTTCATCTTCTTCGCCTTCTGATACTACTTGAATATTATTTTCACTTAATGTGTTATATAATTCATCTAATGAGTCAGCGTCTAACTCTAAACCTTTTAAGTGCTCAGCTAATTCTTCATAGGTGATATTTCCTTTTTTCTTTCCTAAATTAATTAAATCTTTTTTTCTTTCTTCAAAAGTTTTTATTTCTTCGAACATTATTACACTCCCTTTTTAAGTCCCACAATTTCCTCAGCTATTTTAGCTTGCTTTAACGGATCTGTCAAGTTTTTCATTCTATTTGTAAGTCTTTTTATTTCTTCTTTAACATTATAATCTTTAATTACATTAATATAATCTTCAATTTCTTCTAAAGTATAAGTTTCTTTTTTATTATTTTTATTTATTTTATTTATTGTTTCCATAAGCTCTGGATCACATTCAATGTAATCGATAAAATCTGCTTCATTTATAAAACCAAAATTTTTGTAAAACATACTTATCTCTCTAGCTAGTAATCTATATTCTTTGTTTGGAATATATGTTACTTTGTTATTGTATATTGTTATCACTTCTTTACTTTTAAGCATATAATATACTAAAGCGCTTTCTGCTTTTTCATATTTATCGGTTACATTTGGCACTTCTATTTTTTTTGCTTTTGGTTTTATAACATTTTTAGTTAGATGTTTTTTAATCACATCTTCATCTACATCCATTTCGGTTGCTATTTTTTTTACTGTTATATCTTTTAAAATATCATCATCTATTTTGTTTAACTCATCTATGATTTCTTTTATGTAGTTTGCTTTTCCTTCACTTGTCGTTAAGTCATTTCCTATTTTTAAATATGATAGTTTAAAATCCATAACACTTATAGGATTATCAATTTTCTTTTGAAAGGCTTCTTTTCCATATTTTTGTATATATTCGTCGGGGTCTAGATTTTCTTCCAACCTAACTATTTTTGGGGTTACTCCTATTTTTAATAATTCATTTATACATGATAATGTTGCTTTAGCTCCTGCTTCATCTCCATCAAAACATAAAATGACTTCTTTAGCCATTCTTTTAATTAAATTTGCTTGAATATCAGTAACGGCTGTTCCCATCATGGCTATAACGTTTTTAATATCAATAGTATAGGCTCTGATTACATCCATAAAGCCTTCAACAACTATTATTTGATTTTTTCTTCTAGCTATATCTTTAGCTTTATGGTAGTTGTATAAAAGTTCACCTTTTTTAAATATTTCAGTTTCTCTAGTATTAAAATATTTAGAATTATCTATTCTATTATATATTCTTCCACTAAATGAAACTGGATTTCCATCTAAATCGTAAAGCGGAAACATTATCCTTTCAAAAAACAAATCATAATATCCATAATCATTTTTACCAATTAAACCGCTTTTTAAAGCGTCTTCTGGATTAAATTTTTTTGTTAATATTTTAGATAATGTATCTTTTTTTAAAGCTAAACCTATTTGAAATTCTTTGATAACATCTTCATTTATATTTCTTTTGCTTAAATATTCTTTGGCTTCTTTACCACTTACAGTATTTAAATTATTCATGTAAAACTTTAAGGCTAAATCATATATTTGATGTAATTCAGGGTATGTTCTTTTTTTTGCTACTTTTCCTATATCAACTTTTATTCCACCTATATCGGCCACTTTTTTGACGGCCTCCATAAATGAAATGTTTTCATAATCCATAATAAATTTAAAAACGGTTCCTGTCGCTCCACATGAAAAACATTTGTAAATTTGTCTAGATGGGCTTACACTCATGGATGGGTTGGTATCGTCATGAAATGGACATACACCAAAAAAATTCTTACCTCTTGGTGTTAGAGGTATATAAGAGGAAATTACATCAACGATGTTGACACTATTTCTTATTTCGTTAATTTTTTCTTGACTAAGTGTATTCATGAAAAATCCCCCTCTATATATTAATATACGATTTTTTTTTGCGATTTCCTCTTTTTTTCTTAAAAAAATTAAAAAAATGTATAATTTTTTACATTTTTGCATAAAATACTTCTAAAAGAGGCGGTAAAATGGATTTAAAAAAAATAAAAATTGTTAGTATTTTTGGTATGTTTATATTATGTTTTTTAACACATTTTTTATATAACTTTTTCCCTAATACTTTATTTAGTATATTTTTCCCTGTAAATGAAAGTATCTGGGAACATATGAAGATGATGACTAGTAGTATTTTAATTTGGAGTATTTTAGAATATTTCTTATATAAGAAATTTAGAGTTAATCATAATAATTTTATTTTGAGTTTATTTTTAGAAGTTTGTTTATCTATTATTATTTTCTTAATTATATACTTACCTATTTATCATTTTACTGGTTCTATATTTATTTTAAATTTAATAGTTCTTTTTATCAGTCTTTATTTTGTGAATATAATAAGTTATTATATTTTAGCTTTAAGAGATTTGCATAAAGAATTACTGGGTATAGTTGGTATTATTTTACTATATATTATATTTGGTATTTTGACTTATAATCCACCTTTTAATTATATATTTTTTGATAAAATGGAAAATAAATATGGTATTAATATATATGAACTTTAATTAAATATATTTGATACTTTTTTATGATAATTTAACTGTTCGGCTGCGGTTAAATAGGCTTCTTCTTTACTACATAAATTATATAAAATATTGCCTGGTAGATATACTTTATAGCCATCTTCTTTATTTAAACCTATTTTGGTGTTTGTCATTATCTCTTCGATATAAGGTGTATTTTCATCACCTATTTTAACTGCTATATTATTTAGTTTTAATGATTTATATGGCACCATTTTAAATAATTTTATTTTATAGGAGGAAGATATCTTTCTTTTTTTTGATTTAATTTCTAGTAGTTCGATAGGTATTGTTGCATATTGCATTTTTCTTGTCATATTCATTCCTCCGCTTTCTTTCTATGTATTATATACGGGGTGAAAAAAATGTCAACCATTTTCACAGTAATTTCCTAAAAATGTGTTACTATTCACAACCTAATAAATAAAGGCACTTAAAAATAGCGGAGATATTCGCTATTTTTCTTCGCTTAATTTTTCATTGTTCAAAATTT
>CALVRL010000071.1 GCA_944358625.1 uncultured Bacilli bacterium | reverse complement strand
TTATTTTTTTAATTATTAATTTTTTAAAATTACTAATTTTTAAAACCATATAAATCTCTCTTTCTAAATATCCACATCATAATTATACAAAAAAAAAAGCTAAAAAGCTATATTTATGTTAAAATTGAAACGATAAATTTTATTAATAAAGGTGATAAATATACTTCATATAATATACTAAATAGTAATATAATTAAAGAAAAACACAAAATATATAAATATTTATTAAAAATATTTTTAAAATCAAAATTTTTCTTTTTAATAAAACTATTTATTAGTTTATAAGATAAAATCAAAGCATATGAAGAAAGTAATATATAAATCATTAAATTAATAACATGATGTGGGATTACATAAGCAAGTGAAATTAAAATACCTTTAAAATTAAAATTAATTATTATACTAGCTATAGAAAACCCTAAAGAAAAAGATTTAACAAATAAAATTATTAATATTAATAAAAATCCAATAACTGAAATACCTAAAAACCAAATTAATAAAGCTAGTCCCAAAGTAAAAACTATAGTATTTATTAAAGTAATTTCATAATTTAAATTATTGTTATTTAAATTATTCAAAAAATTATTTAAATACTCACTTACAACTAACTTATCATTATCATTAAGTAGTGTCACAAAAATACTACCAGATGCTATTCCAACCATTACAATAACAAGTAAAAAAACAAATAAATTTTTATTAATTCGAATATTACTTTTTAAATTACTTAGAAAATTTCTCATATTTATCCCTCATCAAATTATATTTTTTTAAATGAAAAATATTCCAAAAAAATTTAAAATATTATATAATTATTTAGAGGTGATAAAACTTGAGTCCTAAAGTTCAAAAAATTGCAGTATGGATTATGCTTATTGGAATAATCGCATTTTTCATTGCAGGTTTATTTGTCTATGTATAAAAAACGTTTACACTGTAAGTAGCCGTTTTTTTAATACCATAAAATGTTACTTCTATTTTTTTAATAAATTCTCATAATAATAATGTAGTCTGATTTTTATTAGGAGATGATTATTTGCTTTTTAAAAATTTTAAAAAATCATTCTTCTTGCTTCTTCTATTATTTATTATACCAATAAACGTACTTGCTTATTCTGATAGAATAATTGCAGGTGGTGAAAATATTGGTATAACACTTAATTCAGATGGTATTTTAATTGTTGGAACATATGAAGTAAATGGTACATCTCCCGCAAAAGAAGCTGGCTTAAAAACAGGAGACGTTATCCAAAAAATTAATAATAATAGTGTTTCAACTATTGAAGATATGGCTACAGAAATAAACAAAGCTAAAGATGAAAAAATTACTGTAACCTACTCTAGAAATAATAAAGAAAAGAATACTACTTTAAACTTATACAAAGATGAAAATGATGTTTATAAAACAGGATTATATGTTAAAGATAGCGTAACTGGTATTGGAACATTAACATTTATTGATCCTGAAACTAAGATATTTGGTGCTTTAGGTCATGAAATCCAAGAACAAACAACCGGTAAAATATTCGAAATCAAAGATGGTGACATTTTTACATCTACAGTAACCGGAATATTGCCAAGTTCTGATGGTATT
Organism: uncultured Bacilli bacterium; assembly: GCA_944358625.1. Classification (GTDB taxonomy): domain Bacteria; phylum Bacillota_I; class Bacilli_A; order RF39; family UBA660; genus Coprosoma. The sequence continues at coordinate 1,894 of CALVRL010000071.1, read as the reverse complement.
CCAGGTGAAAAAAGAGCTGAATATGATAAATCAAATATTAAAGGAACTGTTTCAGAAAATACTAAACAAGGAATATTTGGTGAATATACATCAAATATTAAAAATAGCAAAACATATAAAGTAGCTAAACCAAAAGAAATAAAAAAGGGTAAAGCTAAAATATTAACTGTTTTAAATAGAACTGATATTAAAGAATATGAAATCAATATCACTGATATAAGTTTAGATGATAAAGAAACAAAAAATTTTGTATTTGAAATAACCGACCAAGAACTTCTAAATAAAACAAATGGTATCATTCAAGGTATGAGTGGTTCACCTATTATTCAAGGAGACAATATAATAGGTGCAGTTACACATGTAGTAATAGATAATCCACATAAAGGTTATGGTATATTTATAACAAATATGTTAGAAGAAGCAGAAAATTGAAAAGGTTATTTAGAATAACCTTTTTATATGTTTTTAATATAATTTAAAACTTTGTTTTTCTATTTTTTATAAATTTTTGCTTAATAAATTCAAAAGCTATAGCACTAACAAAAATAATTATAACAAAAACTAAAATTTCAAAAATAATAAAATAAGAAGCTATCAAAAAGTCTTTATTAATATATAATCAAACTACAAAAATTAACATAAATTAATACAAAAAGTATAAATAATTTAAACAATAAACGAAAAACAATAGTAATATTATACAGTACTATATTATGTATTAAAATATGAAAAATAATTATTAAAATCATTGATAATATTTTCTTTAATTGAAAATTTAACTATCTAATTTTCATAAAAAATCTTATAACTAAAGTTGACTCACTATTCCTTATCAAAATTATATAATAAAAATAAATAATATATTAAAGTCAACATAATTTTAATATTCAATTTTTACTTCATTTTTTTAATAATTTATCTACCTTATTTTGTAATTCATATTTCATTTCTTTCTTTTCAAACACATAAATAACTTTTGAAATTAAGTTATTAAATTTTTTTAAATAAAAATTTTTGCCACCAGACATGTTTAAATATTTATTTTTTTTATAATTTGGAAATTTATCATTTACTTCTTTAATGGCAAATTTAACGGCTTTTTTATATTCTTTTTTATCTTTTGTTTTTGCAATTCTTCTAATAAAAGTACCATACATATATCTCACATAAGAATACTCAATTTCAGGCAAATATTCGTCAAATAATGAATTTTCTTTATAATAATTAACAATATTATTCATAACAGTATGTAAATCATAAATTTTATTGTTAAAAGTATAAGTTATTGAATTATCGGTCTGAATATAATTACATAAATACTCATTGACATAGCCAATTTTCTTAATTTTAGGATAAAGCTTAAATAAAAATTCAACATCTTCATACCATAAATTTTTAGAAAATAAAGTTTGCTTTACAATATCACTTTTAATAAGTTTATTCCAAACAACAGCATAAGAAAATATCATACATTTTTTTATATCATCATCAGTATAACAGTCATTAGAAATACCAGCATCCACATTTACTTTTTTATCTGGATAAATACTTACTGTATTACACATCACCATATCAAAATTATCTTGAATAGCTTTATTATAAAGTAACTCATACATTCGCTCATCTTGAGTATCATCACTATCTAAAAAACCAATATATTCTCCTCTAGCTTTTAATATACCTGTATTCCTAGCACCACCAGGACCAAAATTTTCTTGATCAATAACAATAACTCTATCATCTTTATTTTCAAAATTCCTCAAAATATCTAATGATTTATCTTTAGAACCATCATTAACAAATATAAATTCAATTTCTTTAAAAGTTTGATTTAATAAACTATTAATTGTTTTTTCAATATGTTTTTCAGCATTATAAACTGGAATAACAACAC
>CALVRL010000070.1 GCA_944358625.1 uncultured Bacilli bacterium | reverse complement strand
ATATAGTTTGTTTTCTATTTTTATTTTATCTTTTTCTTCTTGGTTTTGATATGTTAAAAATATATATTTATATATTTTAGATAATTCGCTATATAAGTCTTTACTTTCATATGGTAAAAGACATATTAGATTATTAGAATAGTGAGCTAAAATATCTATATTTAATTCTCCTTCTGATTTTAAAGTTGTTATTTTCATTAAATTTTTATATCCATCATAATTCATAGCATATAAAATTATTTTACTTGAAATATTTATTTCTAAACCAATTATTGGTTTGATATCATTTTTTGTGCAGGTATTATAAAACTCTATTACACCATACATGTTGTCATCTGTTATAGTCAATGCTTTAATATTATGTTCTTTGGCTACTTTTATTAAATCATCTATTTTTATCATACTTTTTAAAAATGAGTTGCATGTTTTAATGTTTAATGGTGCATACATAATATCCCTCCAATATTATTTTACTATGATTTTAAGAAAAAAAAAAGAAATTAACTTTTTTTAAGCTAATTTCTTTTTAGCGATAATAGCAACTGCGCCACTGATAGCCAAAGCTACGAATGTTAAAACGATTCCATCTGAAGTTTGTGGATTTTTTTCTTCATCTTTAACTTCATCTTTTGTTTCTTCGTCTTTAACTTCTTCAGTTGGCTCTTCAGTTGGTTCTTCTACTTCAGTTTTTACAGTAGTATAACCATTTGTAAAAGTTTTTTCTCCAACTTCATCAGTAATAGACTTATAAACTTTAGTTTCTAAAGGTGCAGCTTCAAAACCTTCTACATAAGTTAAATTAGCTGTTACATCTGCATTAGAATATACTGTTCCTTTTTCACCTAAAGTTATTTTAGCTGTTCCTAAAGTGTTTGTTTCTCCATAAATAACGAAATTTCCAGTTAGATTAGTAACACCTGCGCCTGTGTAAGTAGCATCAGCTCTAACTTCTAAACTACCATTAATATTAACTGTACCGTTATTTACTAAAGTTCCTTTAGTACCAGTAGGTAAAGCCATTCTACCATTAACATTTAAAGTAGATCCTTCATTAACAATTAAATCAATTGATAATGTAGAATTTTGAAGTGGTAATTGCATAATTACTTTAGATCCTTTTACTTCTGCAGTACCTTTTAAAACTATTTCAATTCTACCACTTTTGTTTGTTAAGGTAGCTGTTCCTTCAGTAACGTTCATTAAAGCAACTTCAGAGTCACCAACATAAACATCTTCTCCTACTTTGATAGTGTCTCCAGCCTTAATTTCCAAAGATCCACCTTCTGTAGCTAATTTAGCTAATGCTTCAAGGCCATATTCTTCTGCATTTACTCCCATAACACCTGTGAATAAAAATGCAACTGCAAATACTAAAGTTAAAATACCTTTCTTCATCACGCATTCTCCTTTCCTACTATAAGAATAGCATATAACTATAGAAAAGTAAAGTCTAACATAGGAAATAATAGTGTAAACTATTTTAAAATAGAATACGTTTTAAATTTCTTGTAGAAATCTTCAATTTTTTATTTACTTTTTATTTTATTCATTGTTATAATATTTATTAAGTTTTGAAAGGATGACATTATGAATAACATGCTATTTGAATACTCTTTAGAAGAGATTGTCAATAATCTTGGTATTACTTCTATTTACAAAAGAAAAAGGGGTGTTACGGCAAAATTTAAAAAACCAGAGGATTATTATGAAATTATATGCACTGATATTGGTTTTAAAGTGGATGATGATATTTTTATTTCTCTAGTTCATGAGGTTGGTAGTGCTTTTGAAATTGGAAATCATTTTAACGATGACGAATTTGGAATTGGCTTTAAAACTTTTGAGGAACTCACTAAAGAATATGGTGAATTTAATACTGATAAATTTTTAGAAGTATATAATAAGGATGTGGGTAAGTGCTACTTATTTGATCTTGAAAGTAAAGATTTTAAGGAAATTACAAACAAATGGTTTTTAAATCAAAAACAAAAAGAGAAGAAAACTTCTATTCAAAGTATTAACATTACTGAAGCATATAGTAAACTTAAAGAAACTATTATTTCACAAGATACACAAATAAGAGAAGTTTTATCTTCTATTTTGAAAAATCAAAAGATAGTTAACTCTTCTTTAGATAGCGATACCATTCGTAAATTAAAAGAAAATATTATTATATATGGTCCAACTGGAACTGGTAAGACTGAAATTTTGTCTCAAATTGCTAAACTATGTGATGTTCCTATTGTTATCGAAGATATAACTTCTTTTACGGAAACTGGATATGTTGGCAGAGATGTCGCTGATATGCTTGCTGATTTATATTCGGCTGCAGGTATGGATTTAGAATTTGCTCAAAAAGGAATTTTAGTAATTGATGAATTTGATAAACTTGCTGGTGGCGATGTTATGGGTGGTGACGGTCCTTCTAGAAGTGGTGTTCAAAGGTCTTTATTAAAACTTTTGGATGGCGGAACCATTGTAGTTCAAGTAGATGGATATGATGGTGACACCGTTAATTTTAATACTTCTAATTTAACTGTTGTGGCTTTGGGAGCTTTTAGTGGTATTAAAAATGATAAAGATTATTCAGATATTACTACTGATGATTTTGTTAAATATGGTATTATTAATGAGGTCATGGGTAGATTTTCTAAATTAGTTGCTATGAATGATTTGAAAAAGGAAGATTATAAAAAAATATTGTTAGAATCTAATTTGAGTCCAATTTTTACTTATGGAAAATTATTTGAGGATTTAGGGGTAAAATTTTCTTATGATGATTCATTAATTGATTATATTTGTGATGAGGCTTTGGCTTTAGGGTGCGGAGCTAGAGGATTAAAAACAGTATTCGATGGAATGATGAGTGATTATATGTTTGAAGTTTTGGCAGGAAATATGGAAGAAATTAATTTAACTGTTCCTAAAGATAAAAGTCAGTCTTACGTTCTTAAGAAAAAAGCGGCTCAAAATAGAAAAAAAGTTGGTTTTTCTATTTAAACATTTGACTTATAAGTAATTATGTGATAAAGTTATATAGCGAAAAGAAAAACTTAAGGAGGGATATTATGGCAAAAAAAATAACTAATACTAAACCTTTATTTGGTAATCGTCGTTCTCATGCTTTGAATGCGACTAAACATGCTTTTAAACCAAATTTACAAACTGTAACTATTAATGGAAAAAAATATAAAGTTTCTGCTCGTGAATTAAAAACTATTAAAAAAATGTTAGCTGCGTAAAAAGAAAGCCTTAAAATTGGCTTTCTTATTTTATTATAAAAGATATTCCGTTACGTTCGTTTTTGGCTATTACTTCATACCCTAGTAGGGTTAGGGTTTGTTTTACTATCGATAAGCCTAAACCGAACTGCCCTTTAATACCTTTTCTATAAGGAGTAAACATGTCATTTAAAATGTTTTCATCGATATTTGGTCCGTCATTATAGAATGTAATTCTATGGTTTTTAACTGTTATTTTTACTTCTTTTTTGGCGTACCTTATAAAATTACTTAAGATATTATCTATTATAGCTTCCCACATTTCTGCAGTGCCTTTAAAGTCAGTTTTTTTATCTAATATATCGATTTGCCATTTAATATCTGGCCTTGCCACTTTAAATTTAGATACGGAGGTTTCTAATAAATCTACAATATTTATTTGACCACTTTTATAATTTTCCATATCTTTAAAATACGTTAATTTATTCAAATATAGTAAGGAGTGTACTTTAATTTCTA
>CALVRL010000069.1 GCA_944358625.1 uncultured Bacilli bacterium | reverse complement strand
GAAAGTGCGATTAATGAAGGTAAAGCCATTGGCTTTGAAGATGGAGAAAAATCAGGAATCATTAAAGGTACTAATAAAAGAAATATTGAAATAGCTAAAAATATGTTAAAAGAAAATATTGACATAAAAACTATTTCAAAAGTAACGGGTTTAAGAGTTGAAGATATTCAAAATATAAATAAGCTATAGCCATAAATTGACTATAGCTTATTTTTCAAAATGAATATCAAGACTTAACATATTTATTAAGCTGAATAAAAAATTTTAACCTTTATAATTAATCTTAAACATTCTAAATTAATAAATTAATAAAACAAAAATATTTACTAGTGCCTTTTGCTATAATACTAAAATGCAAACGATTTATCATCAGTGTCAAATTTACATATAAAGGAAAAGTAAAACTAGTGCTTTAGCTACTTTTTTTTATACTAAAAACGTGCTATAATGTTAAAGTGATTGAGGTGTAATATGAAAAAGTTTGCTAAAAAATTACTAACTGTTTTAGATAAATCTAAAAACAATGCTATATATTTTTTTAAAAACAATATTTTATTTACTACATTTATCATAACTTCGTTAATAAATGGGTGTTTAATTAGATTTTTAACAGTAAAAAATTATACAGCAATATCACCAATATTAGCGGATTTAGCCTTTATATTATTTGTGGGTTCATGTGCCTATTTCTTTAAACCTAAAAATAGATTTAAGTATTTTATAACATGGTCAGTTATTTTAACATTAATTTGTTTAATAAATTCAGTGTATTATACTAATTATGTATCATTTACATCATTTTCTTTATTAGCAACCTCTTTACAATTAGGCGGAGTAACAGGAGCATTAAAAACAATAATGGAGTTAAAAGATTTTTGTTATATATGGGCCCCTATAACTCTTATATTTATGCACCGTAAACTATTAAAACAAGGTTACTATGAAAAATTAAAATTAAAAGACAAACCCAAAGTTGCCATTTTAAAAGTTTTAGTAGCTGCAACAATAGTATTAGGCTTTTTTGTATCAACATTATCAGGAACAGATATAAGTAGATTATATAAACAGTGGAATAGAGAATATGTTGTTATGAAATTTGGTATATATGTATATCAAGGAAACGACTTAATAGCTAGTTTAAAACCCCAAATAAGTCCATTATTTGGATATGACAAAGCAGCCAAAGAGTTTAGAGAATATTATGAAGAAAATACAAGTGAAAAGTCAGATAATGAATATACAGATATATTTAAAGGTAAAAACGTCATTGCTATTCACGCTGAAAGTATCCAAAACTATCTATTAGATACAGAAATAAATGGTACGCCAATCGCACCAAATTTAAAAAGATTATCTGAAGAAGGAATGTATTTCTCAAACTTTTATTCGCAAGAAAGTGTCGGAACAAGTAGTGATACAGAATTTACCTACAGCACGTCTTTACTTCCAGCAAGTAGTGGTACAGTATTTGTAAGTTACTGGGATAGAGAATATCCATCAATTCAAAAGTTTTTAAAAGAAGAAGATTATTATGTCTTTAGTATGCATGCCAATAAAGGAAACATGTGGAATAGAGAAGTAATGCATAAGCAGTTAGGATATGACAAATTTTATTACTATGACAAAGATTATGAATTAGATGAAATGATAGGATTAGGACTATCTGATAAATCGTTCTTTAAACAATCAGTTCAAAAAATTAAAACCATTAAAGAAAAGCATGACAAATACTATGGATTATTAATAATGCTTACTAATCATACACCATTTGAAGGAGTTGAAGAAAGCACAAACATAGATTTAACATATAAATATACCAAAACAGATGAAGTAACAGGTGAGCAAACAGAAGTCATAAACGATTATCTATCAAATAAGACATTAGGAAAATATTTTACAACCGCACACTATGCAGATGAAGCTATTGGAGAATTTATAAATGAGTTAGACAAAGAAGGATTACTAGAAGATACAGTCATTGTAATATATGGAGATCACGATGCTAAAATAAAACAGTCAGAATACGATTTTTATTATAACTATAATCCAGAAACAGATTCCAAATATTCAAAAAGTGATCCAAGATACAAAGAATTTACAAAATATGATTACGAATTAAATAGAAAAGTACCATTTATCATATGGACAAAAGATAAAACATTAAGAAAGAAAATTAATAAAGAAATTAAAACAGTAACAGGAATGTATGATGTTTTACCAACCCTAGGCAACATGCTTGGAATATATGATAAATATGCTTTAGGACATGACGTATTTAATACGAATGAGCACTACATAGTATTTCCAAATGGAAACTGGATGACAGATAAAATGTATTATGATAATCAAAACGGTAAAGCAATAGTATTTGACGAAAAATCAGTTATCGATAAAGATTATATTTCTAAATATACTCAAATAGCAGAAACAGAAATAGCAGTTTCTAATGATATAATAGTTCATGATTTAATAAAAAAGACAAAAGAAACTGATGAAGTAATAAAAGGAGGGCAAAAATGAAAACAAAAAAACGTAAAATAAACGTCAAAAGAGTATTAATATTAATTATTTTATTAGTACTTATAGTAGCAGGAGTTGTATTAGGGATAAATAAATTAACCAAAGGAAAAGAAAAAACAAAAGAAATCAAAGAAGTCGCATCTATAGATGCTTACGGGTATACATTAAGAGAAGATGCAACCAAATATTACAAAGGTTTATTTCAAAAATTAGAAAAAGTATTAAATGAAAAAGAAATAGACGAAGAAGAATATTCTTCTTTAGTAGCTCAAATGTTTATTGCTGATTTCTTCAATTTAGATAATAAAATAAGTAAAAATGATGTTGGAGGAAAACAGTTCGTATATTCAAATTATCAAAGCGATTTTGAAAAGTTTGCTATGGAAGCTATATACAAATCAGTAGAAAGTAACGTATATGGAGAAAGAAACCAAGAATTACCAGTAGTAAAAGAAGTAGAAGTAAGCAAAGTAAAAAATAGTTCATATAAATATGGCGATAATACTGATGAAAATGCTTATGTATATAATTTCAATATAAGTTATGAAGAAGATATGGAATATCAAACAGAAGGAAGTTTAACATTAATTCATAACAGAAATAAAATAGAAGTGGCCCAAATGAGTGAAAAAAGTGCTAGTGAATAGGACTTTTTCTTCATAATGTGATATAATCAATAATAGGTGAGGAATATGAAAAAAAAGTATATAATTTTCTTTTTAATTGGTATATTTTCAGTTATGGCAATAGCCTTTGCCGCATTTAGTACTACTTTAAATATAACAGGAACAGCTTCAATTGATAGTAATTGGAAAATAAAAATAAATAATGTCGTAACGGAAGTTGTAAAAGGAAAAGCCAAAAATGAGTCTACACCAATAGTGACAGATACATCAGTTACATTTAAAACATTGTTATATATTCCATCCGACAGTATAAAATACAAAGTAACAGTAGTGAATGAAGGAAGTATAGATGCTAAATTAGATAGTATAGAAATGACAGATTCTAAAAATCCAGCCATTAATTTTGATCTAACTAATATTAATGAAAACAGCGTATTAAAAGCAGGTGATAGTACTGATTTCAATGTTATTGTTACTTATAATGAAGATGTAGAAACCCAACCAACAGAAGAAAATTTAACCGCATCGTTAACCGTAAAACTTAATTATGTTCAAAACGCATAATTAAGTTTTTTGTATATTTTTACTATATTAATGAATATATTTAATATAGGTGACTAACTATTAAAAGTCAACAATATTTTTCAAAAAAATGAAAAATATTAATAATTGGAAAAGATCCCAT
>CALVRL010000068.1 GCA_944358625.1 uncultured Bacilli bacterium | reverse complement strand
TTGCATCAGATGGTAAATTGGCTGGTATAACTGGTAATGTTGATTTGGATTTAGGATATGATATTTTTGATTAAAAATTAGGAGTGGTAAAATGAAAAAAATATCGGTTATTATTCCTGTTTATAATTGTGAAGAATATATTAAAAGATGTATTGATTCGATAATTAATCAAACTTATGATAATATTCAAATTATTGTTGTTAATGATGGTAGTACGGATAATACAGAAAATATTTTAAAAAATTATACAAATATAACTTTAATTAATAAAAAAAATGAAGGTGTTTCAAAGGCCAGGAATACTGGCCTTTCTTTAGCTGATGGTGATTATGTTTATTTTTGTGATGCTGATGATTTTTTAGAAAAGAATGCATTTGAAGTTTTAGTTAATGAATATGGTGAAAACGATTTGCTTAGATTTGGTCATTATGTAGTAAATGGTGATGATAAAAAAGAAAAAACAAATGCTGATGATGTTTTAGCTGGAGTAAATTTAAATTTTGATAATGAAAAAATATTAGAATATTTAATTTCAAATAAAACCGAAGGACATTTATGGAATTATCTATTTAAATTAAATGTTATTAAAGATAATAAGATTTTATTTGATGAAGAACTTTTTTATCAAGAAGATGTTATGTTTTTGCTTGAATATTGTTTAAAAATTAAGAATGTTAAAGTTATTTCTAATCCTTTTTATAATTATTATGTCAATGAAAATAGTGTAACTAAAAATATAGAAAGTTCTATCAGAAATTTATCTTCAATCTGCATTTTAAGGCATAAATATTTACATTTATTAAAAAATAATGATATGAGTAATTTATCAAATTTACTTGAACAGAGATTTTTGAATTTACAGCTTAGTTATATGTTAGATTACCGTAAAAAACTTACTAAAAAAGAATATGTTAGGGTTTTAAAAAGAATTTCTGATGGGAACCAGCAATATTATAAGGAGGCTTTAAAAGAGCCTATTTCAAAAAAATGGAAAATTTTTATTAAACTTTTAAAAAAACAGAGAATATATTTATTTAATTTATATATAAGTTTATATTTGATGCTAAAAAAATAGTGCCTATAACGTTGGCTTAATAAGAAAAATACTGTATAATTATAGTAGTGAGGATGATAGCATGACAAAAGAAAAAAAGAAAAAGATTTTATTTATTGCTAGTACTGGTGGACATTTATCAGAACTAATGCAGCTTAAACCACTTTTTGATTATTATGATTACCGTATTATTACGGAGAAAACTCCATCTAATCTTTCTTTAAAGGAAAAATATAAAAATAAAGTTAGTTTTGTAATTTATGGTACCAAGGATCATAAGTTTACATATTTATTTAAGTTACTTTTTAACTGTTTTATTGAATTATTTAATTATATTAAGTTTAGGCCAAAATATATTGTAACAACGGGTGCTCATATAGCTGGGCCAATGTGCTGCATAGGAAAAATATTTGGTAGTAAAATAATTTTTATTGAAACTTTTGCTAATATAAACACTAAAACAATCACTGGACAAATTGTATATAAGTTTGCTGATTTATTTTTAGTACAATGGGAAGATATGCTTAAACTTTATCCTAAAGCTAAATATTGGGGAAGCGTTTTTTAGGAGGTATTTATGATTTTTGTTACATTAGGAACACAAGATAAAAAATTTGATAGACTTTTGAAAATTATTGATGAAAATATAAAAAATAATGTTATTAAAGAAAAAGTGATTGTGCAATCCGGCTATACTAAATATAAAAGTGATAATATGCAGCTATTTAATTATGTTAATATGGAAGACTTTGATAAATATATTGACGAATGTTCTTTATTGATTACTCATGGAGGAGTTGGGAACATTTTATCTGCACTTAAGAAAAATAAAAAGATAATTGCTGTGCCTAGACTTGCAAAATATAAAGAACATACAAACGATCATCAACTGCAAATTGTTAATAAGCTATATGAAAAAGGATATATTTTAAGATTATTAGAAAATGATAGTTTTAAAGATGTTTACGAGCAGTCAAAATCATTTGAACCAAAAGAATGGCAAGATCATAGTCAAATGTTTTTACAAAAAATTAAAGATTATATAGACAATAATTAGTGGAACGAGGGGATATGTTATGTTAGAAAAAATAAAAAATAATTATATTTATATAGTTTCGTTTATCTTTTTTTTAATTATTCTTTCCCTTGCGCCAATATGTGGTGATGATTGGGACAATTATACTGTTGGAGCTCAAGGGTTACAATTTATTTTAGAATATGCCAAAGAAATGTATTTATCATGGGAAGGCAGATTTATTAGTAGAATAATTATATCATTATTTACTTATTATAAATTTTTATTTGTGATTATAACTTCTGGACTTTTAACATTAATAGTTTTTATTACTAATAAAATTATTGGTAAAGTTCAAAATAAAGTTATATATATTATGCCATTTATATTTTTACTTTTGTTAAATGTTAATAGTATTTCACAAACATATACATGGATTGCTGGTAGTGTAACATATTTATACCCAACTTCTATTATATTAGCTTACTTTTATTATTTGTATCAGAAGAAAGAATTTAAATTTGGAAAATTGGAATATGTTATTTTATTATTTATAAATGTTATTACACCGATGTTTGTTGAAAATATTGGTCTTGCATTTGTATTTGGAAATTTTTTATGGCTAATATTACATAGAAAAGAAAATAAAAAAGAATTAATGAAATTTTCTATCTTATTAATTGTTTCAACAGCTGCTTTAGTTTTAATGCTTGTTTCTCCAGGCAGTGCATATAGAATGACTACTGAAGTTGATTTTTATAGTATGAATATATTTGAAAGAATGTTTTCTAATATATCTTATTTAATTGGTTATGCTATTACCAGAAATATTATTGTTTTGATTATGATGTCTTTAGCTATTTTAATAGTCCTTAAAAAGAAAAATGTTAAATTATGTTATATTGTATTATTTTTGATAATTCCAATTTTGGGGGTTATTCAAAATTTATATTTGATGTTTCCTTTATATTTTAACAATTTATTTGGCGATTTTTCTGGAATTTTAAATGTAACAAATTGGTATTTTATATTTTATTGGATATTTTTTGTTATTTTGTTTTTTTATTCTATTACTTATGTTATTCAGAATAATAAAGAAAAAATGTTTTTAGTGTTTTTAACTTTAGTTGGTGGTGTTTCTATTTGTTCTATGCTTACCACTCCTACTTGGGGCGAGAGGATTGCCTTTTTAACAGAAATTATATTTTTAATTGTATCATTAAGAATTTTAAAAGATTGTTTTAATGTTAAGTATAATAAAATTTTATACATTAGTTTTATTGCTTTGATTATATATTTTATTATTATGTTTGTTTTTATATTTATTATTCAAAAAGATCGTGATACCTATATAGCTGAACAATTAAATGATTCAAAATGTTATGAAATAGAAGTTTATGAAAATTTTATACAGTATATATGGGTTGCTAATCCTTGGGGTGATTATAATTCTAAAGTATTTAAAAAATATTATAAAATTCCGGAGGATAAAACCATTAAGATAATTAATCATAAGTTTAAGAATATTTTATACGATATATTTTAAGGTGGTGAAATTATGCTAGAAAAAATAGATTTTGTAATAATGTGGGTTGATGGAAGTGATCCTGCTTGGCTTGAAGAAAAAAATAAATATTTGGAAAAGAAAATAGATACTAGTAATGCTATTAATAGATATAGAGATATGGGACTTTTAAAATATTGGTTTAGAGGAGTAGAAAAATTTACTCCTTGGGTGAATAAGGTTCATTTTGTTACATGGGGACATATTCCTTCCTGGCTTAATACTAATAATCCTAAGTTAAATATTGTTAAACATGAAGATTTTATTCCTAAAAAATACTTACCTGTTTTTAATTCTGATGCTATTGAAATTCATTTACACAGAATAAATGGTCTAGCTGATAAATTTGTATATTTTAATGATGATATGTTTTTATTAAAGCCAATAGATTATTCATATTTTTTTGAAAATGATCTTCCGTGTGATTTTTGGCGGGATAATATTCCTTATTGTGATAAAGATACTGATCCTTTATTTGAACATATTTTGCTAAATGATAAGATGCTTATA
>CALVRL010000067.1 GCA_944358625.1 uncultured Bacilli bacterium | reverse complement strand
TATCAGCTAATTTAATAATAATTATTCTCACATCTTCAGTTATACCAGTAATAATTTTCCTAGTATTTGCATAATTTTGATCTTGCTTTGAAGAAAAATTCATTTTAGCAAGTTTAGTTACACCATCAACTAAATTGGCGATATTTTGATTAAAATCATGAGCAATATCTTCTTTTGTAATTTTTGTATCTTCTAATGTATCATGTAAAAGTCCAGCACATACTGTATCTCTATCAGCATGTAGTTCTGCTAATATATATGCAACATTTAATGGATGACTAATATATGGCTCCCCACTTTGCCTATACTGCCCTTTGTGTAAATCACTAGCATATTCATAAGCTCTTTTTACAATTTTCACTTCCTCGGGGTTGTATTCTTTTAATATCTCAATTAAATCATTTAATCCAATATTTTTCATATAACACCTCCAACAAATTACAAAAAAAGCATGACACACTTTACGCTACGGTCATGCTTTCAAAGGAAACAAAAGACACAAAAGAAATTATATTTATATTATATAATAATTTACAAGAAAACCATTTTTTTAATATATCTCTCTTTTGTATCATATTATTTACCCTCTCACAAAATATTTATAATTAAATTACTACATTATTAAATACCTTGTCAACACTTTTTTCATATTTTTTTACAATTTTTTGGCAATTTTAACATGCAAAAAATTACTTTAATACAAAAGTAAACATGTTGCTTCATAAAAATATTTTATAATTCAATTTCTAATAATCTTTCTGAAATCGTTTTAACATTTTTCATTATCATCATAAATAAATTGTAAGACATTATAATCACCATGAGTTTTTTTATAGTTATATTAGTAGCTTTTTTAATCAGTGAAAAAAACTAATCCATTTCTGAATTAGTTATTTATCAAAACTCGAAAGTTCGAGCAGATTTCCCAATGGAGCGGATGAGGAGAATCGAACTCCCGTAATCAGCTTGGAAGGCTGGGGTTCTACCATTGAACTACATCCGCAATTAGTAGACAATATAAATTATACTATATTTTTAATATTTGTCAATAGAACTACAAATTTTTTTGAAAAAAATAGCTACCTGTCGGTAGCCTTTTGGGGGTTGGTTAACCACTCACATAAAACCGTAAGTAGTATACACATAGAATACTTATTCTATGTATTCAAAGTATAAATTATTTGAAATCAATTGTCAATTAAATCTTTAAAAGTTTTTGTATATTTGACACAATCAGTCCAAATTAGATGAATTTATAATAACTTTTTTAATATATTCATATTGTTTATCTTGATATTCTTTGCTTTTAATAAATGATGCACTATCTTCTTTTGCTTTTAAAAGTAAATCATAGTCATTTTTGATATTTGCTATTTTAAAATTCATCTCACCACTTTGTCTTAGGCCAAATATGTCTCCTCCGCCTCTTAATTTAAAATCTTCTTCGCTTACTTTAAATCCATCATTTGTTTTGGTTAATATTTCTAATCTTTTTGTCTCTTTATCACTAATTAATATGCAGTAGCTATCCAAATCATTTCTACCTACTCTTCCTCTTAATTGATGAAGTGCTGATAAGCCAAATCTAAAACTGTCAAATATGACTATCATAGTAGCATTTTTAACGTCTACTCCTACTTCTATAACGGTGGTACTGATGAGGATTTGTATTTTGTTTTGTTTAAAATTTTCCATTACTTCTTCTTTTTCATTAGCACTCATCTTACCATGCATTACTCCAATATTACATACTTTTCCAAATGCTTTTTTCATTTTTTCTTCTAGTTTTAAGACATTTTCTAAATCTATTTTTTCACTTTCAATTATTAAAGGGGCAATTACATATATTTGATGGTGTTTTTTTATTTCATCTAACATCATGTATAATACATCTTTTATTTCTTTATTTGTTTTGACAAATGTCTTAACTGGCTTTCTACCACTTGGCATGGTTCTAATACTTGATATATCCATATCACCATATAATGTTAATGCGTATGTTCTAGGTATAGGTGTCGCACTCATATATAATATATCTGGGGTTTTGCCTTTGTTTTTTAAATTTCCTCTTTGGGCTACTCCAAAACGATGTTGTTCATCTGTAATAACTAAACCTAGATTTTTATATGTTACATCTTCACTTATTAAGGCATGTGTTCCTATTATGATATTTGCTTTACCACTTTCTATTTTTTCTTTTATTTCTCTTTTTTCTTTGGCTTTTAGTTTACCGGTTAGTAAAACTATTTTTAAATTTGGAAATAGTTTTATAATATTTTGAAAGTGCTGGGAAGCTAGTATTTCTGTTGGTGCCATTAGTGCTCCTTGGTATCCTCCTAAATAATTTATATATAAAGCTATAAATGAGACTATGGTTTTTCCACTACCTACATCTCCTTGAATTAATCTATTCATTTTATTTTTACTGGTTAAGTCATCATATATATCTTTAACTGATTTTATTTGATCTAAAGTTAATTCAAATGGTAATTTATCTATGATTTTTTCTACTTCTTCATATGAAACATTTCTAGATAAACCATCACCTTTCTTTTGACTATTTTTTAAATAATTTATTTTTAACATATATATAAATAATTCTTCATATTTTAATCTGTCTAAAGCTTTTTTTAACTCTATTTTTTTCTTGGGGTTATGCACTATTTTTATCGCTTTTTCTTTATCTATAAAATGGTATTTTTGTGTTATACTTTTTGGCAAATAATCTATCGGTTTTACTTTGTCTAAAGCGTAATTTATAATTTTAGATATTTTAGAACTTGTTATTTTAAAAGATGAATGATATATGGGTTCAATTAGTGTTTCTTCTATTAGGCCAAACTTAATATCACTGGCTGTAATAGTGCTTTTCTTTTGATCATATTTACCTATTACTGTTATTTGAGAACCTATATTTAATTTATCTTTTAAGAATGCTCTATTAAATATAGTAATATTAGCTATAAAATTTCCTATATTTAAGCGAAATGTCATTTTGTTTAATTTTCTATTGAAATGGATAACATTTGGTTTGTTTTCGACTATTCCTCCTATAACTACTTTATCATTATCTTTTAAATTATTCATATCTGTATTTTCTATTATCTCATATCTAAATGGATAATAATTTATTAAGTCTAAGGCATCATATATTCCAAGTTCATTTAAATATTTTATAGTAGTCTTTCCGATTCCTTTTATGTCTTCTAACTGCATGAAATTCCTCCCTTTTATTATTTTTTTAATTAAAAGTATTGACATATTTTATTTTTCTGATATTATATATATCACCAATTCAATTTTAGTTGAATTGGCGCTAGTGTAAACTAGCCAGCCCCTTTTTATTCTTTTATTTGAGATAGTCTTTTGACTATCTCTTTTGTGGTTTCTATATTAATTATACGATATTTTTTAATTATTTCCTCTTTTTTATTTAAAAAATGTTATTTTTTTTGACTTCTTTAAAACTTTTCCTTTTAATTTAATAATTTTATTGACTTTTAATATTTTAAAAGCCTATAATTGTTTATAGGAGGTTTGGGTATGAGTTTAACTGCTTTAGAAATCGAAAAGGGTGCTGAAAAATTACAAGAATCATTTGACAAGGAAATTTTAAAATTGAATGAAGTGAAATCAAAATTATTAGAAGATAAGAATGTTCAATTATTTGTTTTTTTTAATTCTAGAATTCAAGAAGAAAAATTAAAAAAAGAAAATGCTATAAATGAATTTATTAATACAAATAGAGAAGATTGTGAACATCCACTTTATGTATGTGTTACTAGTATGAATAGTTCATATTCTTATAAATGTATATGCTTAAATTGTGGTAAAACAGCTTATTTTAAAGAATATGAATTAAATAGTTTATATAATGAACATAAGTTAATTGCTTTAAAAAAAGAAGAAAGCTTTTTGCCTATGGTACGATATGAAGAAGCTAAAGAATATTATCTTAATCAAATTAAACAAATTCAAACAATATGTCATAAATTAAACAAAAGTAATGATGATATTATTGATATAGTTTCTGAAGCTACGTATGATAATTTCGTTTTGACAAACGAATGTGTAAAAAAACCTAAAGTTTTAAAAAAGTAGAGATTATTCTATTTTTTTTTGCCTTTTTACGAAAAAAAGTTGAAATTTTTAAAAATATATAGTACAATTATTATGCAGTTTGAGATGTCTCCTTAGCTCAGCTGGATAGAGCAACGCCCTTCTAAGCGTTTGGTCTATCAAGAGTTATCAGTTGACAAAAGCATTGTAA
>CALVRL010000066.1 GCA_944358625.1 uncultured Bacilli bacterium | reverse complement strand
GCGAAATTGGTAGACGCACTAGACTTAGGATCTAGCGCCTTACGGCATGGGGGTTCAAGTCCCTTCGCCCGCACCAATATAAAAGAAAGTTCTAGGTTTGAACTTTTATATAAAGATGTAGAACGGTTGATAGTTCTATATTTTTTATACGAAAAATGTGAGGGTAAAATATGAATAAAAAAATAAAAGTAGATGAATTTTTAACTTTATTAAAAATTAAAAGTGGTTTTAATAATTTTAGTGAAGATTTTCAAAAATTAGTAAAAAAAGATGATAAATATAATGTGATTTATTTGTTAGAAAAAATGATTAGTAAAGGAAAAATAAAAGATAATTTTTTTGATAAAAAAATAGAAAGATTAGTTAGAAAGTTTTATCAAAAATATATGTATCAATTAGAGTTAATCAATAAATATTCTAATATTACTGATTTTTTAAATCATAATTATGACTGGCAAGGAAATATTTCTGAGGGTTATTTTGATACTTCTTTTTTCCTAGATTATATTCAAAATAATGATGATATAAATTCTATTTTAAGTAAATTAACTTTATTAGGTATTGATGAGTTAGAATTTAATGCACAAGAAGATTTTAAAGAAAGAGAATTTGAAGCAAATATTAATTTTGAAGATAATGCTGTTTTTGAATATACAGAAAATATTATTCCAATATCACTTGATGTATCTAAGAAAGTAAAATATAAAACTAAAAGTACTAATTATATATTAGTTGTAAAGCCAAATAGAAAAAGTTTTGAATCAAAAATTATAGTAAATAATTTAAATTTTGATTCAAAACAATTACCAGATAGTTTGTCAAAAGAAATTTTATTTAAAGAAATTGACGAGTTTATAAAAGAAAATGAAACAAAATTGAAATATGCTAGAAATGATATTAATAAAATAGAAATAGTTGATGAAAATATAGATATTTTGGATAAAACACTTGGTAATATTGAAAACGTTTTAAATGATATTGACTTATATAATAAAGAAGATATTTTAAATATACTTTCAAATATGAAAATAGAAATTAATACTTTAAGATTAGATAGTTTTGTAGCTAAAGAAGGAAAAAGATTAATAAAAAAACTATAAATAATAATTTGAACCTTGTTTGGTAATTATCATAAAAACTTTGTTTAAAAAAATTAAGGATAAACAAAGAGAATTTTGATATGAACCTTGTTTCTTGAATATGAGAAACGGGGTTTTTATTATGTGATTTTAAAATAAAAAGTGAAAAATTTTATTAGTTTTTTGTCTATATGGACTTTAGACTTTTAATTTGGTACAATTATATTGTAAAGTGAGGCTAAAAAATGAAAAAAATATATCAAAAATCTATAGATGAGATATATAAAGAATTAAATACTCAAGAAAAAGGTTTATCAAATTTAGAAGCGAAAAAAAGAATAAAAACAGATGGTTTAAATATTTTAATTGATAAAAATAAAAGAACTAAATTACAAATATTTTTAAGTCAGTTTAAAAATATGATGATTATTTTATTATTAGTTGTAGGTGTTTTATCTTTAATTTATTCTATTATAACTAAAGAGGATTTTTTAGAACCTTTAGTTATTTTAGGAACTACTATAGTTAACTGTTTTATGGGTTATTTTCAAGAATCCAAAGCTGAAGATGCGACAGAAAAGTTAAAAAAATATACAGCTAACTATGTCACTGTTAAAAGAGATAATGTTACTAAAGATATAGATAGTAAATACCTAGTTAAAGGTGATTATATTATTTTAGAAGCTGGTGATAAAGTCCCTGCAGATGCAAGAATAGTTAAAAGTTATTTTGCTAAAACAGATGAATCTATATTAACTGGTGAAAGTGGTAATATTGATAAAATTGACACTGTTATTAATGATGAAGTTTTACTTGCTGAAACTTATAATATGGTGTATTCTGGAACTGTTTTAACAACTGGTAAAATAGAAGCTATTGTTATAAATACTGGTATGAATACTGAACTTGGAAAAATAGCTAGTGCGATAGATACAAAAGTAGAGCCAGTAACGCCTATTCAAATGAAAGTTGCGAAAGTAAGTAGATTTATTACATGTGTTGCTTTTATTTTAATTGCTTTTGTCTTATTCTATGGTTTAATTAATCATTATACTATTTTAAATTTAGTTATGTTATGTATATCTATGATAGTAGCTAGTGTACCAGAATGTTTACCTATTGCTATAACTGCTACTTTATCTATTGGTGTTAGTGGAATGGCTAAGAAAAAATCTATTGTTAGAAATTTGGCTGCTATTGAAACTTTAGGTTCAACTGAGGTTATATGTACAGATAAAACTGGTACTTTAACTGAAAATAAAATGGAGTTAATAAAGCTTTATACTGATAAAAATATAACTGTAAACGATTTAAATAAAAATCAAATATTAATAGATATTATGAGTAATTCAAATTCGGCTACTTTAACAGATGAAAATACTTATATTGGTGATGCGGTTGATGTGGCTATTAAAAATTATTTAAAAGAAAATAATTTAAAAACAAATGTCATAGATAAAATAACTGAATTACCTTTTGATTCAAACCGTAAGATGATGAGCACTATCTATAAAAATAATGATGAAATTTATTTATATACTAAAGGTAGTTTAGAGTCTTTAATTAAAAGAAGCAAATATGTTTTAATAGAAGGTAAATTAGAAAACATAGAAGGTTATATAGAACAATATAAAAATTATGAAAATGAGATGTCAGATAATGCGTTAAAAGTAATAGCCTTTGCTTATAAAAAAATAACTAATAATGTTTTAAATGAAAAAGATTATTTTAATGAAGAAAAAGATTTAATTTTAGTTGGTATGGCTGGTTTTAAAGATCCAATTAGAGATAATATTAAATCTTCTATTGATAAATGTAAAGAAGCGGGTATAGACGTAGTTATGCTTACAGGTGATAATTTAAAAACAGCTTATACTATAGCTAAAGAAGCTGGAATATGTCAAAGTATAGATGAATGTATAAATGCATCAGAATTAAATAAAGAAGATATTGGTAAATACATTAATAAATACAAAGTATATGCGAGAGTATCACCGGATGTAAAACTAGAAATAGTAAAAGCTTTTCAAAAAGAGAAAAAAGTAGTGGCCATGACAGGGGATGGTGTTAATGATGCTCCTGCTATTAAATTAGCTAATGTTGGAATTGGTATGGGTAAAGCGGGAACGGATGTAACTAAAGATGTATCGGATATAATTTTATTAAATGATAGCTTTGAAACTATTGAAACAGCTGTATCTGAAGGAAGAAGAATATATGATAATGTTATAGCAAATATACTTTATAATTTATCTAGTAATTTTACAGAAATTGCTATTATATTATTTGGTATGCTTACAGGTAATACTATTATTTCAGCTATTCATGTTTTATATATTGACCTAGTAGCTGATACAATACCATCTATTGCTTTAGCTTTTGAAGGAGCTTCTAAGAATGTAATGAAACAAAAACCAAAGGGTTTAAATAAAAAAATATTTACTAAATTCTTTAGTGCATTTTTAATCATATCGGTAATATTAGAAACTTTAATTAGTTTATATGTTTATTATAGATTTTTACCACTTGGTGAAAATGTCGCTCAAACTTTAGCTCTTTTAAGTATAGTAATTAATGAATTTGTGTTTGCTTATAACTGTAGATCTTTAAAAGAACAAATACATAAAAAGGGTATATTAAAAAATAAACAATTAAATATTGGTATATTTGCTTTATTATTAGTACAAGTGATAGTTTTCTTTACACCAATAGGCCATATTTTTGGTTTAACTTATGTGAGTGTAAATCAATTTATATATGTAATTTTAATTAATTTAGTATCATTAGTTATTATTGAACTTTTAAAACCTTTAATTGTTAAATTGTTTAAAGATGAATAAAAAAGGAAGTGAAATTAAACTTCCTTTTTACTTGTCAAATAAATTTTTAATATCAATATTTAACGCATCTGCAATTCTACCTAGTACAACAATTGTAAACCCTCTTTGCATTTTTTTACTTTCTATTTTTGCTATATAATTCATAGATATTCCAGCCTTATCAGCTAGTTGTTGTTGGGTTAATCCTTTTAATTCTCTGTATTTTTTTATATTTTTTCTTAAAACATCATAATAGTAGTTATCGTTATGAATCATGTTTATGCACCACCAGTCCATAAACATTATCTCTAAAATTAATCTAACAATATATGGACAATTTGTCCATAATGTGTTAAAATTAATATGAAAATAGAGAGGAGTAATTTATGAGAAGAAGATTTAATAGTATGCAGAGGAATTATTTGATAGTGGGACTTTGTGCAATACTAGTTATTATGGGAGTAGGATACGCAGCTTTTAGTAGCCAATTAAAAATAACAGGAACAAGTAATATCGATAGTACTTGGAGTGTAAAAATAATAAG
>CALVRL010000065.1 GCA_944358625.1 uncultured Bacilli bacterium | reverse complement strand
AGCTATTTTTTACTCTAGAAAATAGTGTCAATCTTTTGTATAATTTGAATATAGTAAAGGGGAATGAAAAATGAAAATAAATATTTTAATGATTGATGACAATATTAACCTAATAGAAATGGTTAAGGAGTATTTTAAACAAAGTGAAGAAGTAAATATTTTATTTGAAGCCCATGATGGCGAAGAAGGTATAAATGAAATAGAAAAAAACAAAGATAAAATAGATTTGATAATATTAGATTTAATTATGCCAAATAAAGATGGAATATACGTTTTAAATGAAATGAAAAAAAGAAACATAAATAAAAAAGTTATAGTTGCAACAAGTTATAATGCCGCCGAAGTAATTAGAGAAGTATCAGAATATGGTGTAAGTTATTACATACTAAAACCATTTGATCTATCAGATTTAGAAAAGAGAATATATGATATTACTAAAAAAGAAAAGAGTAATAAAAATATAGATTTTTATACAAGTAACCTACAAGTATCAATTACTAAAATGTTACATGAACTTGGAATACCATCACATATTAAAGGATATCAATATATTAGAGAAGCAGTTAATATAATTTTTGAAAACCCATCAGTAATAGGCGGAATAACAAAAGAATTATATCCAGAATTAGCCAAAAAATTTAATACAACCGCATCCAGAGTAGAAAGAGCAATAAGACATGCAATTGAAGTAAGTTGGAATAGAGGTAATTTAGATTTTATGGAAGAAATATTTGGCTATAGTGTTGATATAGATAAAGCAAAACCAACTAATTCAGAGTTTATGGTAACTATAGCCGATAAATTAAGATTAGATTTTCATCAAGTAAACTAATCTTTTTTTGAATTTTATGGTATAATTAATCTAGAGTAGGTGATGACATGAAAAACGGTTTTACTTTAGCAGAGCTTTTAGGAACAATTGTTATTTTAGCTTTAATAGCCCTAATAGCATTCCCAGCAGTATTAGGATTACTTAATAATTCACAAAATGAGACAGATGAATCATTACAAAGATTCGCAATATCAGGAGCTAGAAATTATGTTAATGATAACATGGACGATTTTCCAAAAGCATTAGAAACAGAAGGTACTAAATCTTATGGTGATAAAGGAAACATTAAAGTTCAATTATTAGTAGACGAAGGATACATCAGCAATACTACTATAGATTCTACTAAAAATAGTGATATGTTAGATGATTATATTAAAGTAACAAGTGATACAAAAAAATATATATTTGAATATGTAAAGGTGGGTGATTAAAAATGAATAACAAAGGATTTTCACTTCCAGAATTACTCGCAGTTATTGTTCTTATCGCTATGATAGCTTTAATCACAACACCAATAGTATTGAATGTTATTGAAGATTCATCAGAAGATGTTTTTATGGATAATGCCTTGAGTTTATCAAAAGCTGCTGATAATTACTATACATCCCTAACACTAACAAGCGATACAAAGTTGCCAATTCTAATAACATTTGATAACAAAAAAGAGACAAATAAATATATCAATAACACAACAAAGCAATGTGAAACATCGAACGAAAGAATACTAGAATATGGTGGACAAAATCCCGATACTGGAAATATCTATATAGATAATAACGGTAACATTTATATAGCAATATTTGATAAAGAGTCAAACAAGTGCGCAATTAAAAATCCTGGTGATAAAACAGTAACCATTACAAATGATAGCATAGAAGAATGTAAATTAGACTATGATCCATGCGAAACATACTGATAAAGTATGTTTTAAAATGCTTGTATATTTAAATAAATTGATATATAATTCATATCAGGTGAAGCAAAATGAAGTGGAAAATAGGAAACGTTGAAATAAAAAATAGGGTAGTTTTAGGACCAATGGCAGGTATTAGTAACAATAGTTTTAGAAAAATAGCTAAAGAAATGGGATGTGGCTTAGTAGTAGCCGAAATGGTAAGTGACAAAGCTATATGTTATGGCAGTAAAAAAACATTAGACATGTTATATATGGAAGAAAAAGAAAGACCACTTTCCCAGCAAATCTTTGGCAGCGATAAAGATTCATTTGTAAAAGCAGCAAAATATATAGAAGAAAATATGCACCCAGATATAATTGATATTAATATGGGCTGTCCAGTACCAAAAGTAGCCGTTTCTGCTCAAGCTGGTAGTGCACTTTTAAAAGAACCAAAAAAAGTATATGAAATAGTAAAAGCTGTAGTAGAAAATGTTAAAGTTCCAGTAACAGTTAAAATAAGAAGTGGTTGGGATAAAAATAGTATTAATGCTGTAGAAATAGCTAAAATATGTGAAAAAGCAGGAGCTAGCGCAATAACAGTTCACGCAAGAACAAGAGCCCAAGGATATAGCGGTAAAGCAGACTGGAATATAATTAAAAAAGTAAAAGAAAATGTAAGTATACCAGTTATCGGAAACGGTGATATAAAATCGCCTATAGATGCAAAAAAAATGCTAGATGAAACCAAATGTGATGCTATTATGATAGCAAGAGGAGCACTAGGAAATCCATGGATAATTAAAAACACAATTCATTATTTAGAAAAAGGAGAGTTATTAGCTGAACCAACTAAACAAGACAAAATAAATATGATAAAAAAACATTTAAATTATCTATTAGAAATTAAGCCAGAAAAAGTAGCCCTATTAGAAATGAGAACCGAAGCTGCATATTATCTAAAAGGTTTAAAAGGAGCAGCTCCCTATAAAATAGAATTATTTAAGACAAAAACAAAAGAAGAATTTTTAAAAGTAATAGATGAATTTGCTAAAATATGAAAACCTAGTTTGAATTTAAACTGTTTTTTTCTAATCCCATAATTTCCCATATTTTTATCATTTTTGCACCACAATATTTTAGTACCATTATTACAGAGCACAAAAAGCTCTTAGAAAGGTTGTGGTAGATGATTAAAAATAATGTTATACTATAAATGAGGCGATAGATAATGTATAAAATTTGTTTAGTGGAAGATGAAAAAAACTTAAATGATTTAATTAAATCTTATCTAGAAAGGGCAGGTTATGAAGTAGTTCAATATTATAATGGTACTGATGCTTTAAATCACGTGACTGATAAAGTCGATTTATGGATATTAGATATAATGTTAGGTGATGAAGTAAGCGGTTATGACATTATAAAAAAAATAAGAGAAAGCAAAGATGTACCAGTAATATTTACATCAGCCAGAGACCAAGATTTAGATAAGATAATTGGTTTAGAATTAGGAAGTGATGATTACGTAACTAAACCATACTCACCAAAAGAATTAGTTTTAAGAGTAAATAATCTCATAAAAAGAGCATATATGGGGCAGACACAAAAAATAATGTATGACACATACGAAATAGATATAGATAAAAGAATAGTAAAAGATGACTCTAAAGAACTTTCTCTCACTACTTTGGAATTTGATTTATTATTAATGTTAGTAAAAAATAAAAACAAATCTTTTTCGAGAAGTCATATATTAGAAACAGTATGGGGCGACAATTATTTTGGTAGCGATAGAGTAGTGGACGACTTAGTAAGAAGATTAAGAAAGAAAATGCCAAAATTAAGATTAAACACAATATACGGATATGGATATAGGTTATCATGAAATTAAAACATAATCTATACCGTCAAATATTAACCATCGTCCTAGTCATGTTTGCTTTAATATATATCAGTTTTGCTCTTATACTCCCAAGAGTTTTAAAACCTTTTTATGAAAAAAACATTTATTTATATCTTCAAACCCCATTAGATATAATTCGTAATGATGTAAACACCACAGAAATAGATAGTACTATAGCGTACATATACAAAAAAGATGATGTGATAATTACATCTAATAATTTGAGTGAGGTTATAGATCTTTCAACTGATCAAATTTTAAAAAACATAAAAAAAGAATATGGTAATTTTGAATACCAAGATAAAACCTATTATTATAATACACTAAATGACGATTTTGGTTATAGAATAGCAATAACAAATGATAACTATATTCGTCAAATGCGGGCTGATACAATAGAAGCTATTTTCCCAGTACTCTTACTAACATTATTATTAATGCTTGCAATAGTAGCTTGGTGGAGTCAGTCCCTCGCCCAAAAAATTCGTCATCTAAAAGAAAAAGTGGACAATTTAGATAATGATAATTATAAAGATAAATATAATTATAAAGTAGATGATGAATTAAAAGTCCTATCTAAAGCCATCGATGATATGAAACTTACCCTACATAAACAAGAAGAATATAAAAATCAAATGTATCAAAATATCTCCCATGATTTTAAGACCCCTCTCACTGTTATAAAATCATATATAGAGGCGATAGAAGATGGCGTAGAAAATGAAAAAGATGGACTTAAAATTATAAAACAAGAAATAAAAAAATTAGAAATTAAAGTACACTCCTTACTATATTTGAATAAATTAACGTATTTTAAAG
>CALVRL010000064.1 GCA_944358625.1 uncultured Bacilli bacterium | reverse complement strand
AGAAGATTAAGAATTAAAAATTTTTAATCTTTTTTTGCCGAATAAAATTTTTCAAATGTTCCCAATATAATCATAGGATATATTAGAGAGGAGCATATCAATGTTTGGAAATTTTGAAGAAGAGGCAAGAAAAGTTTTAGTAAATGCGAAAAAAGAGATGTATGAGTTAAATCATCCTTACGTATCTTCTGAACATTTACTTTTAGCTATACTTAAGGGTAATAATGAAATTAGTGAGAAACTTAAGAGTTTTGATTTAGATTATAATAGATTTAAAGATGAAATTATTAAAATTATTGGTAAGGGTTCAAAACATAGTGAATGGTTTTTATATACTCCACTTTTAAAAAGAATATTAGAAAATGCGGTTATTGATGCGAAGGATAATAATAATGGAGTAGTTACTATTGATCATTTATTTACGAGTTTACTTGATGAAGGAGAAGGGGTTGCAATTAGAATATTAATTGGTATGAATATCGATATTGATGAACTTTACAGCGAATTTGTAAATAAAATTGTTAGTAAAAAAAGTGGTAAAAAATTACTTATTGACGATATTGGTGTCGATTTAAATAAAAAGGCTTTGAATGGTAATTTAGATCCTGTTACGGGTAGGGATGAAGAAATTAAAAGGGTTTTGGAAATTTTATCTAGAAGGTGCAAGAACAACCCTTTGCTTATTGGTGAAGCTGGTGTGGGTAAAACGGCTATTGTGGAAGAACTTGCGAATATGATAGTGAGAGGGGAAGTTCCTTTGGCTTTGCGTAATAAAAGAATTATTAGTTTAGATATGGCTTCGGCTGTTGCTGGTACTAAATATCGTGGTGAATTTGAAGAGAGAATGAATAAAATTTTAAAGGAAATTGAAGAGAATAATGATATTATTTTGTTTATAGATGAAATTCATACTTTGGTAGGCGCAGGTGGTGCTGAAGGGGCAATTGATGCTTCTAATATATTTAAACCTGCTTTGGCAAGAGGTAAAATTAGATGTATTGGGGCTACTACTACTTTAGAATATAAAAAATATATCGAAAAGGATAGTGCTTTGGAAAGACGTTTTCAAACGGTTATGATAAATGAACCTTCTAAAAAAACTGTTAAGAGTATTTTGATGAATTTAAAAGATATTTATGAGGGTTATCATAAGGTAATTATAGATGAAGATATTATCGATTTAATTATTAATTTATCTAGTAAGTATATTTATAATAGAAATGAACCTGATAGGTCTATAGATATTTTAGATGAGGTTTCGGCTAAGGTTAGTTTAAAGGAAAGTAAGGATTTAAAGGAGTATGGAACTTATAATAAAAAATTAAAAGAGGTTATTAAAAATAAGAAAAAAGCAATTATTGATAATGATTTTGATAGGGCTAGTCAGTTTAAAAATGAAGAGTTTTCTTTGATGAATAAGATTAATAATTTGGAACTTTCTTTGTATAAAAAACACGATAGGAAGGTCACTAAATTAGATGTGGCTTCTGTTATTAATATGAAAACAGGTATTCCTATTTATGAGATTTTAAATGAAAAATCTAAACTTATTAAACATACAGAAAAGATTTTGAGTAAACATATTGTTGGTCAAGATGAGGCTTTGAAAGAAGTTTCGAAAGTGGCTAAAAAAATTAAATTGGGTTTTAATGATAAGTGTTTTTCATTTTTGTTTT
Organism: uncultured Bacilli bacterium; assembly: GCA_944358625.1. Lineage (GTDB taxonomy): Bacteria > Bacillota_I > Bacilli_A > RF39 > UBA660 > Coprosoma. Next base: position 3,211 of record CALVRL010000064.1, on the reverse strand, counting down.
GTGGACCTTCTGGGGTAGGAAAAACTTTATTAGCTAAAACGTTTGGGGAAAATTTGGTTGGAGTAGACAATATAATTAGACTTGATATGAGTGAATATAAAGAAGCTCATAGTATTAGTAAATTAATCGGTTCTCCTCCTGGATATGTTGGTTATGATGATAATACTGATATTTTTGAGGAGATTAGGAACAAACCTTATTCACTGCTTATTTTAGATGAAATAGAAAAAGCTCATACGAATATTATTAATTTATTTTTACAAATTTTAGATGAAGGAAAAGTTAAAAATAGTAAGGGTAAGATAATTAGATTTGATAATGTTGTTATTATTATGACTTCTAATGTTGGATTTCATGAAATTAATGTTGGTTTTAATAATAGTAATTCTAAAATTAGTAGGTTGAATGATAATTTTTCTATTCCTTTTATGAATAGGGTAGATAAAGTTATTTGTTTTAATTTTTTAAACGAGGATAATATTTTAAAAATTATTAGAATGCAGTTAAGGGATTTTAAAAATAAGTATAGTGATAAAATTAAAATTAAAATTTCTAAAGATGTGGAAAATGAAATTTTATCTTTATCTAATTATGAGGAATATGGGGCTAGAAAAATAAGTAAGATTATTAAAGATAGGTTAGAGTCTTTTGTTATAGATGAGATTATCGATGGTAAAACGGAAGTTTATATTAAAAATTTAAAACAAAATGTGTAAAAAACTCTGAAGGTTTAATACTTTCAGAGTTTTTAATTGTTATTTATTTAATATATTGCTATGACTACCGGTGTTTATTAGTAATAAAACAAGTTCATTTTCTAAATATTTATATATGAGTATCCAGTCTGGTTCAATATGACAGTCTTTGCAGTTTTGAAAATTTTTATCATTATATAGTTGATGATTTTTATATTTTGGTGGTAAAGTTATTCTTTTTGAAAGCATATCTATTACTTTTAATAATTTATTTATATCTTTTCCTTGTTTTATTGCCTTTTTTAAAGATTTTTTAAATTCTTTTGTGTATTTTATTTTATAATTAGTCATCAGATAATAAATCTTTCTTTAAATCTTGGATGTTATCATAGCTTTTATATTTTTCTGGATTTTTTTCTATATCAGATATTTCTTTTGCCATATTTTTTATTTCTTCATTGCTAAAATATTGATATAGTTCGTTTTTTTCTTTAGGAAGGCTAACATCAAAAGGAATACCTCCTTTTAATATTAATTGTTTTAAAGTCATATTTATTAGTCCGCTCATACTAACTCCTAATTTTTGAAGTATAGCTGTTGCTTTTTCTTTATCTTCTTTGTTTATCTGTACACTTATATAAGTATTTAAACTAGACATTGTGTATCATCTCTCTTTCTATTTATAAAATATCAAAACCAACATATATTGTCAAGTATTTTTATATAGTTTTTATATAATTTTTATATAAAACTCTGAAAGTTTAATACTTTCAGAGTTTATTCTACAGTAACTGATTTAGCTAAATTACGTGGTTTATCAATATCACAGCCTTTTAATTTGGCTGTATAATAGGCGATTAATTGATAAGGTATAATTGTAAGTAATGGTTTAATAAATATACTTACTTTTTTAATTTTAATGATATTAAATAAATCATTTTTTATATCTTCATCGGTGATTAAATAACAGTTTGCACCTCTAGCTGCCACTTCTTCTAAATTACTAATCGTTTTAGCATTTATTTCTTTGTTTGTTGCGGATGCGAATACTGGTGTTTTTTTAGTGATTAAAGATATAGTTCCATGTTTTAATTCTCCAGCTGCATAGGCTTCACTATGAATATAAGATATTTCTTTTAATTTTAGTGATCCTTCCATTGCTAGAGCGTAGTCAATGCTTCTTCCTATATAGAAAACGTCTTCTTGATTATATATTTTTTCAGCAATATTTTCATATGTTTTTGTATCTTTTAATAATGGTGTTATAAATTCTTTGATTTTTGTAAATTCTTCTAGTATTTTGTTTATTTTTTCTTCTTTGATTTCTTTTTTTCTTAAAGCGTGTGATAAAACTAATACTGAAAGAAGTGCGACCTGGGCTGTATAGGCTTTAGTAGAAGCTACGGCTGTTTCAGTACCGGCTAGAGTATATAATACTTTATCTAATGCTCTAGCAATAGAACTTTCTTTAACGTTTACTATGCCTAGTGTATCACATTTGGCTTCTTTAACTTTTTTTAAAGCGGCTAGGGTATCTGCTGTTTCACCTGACTGTGATATGAATATTGATAAAACTTTATTATTTAAAAAATTATTTTGATATCTATATTCACTTGCTAGAAAAACTTCACATTTAGTATTTGAATACTGTTCAAATAAATATTTAGCTACTAATCCAGCATGCATAGCAGTACCACAGGCTATGATGTCTATTCTTTCATATTTTGTTAAATCTGGAAGTTTTAATAAGTCTTCTATACTGTTTATATATTGACTTACTGTTTTTTCGATTGTTATAGCTTGTTCCATTATTTCTTTTAACATGTAGTGCTCATATGTTCCTTTGTCATTTGTTAGATCACTACCATTATATTCTTTTAACTGTTTTTTTAATAAATTTCCTTCTTTATCATAAATTTCTATAGTATTTGCTGTTACTTTGCCATATTCATAGTCTTCTAAAATATAATAGTTTTTTGTATATTTTAAAATGGCTGGAACATCACTTGCAATATAGTTTTCATTGTTTCCTTTTCCAATTATTAATGGGCTATCTTTTTTGATGACATAGATAGTATTTGGATTATCATTTGTTAACATGCATATAGCATAACTACCTTCTACTTTTTTAATAAATTTTTGTATTGTTTTATTTATATCATTATATTTTTTATAATAATAGTCTAATAATCCGGCTGCTATTTCGGTATCGGCTTCGGATTTAAATTTATAGCCTTTTTCTTCTAATTTGTGTTTTAGTTTACTATAGTTTTCAATTATTCCGTTATGGACTATAGTAATTTTTCCAACATTATGTGGATGGGCATTTATTTCGTTTACTTTTCCGTGGGTTGCCCACCTTGTATGCGCTATTCCAATATTTGAATAACTTTCTTTTGAAATATGATTTTCTAAATCTTTTACTCTTCCTTTTACTTTATTTATAATTAAATTACCATCTTTTATATAGCTTAAACCAGCAGAATCGTATCCACGGTATTCTAGTGTTTTTAAGC
>CALVRL010000063.1 GCA_944358625.1 uncultured Bacilli bacterium | reverse complement strand
GAAGAAGATGAACTAAAAAAACAGTCCTATTTAGATGAAGGCTATGAACTTGGGGAAGAAAAAGGTATGAAAGCTGGACAAAAAATAGGACAAAAAATAGGGCAAAAAATAGGCAAAGAGCTTGGAAAAAAAGAAGAAAAAGAAAATTTAGCTGTGAAAATGATTCAAAAAAACATGAAACTAGAAGATATATCCGAAATAACAGGGTTATCTATTGATTATTTAAAAAAATTAAAATAAAAAGGACCGTTACCAAAACAGTCCTTTTAAGTTTAATTATTGCCCCAAGCTCTAGCTCCGATTATTATTACAAGTAAAATAAATAGAACTAATACAATAGCTGCGCCATATCCTGTTCCGTATCCTCCGCCATAGCCATATCCTGTACAAGGATTACAAGAGCCATAGCCTTGATACCCACCATAGTAATACATATAATACCTCCTATCTATCCTAATATAGTCTATGATAAAGTCAAAAACCGTATATTAAAAACACCTAATTTTAAAATTTAAATATCAAAACTAGTAAAAATAGTCATAATATGCTATGATTATATAAGAATAAGGAGGCGATTTAATGAGTGCAAAAACAAAATCAATGCGCAAATTATTTAAAGATTTAGATAAACCATTATTAATAGCCTCAGCAGCTTTATTTATATTCGGACTTTTAAATATCGTAACCGCCTCATCTAGAGCTGCAACTGTAAATTATGACGTTTCAATATATTATTATTTTTACCGTCAATTAATATTTATAATAGGAGGTTTAATTTTAGGAGCATTTATAATTAAAACAGACACAAAATATTATAAGTTAATTATTCCAGTATTATTTATAATAGTGATACTATTAAATCTATGGGCATTGACATTTGAAGCCAAATCAGGTTCTAAAAACTGGATAGATCTGCATGTCATAAGTTTGCAACCAAGTGAATTTTCAAAGCCAATTCTTATCGCATTACTTGCCCTTTTATTTGAACAAAATTACCGTAAATTAAGAACAGTAAACATCAAACATTACGATATTATTGCCTTTATGATATTTATAGCTATGATAATACCAGCAACAGTTATTTTACAAAAAGATTTTGGAACACTTTTAATAATACTTTTTATAATATTTATGATGTTTTTATCAAGCCCCATACTCAAAATAGATAAGATTAAAACGTTTTTATGCATGGTTTTATTAGGAGGCCTTGTTCTTTTAGTGATGTATAGTGTTCAAGGTCATATTTTAGATGATGCCCGTATAAGTAGATTCACAAATTTCCTAGACCCATGCGGTAACTATGAAAGTGGAGGATATCAAGTATGTAATAGTTATATAGCCATCAATGACGGAGGACTATGGGGATTAGGAATAGGAAAAAGTAAACAAAAATATTCATATATCCCAGAACCCCATACCGATTCAGCTTTTGCTATTATAGCCGAAGAATATGGAATATATAGGTCAGTATTTATATTTATTTTATATGGAGTTATATTATATAGAATAGCTATAATTGGAAGTAAAGCTGTAAGTTTAAGAGGAAGATATATATGTATAGGTATATTAAGTTATATATTTATTCATATTTTTATAAATTTAGGAGGAATGTTTGGTTTAATACCACTAACAGGAGTTCCACTACCATTTTTATCATATGGAGGAAGTTATATACTTTCATTAACAGCCTCATTAGCTATGATTCAAAGAATATGTATTGAAAATAAGAATAAAAAAATAAAAATTGCAAAATAAAAATGAAAATTTCAAAATAAAAGAGGAATTTTCATTTTTTTGTCGTATCTTAATATATGAGAGGTGATTTAAATGAAATTTATAAAAAAACACAAAGGAAAAATCTTTATTATCATATTTATCATATTTACAGCTTATACAGTTATAGATACATATAGTTTAAAAGAACCTAAAGAAGAAAAAAAAGAAGTAACTATAAAAAAACAAGCTAAAGAAGATAAAGAAACAGTTAGTCAAAAAGTTTTAATAGATGTAAAAGGAGAAGTTAATACACCAGGGGTTTATGAACTCACAGTAGATAATACTGTTATAGACGCCATAAAAAAAGCCGGAGGATTAACCTCTCAAAGTGATACCAGTAATATTAATTTAAGTAAAAAATTAGAAGATGAAATGGTAATAATAGTTTATTCAAAAGAAGAAATAAAAGAAATGAATAAAGAAATAGAATGTCCACCATGTAACGATGTTTGCGTTACTAAAGAAGACGAAAAAGCTTTACTAGAAGAAAAAGAAACAGAAGAAAAGATAACCGGTAAAGTAAACTTAAATGAAGCAGATATAGAGGCTCTTCAAACGCTAGATGGCATAGGTGAAGTAAAAGCCAAAGCTATAATAGACTATAGAGATAAAAACGGTCCATTTAAACAAATAGAAGATATTAAAAACGTATCAGGCATTGGAGATAGCGTCTATGAAAAAATTAAAGACAATATTACAGTCTAATATAATTACAATTTTTATATTTTTAATAACAGTATTCTATATATTATTTTATTTAAATAATAAACCAGAAAGCAAATATACAAAAAATGAAAATATTATAACAGGCTATATTTATGAATGTGATAGAAAAGAAGATAAAATAGTTTTAAAGGTAAAAGGAAAAGAAAATATTTTGGTTAATTACTATGATGACTTTAAATGCGAATTAGGTAGTTACATAAAAGCATACGGAGAAATAAAAAAGCCAGAAAAAAACACCAACTTTTACCTTTTTAATTATCAAAACTATTTACTAACAAAGAAAATAAATTATATATTTAAAGCAGATAAAATAGAAAAGATAAATACCAAAATACCTTTTATTTATCAAATAAAAAATTATTTAAACAAACACATAGAAAACTATAAATCAAAACCCTATTTAGAAGCGTTAGTTTTAGGAAAAGATGACAATATAAAAGAAAATGTTATAGAAAGTTATCAAACAAACGGTATAAGTCATCTATTAGCAATCTCAGGCGCTCAAATAACATTATTTTCATGCGGTCTATTATTTATATTAAGTAAATTATTTTCAAAAAACACATCTTATTTATTTACCATAATGTTTTTACTTTTTTATCTTTTTATAACAAATTTTCAAAGTTCTATATTAAGAGCAGTAGCTTTTTTTATCATATTAACCATCAATAAACAATTTGAATTAAAAATAAGTACATTAAAATTACTTATCATAACATTATGTACTTTATTAATAATAAATCCTTACTTAATTTATAGCCTAGGTTTTATATTATCCTTTACCGTATCTTTTTTCTTAATCTTATTTAAAGGTTTAATAAATAAATATCAAAATTATTTTAGTAAAACTTTAGTTATTTCCTTAATAGCTTTTTTATCAAGCGCACCCATAATAATAAATAGTTTTTTCAAAATAAACCTACTTTCACCAATTATAAATTTATATTTTGTACCTCTAGTTACTTTTATCATATATCCACTCGCATTATTAACATTCATATTTAAACCATTAGATAATATATTTTTAAATATAGTGACTATTATGGAAAAAGCCTCATTAAAATTATCCAATATAGACATACTAAATTTAAGTATGTCACACATAAATATTATATTTTTTATCATTTATTATTTAATCATTATTTTTATTTTATATAATTGGCAAAAAGGAAGAAACTATGTAATAGTATTTTTTATCATTTTATTAATTCATCATAATATAAATTACTTAAATCCATATTCAACCTTAACCATGATAGATGTAGGGCAGGGAGATTCATTTTTACTTAAGTTAAAACATAATAAAGCAAACATTTTGATAGATACAGGTGGAATAGCTTCCTATGATGATAGAAAGCCATATGATATAGCCAAAAACATTTTAATTCCATATTTAAATGCAGAAGGAGTAAATAAATTAGATTATTTAATAATTACTCATGGTGATTTTGATCATGGAGGAATGGCAAAAAATTTAATCAAAAATTTTAAAATAAAGCATATAATTTTAAATAGAGAAAATAATAATTTAGAAAAAGAAATTATAAAAAAATTTAAAGGAAAAATCACAAATATTTCAGAAGGAATCATTAAAATAGAAAATATTACTTTAAACTTTTTAAACGGTTTAAACACATATGATGAAAATAAAGCTAGTCTTATTATTTATACGAATATTGAAAATAGGAATATATTATTAATGGGAGATGCAACAAAAGAAAGTGAAAATTATATATTAAATACATATAATTTACCTAAAATGGATATATTAAAAGTAGGGCATCATGGATCAAATACAAGTACATCCAAAAAACTTATTAAAAAAATATCTCCCAAGATATCTTTAATTTCGGCCGGAAAAAATAATATATATGGTCACCCCCACCAAGAAACTTTAAAAAAATTAAAAAATAGTGATGTTTACATTACTAAAAAAGATGGTGCAGTTAAAATAAATTTAAATAACTTCACCATCAAAACAGTCCGCTAATGCATTAGCGTTTTATATAGATAGTCCAGATTATCTCTGGACTTTTTTTCTATCTTTAATAATGATATCAACATCACAAATATCAGCAACTTTAATTAAATCTTCAAAAAAATATCTATTAATACCTTGTTCATTATTTTTAACCCAATTTTTAGATTTACCAATTTTTTTAGCTAGTTCTTCTTGCGTTATATTAGAGTTTTGTCTTATAAATTTTAATATCTCATTTGGTTTATAATTACACACTTTAATTTCCATCATATCACCTCAAAATAATGGTACTATGTAACAAGTATTAAATTATCAAAAAGACTATTGACACTAGTCTAAAAAATTATTAAAATTATATTAATAAGACTAGTGTTAATAGTACTTAAAAAGTAGGTGAGAAAATGCATAGGAATAGGAAAAAAAGAAATATAGTAATATTTAGTTTAGTAGGAGTGCTTTTTTTAATGGTAGCAGGATATGCAGCCTTCAGCACTAATCTAGAAATAAAAGGAACAAGTAAAGTAACAAGTAACTGGGATATAGAAATAACAAATGTAACAGAAGGAATAGCAAGTGGATCAGCCGAAAATACAGTAAAACCATC
>CALVRL010000062.1 GCA_944358625.1 uncultured Bacilli bacterium | reverse complement strand
GTATAATATCTCTCCTTTCCAAAAGCCCCTTTCATATATTAAGATACGATTTTTTTTATTAAATTCCTCTTTTTTTTTAGAAAAATATCAATAAAATGATATAATTTAAACATATTTCATGATATAATATCAATTCGAAGGAAGTAATACTATGGATAATTTAAAAATAATTAAAGATTTAGAAAAAAGTATGCCAAAAACAGAAGCCATTATAGGCTATGGTTCAGGTATATATAAACAAAAAGGTTATTCAGAAGAAGAAAAACCAGATAAAGATGTTATCATCATTGTTGATGATTTCAAAGATTTTTTAATAGAAGATTATCAGTTGAATCCAGAACATTTTTCTAATGATTTTGATAAAAACATATTATACAAAAAGAAAGAAAAAGCAAATTTTTATAGTAATTTAGGATGTCTTAAATTTTATCATGACAATATTCACTTTAAAGCCATGATTATATCAAAAGATGCTTTAGAAAAAGATTTACAAACATGGAAATATTTTGGTATGGCCGGAAGATTAACAAAACCCATATTATATCAAAACATACCAGAAGATTTAGAAAATAAAATAATCAAAAATAGAGAAAGAATACTAACAACCGCATTTTTATTAAATATAAAAGATGAATTAAGCAAAGAAGAGATATATAATACAATTTCCAATATAACATATATGTATGATTTCAGAACAATTTTACCAGCAGAAAAGAAAACAAAATCATCAGATATAGTAAATGGAGCATTTGATTTTTTTGATAGAACATATGGAAGTTTAGAATTAATAAAAAATCAAGATAACATAATAATTAATCCACATCCAGTAAATATGATAGAAGATTTGCCAGAAAAATTAAAAGAAGATTTAGAAAAATTTAAAGATAAAAATATAACCCAAGAAGAATTAGAAAAAATAAGTAAAGTAATAAATAATTATTTTAGAAAAACAAATTTTATAAATTCGATAAGACTAGCATTAAGTAGTAGTACAACCTTAGGAAAAAAAGAAACAATTAAACACGGATTAAGTAAAGTAAAGAAGCATTTTCAAAAATAGCCCATCTTTACATTTACTACTAATTTTGTTATACTTTTAGAGTATAGTTAGGTGATTAAAAATGAAAATCAAATCAGTAGATTTATCGGTTCTAGCAACAAGAAGAAGCCAATATCCTACCGATAAAAAACCAGAATATATGATAGTAGGAAGGTCAAACGTAGGGAAAAGCAGTTTCATAAATACAATAATAAATAGAAAAAATTTTGCAAGAACATCAAGCAGACCAGGAAAAACCCAAACAATAAATTTTTATAGTATTAATGATGAGTTTTACCTAGTAGATGCCCCAGGATATGGTTTTGCTAAAGTAAGCAAAACAAAAAGAAAAAAATTCGGTCTTATGATAGAAGACTATTTAGTAAATAGAAAAAATTTAAAATGCGTTTTCTTACTAATAGATTTCCGCCATAGACCAACAAACGATGATATTTTAATGTACAATTTTTTAAAGTATTATAAAATTCCAGTAACCATAGTAGCAACAAAAGTAGATAAAATAGGAATAACAGCCAGACAAAAACAAAGAAATATGATTTTAAATGATTTAGATTTAGTAGTTGGAGATGAATTTGTTATGTTTTCCAGTATAACCAAAGACGGAAAAGAAGAAATTCATAAAAAAATCGAAAGGACAATGTAATTTTATAACATTAATAATATAAGTTTCATACACTATTTTAGGTGATAAAGTGAAACTTATAATAGATGAAAACATTGTTTTCTTTTTAAATAAAATTTATTTAGATAATATAGATTTAAAAGATGAAAACCTAATTGAAAAAAAACTAATAAAATTAATAAACAAAATTCAAAAGCAATATAACATAGATCTAAATGGTTATTATAATGTTTATATATATAAAGATAAAAATTATGGACTAATAATCGAAATGGAAAAAGAAAAATTAGATTATTTAGATTATTTTAATAATCAAATAGAATTAAATATTGAAATAATAGAAGACACATTTTTATATAAAACAGATAATATTTTTACTATTGACAAAACATTATTAGAAAAATTAATTATATATATAAATAAAGATGAAATATATCTAAAAATAAAAGAAAATATAAACGATATAGAACTTGGACAAATTATCGAAAATAGCCAAATCATTTACGGTAATAAAGCCAAATCAATTAAGAAACAAAGTAAAATAATAAGAATGTAGGTGATAATATGCGAAAACAAGTAGTCGCCCTAGTCGGAAGACCAAATGTTGGAAAATCCACCATATTTAATAGACTAGTAGGAAGCAAAATGGCTATAATAGAAGACACCCCAGGAGTTACAAGAGATAGAATATATGGAACGGTAAATTATTTAAATTATAGTTTTCATCTAATCGATACAGGCGGTATTGACATGGATACAAATAGCTTTAATATAGAAATAAAATCTCAAGCAGAAATAGCCATAGAAGAAGCCGATGTAGTCGTTTTTGTAGTTGATGGAAAAGAAGGATTAACAGCTAATGATTACACCGTAAAAGATATTTTATTAAAAAGTGGAAAACCAGTAATAGTAGCAATCAATAAAACAGACTCCAAAACATATGAAGAACACAAATACGATTTTTATGATTTAGCATTCGATAATTACATAGAATTATCAGCCGAACATAATAGGGGAATATCAACATTATTAGATGAAATAACCAAAAATTTTAAAGAAATAAAAGAAGAATATGATGAAGATATTATTAAATTTTCTATTATAGGTAGACCAAATGTAGGAAAAAGCAGTTTAGTAAACGCTTTATTAAATGAAGAAAGAGTAATAGTAAGTCCAGTAGCTGGGACGACAAGAGATGCTATTGATACACCATTCAAATATCAAGGTAAAGATTTTGTAGTAATAGATACAGCCGGAATGAGAAAAAAAGGTAAAATATATGAGACAGTCGAAAAATATAGTTTACTTCGTTCATTAAAAGCAATAGATAGATCAGACGTATGTGTATTAGTTATAAACGCTGAAGAAGGTATAATCGAGCACGATAAACACATTGCAGGATATGCCATAGAAGCAGGTAAAGCAATTGTAATTGCCGTAAATAAATGGGATACCATTACAGATAAAGATAAAGAAATAAAAAAATGGCAAGAAGAAATAAAATATCAATTTGGGTTTATGCCATATGCAAAAGTAGTATTTTTGTCCGCACTAACAAAAAAAAGAATGCATACATTAATGCCAGAGATAATTAAGGCAAATGAAAATGCACATAAGCAAATATCAACCAGTAGTCTAAATAACGTTATAACAGAAGCTTATGCACTAAATTTGCCACCATCATACAAAGGAAAAAGATTAAAAATATATTTTTCAAATCAAAGTAACATCTGTCCACCAACATTTAATATCCAAGTCAACAGTAAAGGTTTAATACATTTTTCATACAAAAGATATCTAGAAAACAAAATAAGAGAGAATTTTGATTTCACAGGAACTCCAATAGTATTAAATTTTAAAAATAAAGGAGAGCAGTAGCTTAAAAATACCTCCCGCATATATTAATGTAGGAGGTTTTAAAATGGCATTTTCAGATAGCTTTTTCAAAAAAGTAGAAAAGAAAACAAATGTAAATAAAGAAACAATTTTAGATTTAGCAAAAAAACTTCAAAAAGGTAATTTAAAAGATGAAGGAACATTAAGAGAAGTAATTAATGAATTAAGTAAAATGACAGGAAGAGAGGTTTCAGAAGAAAACCAAAAGAAAATAATCGATACCGTTATAAATGATAACGTACCAAAAGACATTGATAAAATGATTTAATCAATGTTTTTAAATTATTTTTCATATTTAAAAACTATTTTCATATATTTTAATGAAGAAAGTAGGGATAATATGGAAAAAATAGACATTATTAAAAATATCACCGAAAGAACAGGTGGTGATATTTATCTAGGAGTAGTAGGAGCAGTAAGAACAGGTAAATCAACCTTTATAAAAAGATTTATTGAAAACCTAGTAGTTCCTAATATTGAAGATGAATATGAAAGAAAAAGAACATTAGATGAAATACCACAGTCCGCACAAGGAAAGACAATTATGACAACAGAGCCAAAATTTGTTCCAAGTAATGCAGCAAAAATAAAGATAGACGATTTTACAGCTGATGTAAGATTAGTAGACTGTGTAGGATATATTATAGAAGGAGCAAAAGGATACGAAGATGAAAATGGACCAAGAATGGTTCATACACCATGGTATGAAGAGTCTATACCATTTGTTGAAGCAGCAGAAATAGGTACAGAAAAAGTCATAAAAGATCATTCAAGCATAGGCGTTTTAGTAACGACAGATGGCTCAATAGGTGAATTTCAAAGAAATGATTATGTGGAAGCCGAAAAAAGAATAGCCGAAGAGCTAAAAGAAATAGGTAAACCATTTATAGTTATAGTAAATTCTACCCATCCAATGCTACCAGAAACAGAAAGTCTAGCCGAAAAATTAAAAGAAGAATATGGCGCACCGGTTATACCAATGAACGTTGATAACATGAGTGAAAGAGATGCTTATAATATTTTAAGAGAAGCACTATATGAATTTCCAGTAGTATGTATAGACGTCGAAATGGCAGACTGGGTAGCATGTTTAGAACCAAATAATTGGTTAAAAAAATCATATATAGAAACAATTAGAAATAGTGTTCATGAAATAGATAAATTAAGAGATATAGAACAAATAACAGATAAATTAGAAGAATGCGAATATATAGAAAAAGCATATTTATCAGAAGTAGATACAGCAACAGGAAATGTAAAAGTAACATTAAAAACACCATCAAATTTATATAATGAAGTTTTAAAAGAAATAATAGGAGTAGATATCACAAGTAGATCACAATTGTTGAGTTTGTTCCAAGACCTAGGAGAAGCAAAAAGAGAATATGATCAAGTCAAAGATGCTTTAAAAATGGTAAAACAAACAGGATATGGAGTAGCTTCCCCAACCCTAGCAGATATGACATTAGATACACCAGAGATAATCAAACAAGGTAGCAGATACGGTATTAAATTAAAAGCCGTAGCGCCATCAATACACATAATATGTACAAAAAGGAAGCGTACTCATTTGAGAGACTGCTTCCTTTTCAAAGATATAAGAAACATACTATT
>CALVRL010000061.1 GCA_944358625.1 uncultured Bacilli bacterium | reverse complement strand
AATATCAAAAACAAAAAAAAAAATATAAAATAAAAATAGAAAATAAAATTAAAATAAATTTAATACTATGTATTAAAAAGGAAGACGAAAAATATTTAAAATATTTAAAAGCTATCAAAGAAGGTGTTTCAGTTAAAGAAATAGAAGAAATTCAAAACAAAAGTTTATTTTCTTTAGAAAAAGATTCAAAAAACAATGAATTAATAGTAAGTTTATGTAATTTAGAGATAAAAAAACATCAAGATTTACTTCCAGTATATGATGAAAATAAAGACGCATATACTGAACTAAAAAAAGAATGTATTAAAGGAATGAAAAGGATTTTTGGAAGTGCTGCTCCTAAAAAATATGCACTTAGATTAAAACACGAATTAGAAATAATAAATAAAATGGGTTTTTGTAATTATTTTTTAATAGTTGCCGATTATATAAATTATGCGAAAACACATAATATTTTAGTTGGTCCTGGTAGAGGTAGTGCGGCCGGATCATTAGTATCATATACTTTAAATATAACAGCTATTGATCCTTTAAAATATAATTTATTATTTGAAAGATTTTTAAATCCTGAAAGAATAACGATGCCAGATATTGATGTAGATTTTGAAGATACAAAAAGAGAAGAGGTAATAAAGTATTGTATAGATAAATATGGTGAAAAGAAAGTAGCCCTTATAGTAACTTTTGGAACATTAGCAGCTAAACAAGCTATTAAAGATGTGGCTAGAACTTTAGATATAGATTTACAAAAAACAGATAATTTCACTAAACTAATAGATTCCAGGTTATCTTTAAAAGAAAATTATCAATTTTCAAAAGTAAAAAGATATCTAGAAATGAATCCAGAGTTTAAAACAGCATATAAAATCGCTTTAAAATTCGAAGGATTAAAAAGACACACTTCATTACATGCAGCCGGAATAGTCATGTCAAAATATAATTTAGATGAAAATATTCCGTTAGATAAAAACCATGGAGTTTATGCGACAGAATACGATAAGGATTATTTAGAAGAACTAGGTTTACTAAAAATGGATTTTTTAGGATTAAAAAATTTAAGTTTAATTGCTAACATATTAGATGAAATAAAGACTATAGAATTTGATACTATTAAAGAAGATGATGAAAAAGCTTTAGAAATATTTAAAAATGTAAACACTACTGGAATATTTCAATTTGAATCAGAAGGTATGAAAAAGTTTTTACACAAATTTAGAGCAGAGACATTTGAAGATATAGTTTCTGCACTAGCGCTTTTTAGACCAGGGCCTATGAAAAATATAGACTCATATATAAGAAGAAAAAGAGGTTTAGAAAAAATAGATTATTTACACGAGAATCTAAAACCCATATTAAAACCAACATATGGAATAATAGTTTACCAAGAGCAGATTATGCAAATTGCTAATATAATGGCTGGATATTCTATGGCCGAAGCTGATTTATTAAGAAGAGCCATGAGTAAAAAAAGTGAAGCAATTTTATTAAAAGAAAAAGATAAATTTATTAAAGGAAGTATAAAAAACGGTTATGATGAATCATTAGCTCACAAAATATATGATTTAATATTTAAATTTGCCGATTATGGATTTAATAGATCCCATTCAGTTGCCTATGCGATGATATCTTACCGTATGGCCTATTTGAAAGCTCATTATCCTTTGGTATTTATGAAAAATTTATTATCATCAGCTATCAATAGTGAAACAAAAACCAAAGAATATATATATGAATGCACAAAAAACGGTATAACAATAGCTAAACCAAATATAAACATAAGCGATATGATGTATATAAAAGTAGATAATAAAATAGTTTTTCCTTTAACCAATATAAAAAATGTTGGTGTAAATGCAGCAAAAGCAATAATAGAAGAAAGAAAAAATGGAAATTTCAAAGATATATTTGATTTCATTTGCAGATGTTACAAAGGACCAGTAAACAGTAAAACGATAGAAAACTTAATATATGCAGGAGCATTTGATTCTTTTGGTTATACAAAAAAAACATTAATTCAAAATCTAGATATTATAATTAATTATAGTGAAATAGGTTCATATATTACAGATGATACATTTAAACCAGAATTAGAAGAGTTTAAAGAATTTTCAAAAAGAGAATTAATGCAAAAAGAGGAAGAAATATTTGGTTTCTATTTAACTGCCCATCCAGTAACAGAATATAAGAAAAATAATCCAAATGTTATAGAAGCAAAAGATATTGGAAATTATTTTGACAAAACAGTAGAAGTTATAGTAAGTGTTGATAGAATAAAAAGATTAACAACCAAAAAAAATGAACAAATGATGTTTATAACAGGAAGCGACGAACTATCTCAAATAGACATAGTAGTTTTTCCAAGAGTCTATGAAATATCTCCAGAAATAGAAATAGGTGATATATTAGATATTAAAGGAAAAATTGAAAAAAGATATGACCAATATCAGATAATCACAAATAAAATAATTAAACTAGAAAATTGACTATATTTTTATTAAAAAATATGTTATTCTAATAATAGAGGTGAAAATATGAAAGAAGAAAAAGGGAAATTAATTTTAGTATACGTTTTAATGTTATTGGTAATAGGTTTAATCGTAGCTTTAACATTAGTAGTTTTAAATAATAATCCTAAAAATGAAAATAAAGCCGTTAAAAATGATCACGCACCAAAAATTGATGTAAACCAATACCCAGAAATATCAGCAGAGTGTACATTTAATTTGACTATAGATGAGTATAATGCTTTAACCGGTCCTAAATGTAAAAACGGTTATAGCCGTTATAACATTTCAAATGCTAACATAGATGGAAAAAATATGCTTGTAACAGTCATATATAATGATTTAGAAGGGGACAAAATGGGATTATTCGTAAATGATAGAAGGGTATCAAATATAGTTACTAATGTTACTAATTATAAATTTTATGTCATTGATAACAAGTTATTTATTTTAGATAATAATGACAAATCAAATGTAACAGTATATTCCAAAGAGTATGCTAAAATATATGATTTAAAAGAAACTTTAGATACATTAAAATTATCAGAACCTGCATTTACAAATGTTTTAGTTTCATCTGACATAATTAATCCAAATAGCTTTGTATTTAATCCAAATAACTTTACATTTGAAACTCAGCAAGAAACAGAAACCGGTGTGCAACCAGGTTCGACATATCAAGTTAATTTTACAAACGAAGACTTTGAAAATCCAACACTTGTAAATATAAATTAAAGATAGCTTAACTTAAGCTATCTTTTAGTATATTAAGGATTTTATTTTTTTCTTCTTCATTACTTTTATTCCAAACAAGCCCAAAGAAAACACCCAAACCAGGTAGAGTAATCTCATCTTTATCATTAGAAGAAGAATCGATAGACTCTCTAATTTCATTTAAACTAGCTCCTTTAAAATTTTTCATAATATGTTCTTTAATCATAATATCATTCCTTTCAAAAATAGTATGTATAAAAAAAACGATATTATGCATATAATTAAATATGAAAAGTTTAAATGATTTAAAAATAAATGAAGAGGCTATTATTATAAAAGTAAATACAAAAATAAAACAAAGGCTTACAGATATTGGCTTTGTTAAAGGAGCTAAAATAAAACTCATTTTAAAAAACTTTGGTGATAATATGAGAGCTTATAAGATTAAAAACACCGTTATAGCTTTAAGATTAAGTGATACCAAAGATATTTTAATTAAAAAACTATAATTTTTCTTTACAAAACAAACGTTTGCATATATAATTGTTTTAGGTGATAAATATGCATATAAAAAGTATTAAAAAAAAGGGTAGTGAATACCTTATTATTTTAGATGATGAAACATTAAAAGTTAATGAAGAAGTACTTATAAATAATAATATTTTATATAGTAAAAAATTATCAAATAAAGATATAAAAAAAATAAAAGAAGAAACAGTATATTATGAAAATTATAGTAAGGCCTTAAAAATGATAAATAGAAAAATGCGAAGTGAAAAAGAAATTAGAAAAAGTTTAAAAGACATTTCTAAAGAAGAAATAGATAAAATAATTGATAAATTAAAAGAAATTAATTTATTAAATAATGAGGTTTACGCTGAAAGTTATGTAAACGATAAGATCAATTTAAGTTTAGATGGACCATATAAAATAAAAAAAGAGTTAGAATTAAATGATATAGAAAGTGAATATATCGAAAAAGCTTTAGAAAAATTTACACAAGATTTAATAGATGAAAAATTAGAAAAATTAATAAATAAAAAATTAAAAACAAATAAAGATACAGAATATATTTTTAAGCAAAAAACAGCTTTATATTTATTAAACCTAGGTTATAGTAAAGAAGACATTAATAGTCATTTAGAAAACATAAAAATAGATAATAGTAATTTAGAAAAAGAAATGGAAAAAATATATAATAAATTAAAAACAAAATATGAAGGATATACTTTAAAAAACAAATTAAAACAAAAATTATATTTAAAAGGATTTAATAATGATGAGATAAATAACTTCATAGAAAAAACAGTTCATTAATTAGAACTGTTCGCACTTAAAGCTGAATTTATTGTATTGTCATATGAACTTTTAAGTCCATCATCAGAAATTTCTAAATTGTATTTTTTTCTTAAAGCCACTAAAGCTTTAGTTTGTAATGTAGAATCTTCACTCATTTTTTCTTCTACTAGTTTAGCTATAACATCATCTTTAACTTCTTTTAAAGATGGTTTTTTATCTTGTTTTATACGGTAGATAATGTGATATCCATATTCAGACTTAACTGGTTTTTTAGAATATTCACCATCTTTTAGTTCATTTACACCATCCCAAAATTCATCTACTACAGAACCATAAGTAACAGTAAGTTTTCCACCATCTTCAGCTGTACCTTCATCGTCAGAATATTCTTTAGCTAAATCAGCAAATTTTTCCCCTTTATCTAATTTTTTAATAATATCTTCAGCTTCTTTTTTAGCTTTCTTTTCAGCTTCTTCTTTTTCTTCATCGCTCATATCATCATCCGTATTAGGACTAATTAAAATATGTCTAGCTTCGATATCGCCATAGATATTATCATCATAATACTTTTCGATTTCATCATCTTTTAATTCATCTTTAACATAGTTTTCAGTAACTACATTTTTCTTATACTCTAAAATTAATTCTTCTTTAAATTCATCTTCACCAGAATAACCAGCAGATTTTAAAGCAGCGCCAAAATCTTGACCATAACTTTTATATGACTGTTTATAAGAACTTAACTGTGAATCAGCATAAGATTCAGCATCATCATCAGTTTTAATTTCTTTATTAACTATAAATGAATCTATCATATTAGTTAAAGTAACTGCACCACCTTGTTTTTTAAGTTCATCATATAAATCATTAGCTGTTATTTTTTTACCATCCATTTTAGCAACTACTTCTTCACCATTTTTCAAAGTAGCAACTTTACCACATCCGGTAAGCATTAAAGTAAGAACTAAAACTAAAGCAAATATTTTTTTCTTATTCATTATAACTCTTCCTTTCATATGTATGCTTTCATACATATAAAATAATACCAAATTTTCCCTTAAAATTCAATATTTTTATTTATTTTTACCCATAAGTAATCACACAAACCAAAAATTTCCATAAAATAATGTGAAAGGTAAAAAGGAGGATGATTTATATGTGTAATACTGGAGTAAGTTCAGCAG
>CALVRL010000060.1 GCA_944358625.1 uncultured Bacilli bacterium | reverse complement strand
TTTTCGATTTGTTCTAATCTTTTAACTCTTCTTCTAATTGTTTTAAAGTTAGTTAATGTTCCACCTAACCATCTTTCATTAACGTAATAAGAATTAGATCTTAAAGCCTCTTCTTTTACGGCTTCTGATGCTTGTTTTCTTGTTCCAACAAATAAAACTTTTCCTCCATTTGCAGCTATTTCTTTTAGTGCTGCATAAGCTTCTTCAATTTTCTTTGCTGTTTTTTGTAAATCGATAATGTAAATATCATCTCTAGCTGTAAAGATGTACTCTTTCATTTTAGGATTCCATCTTTTAGTTTGATGTCCAAAATGAACACCTGCTTCTAATAAATAACTCATTGACACAACGGCCATTCTTCATTCCTCCTTTTGTTATTTCCTCTGAATATTTTAACAAATGCACCACCATAAAGGCACTAGGCACACAAATCCATATTCATGTTTTTTAAAAAAGCCAATAGTATTATAACATAATTTTATGATTTTTGTAGTTTTTTATGATTAAAATTTAACATTTTCTTTATTTTTTTTGAATTTTTATAAAATAACTAATCATATTTATCTTTCTCTCATAAAATAATAAAGAAAGGAGTGCGAATATGGGTAAAAATTGTAATAATAAAATTGATCAAATTCTCGAAGAAGGACGCAAATGTCAAGCTAAATTTGGTAATATTGGACCTACTGGACCTACCGGACCCGCTGGACCTGTAACTGTTGCTGTTGGAACAACTACTACTGGTGATCCTGGAACACCTGCTACTGTATCTAATACTGGTACTAGTGAAAATGCCGTTTTAACTTTTAGTATTCCAGCTGGCGCTACTGGACCAACTGGTCCTGCTGGTACAACTGGACCTACTGGTGCTGCTGGAGCTACCGGACCTACTGGTGCTGTTGGTGCTACTGGTCCTACTGGAGCTACACCTACTATAACTATCGGAACAGTTACTACTGGAACTCCTGGTAGCCAAGCTAGCGCTAGTATAACTGGAGTAACACCTAATCTATTTTTAAATTTAACAATTCCAGCTGGAGCCACTGGCCCTACTGGAAGTGCTAGTACTATAGCAGGACCTACCGGACCTACTGGACCTGCTGGTACTGCTGGTGCTACTGGTGCTACTGGACCTACTGGTGCTACTGGTGCTGCCGGTGCTACCGGACCTACTGGACCTACTGGACCTACTGGACCTGCTGGTACTGCTGGTACTGCTGGTGCTACTGGACCTACTGGTGCTGCTGGTGCTGCTGGAGCTACTGGTCCTACTGGACCTGCTGGTGCTACTGGACCTACTGGACCTGCTGGTACTGCTGGTGCTACTGGACCTACTGGACCTGCTGGTACTGCTGGTGCTACTGGACCTGCTGGTGCTGCCGGTGCTACTGGACCTACTGGACCTGCTGGTACTGCTGGTGCTACTGGACCTACTGGACCTGCTGGTGCTGCTGGAGCTACTGGTCCTACTGGACCTGCTGGTACTGCTGGAGCTACCGGACCTACTGGACCTGCTGGTGCTGCTGGAGCTACTGGGCCTACCGGACCTACCGGACCAACTGGACCTACTGGACCATAATGATAAAAGTAGACTTTTTAAAGGTCTACTTTTCTAGTTTTGTTTTTACAATTTTACTTACGATGCCCATATCTGCTTTACCGTTAATTAAAGGTTTTAATTCTTTCATAACCATTCCCATATCTTTTGAAGATTCTGGTTTAACTTTATCAAACACTTTATCTATAATCTCATTTAATTCTTCTTCTGATAATTGTTTTGGCAAATAAGTTTGTAAAATATCAATTTCTTTTTGGGTTTTTTCAATCAAATCTTCTCTATTACCTTTTTTAAATTCATTAATAGAGTCTTTTCTTGTTTTAATTTCTTTGCTTATAACATCAATTACTTCAGCATCTGATAATTCATGTTTCTTATTTAACTCACTCATTTGAATAGCACCTTTAACCATTCTAATAACAGATAATCTTTCTTTGTCTTGATTTTTCATGGCTGTTTTTAGATCTTCTAAAATTTGATTACGCATAACTTGCCTCCTTTAGAAAAAAGCCATATAACTGGCTTTGTTAATATCCACGATTTTCACGGCGAAAACGACGTTTCGCATTTTTAATGCCTTCTTTTTTTGCATTTCTTCTTCTAACTCCCGGTTTTAAATAACCGTCTTGTTTTTCTCTCAATTGTGCTAGGGAGCCATCTTTACTATTGGCAGCTTTTAGGTTTCTAAGTGCACCATCAACATTACCATTTCTAACAACTACTTTTGTCATAAAAATCCCTCCCTTCTTGGCTAAAAACATTATAACACGCTATGTGTTGATTTTCAAGGAATTTTCAAAAATAATAACAAAAAAGTAAGCTGATGCTTACTCTAATGAACAGGTGTTTCCAGATGTTATTCTTCTGATAGATGATCCTAAACTTTTTCCTAGTTCTAATATTAAACTTATTCCTTTAACTATGGCGTTGATGAGTGTCGCACTAATAGATCCTCCATTAATTTGTTTTAATTCTTTATCTCGAATTATCATTTGCCACACTCTATAGGATTTATAAAGCCTTCAACTGCGCTTATTAGAAAGGCTAATAATCCTCCTAATACTGCCCATATGCCATAGCCGTCACCTGTTATTTGTTTTAATTCATGATCTGTTAAATTCATAAATCACCCTTTCTAGTTATTCCGCTTTTCATCTAATATGATCTTTCCTTTATGCATTTTGATATATCTATCAAATAAGTCTAAATTGTCTAATCTATGTGAAATATATATTATAGTTTTAGATTTATATTTTTTTAAAATCTTCTTTAAAATTCTCCTTTCCATATCTACGCTTACTTGATTTAATCCCTCATCAATTATTAATGTTTTAAATTGGTTTAATGCTCTAGCTAAAACTATTCTTTGTTTTTGTCCTCCTGATAGATTATAACCATCTTCTTCAATTAAATAATTATCATTTCGGGTAATATCATTTATTTCACATATTTCAAAAGCTTTTTTGTTTAACTTTTTTAATGATAAATTATCTTTTAAGGTTCCGGTAAAAAGTATTTCTTTTTGTGATATATATATAATATTTTGTATATCGTATTTATTTACTTCTTTTTTACCTATTGTAACACTACCTATATAATCATCATAATAACCTTTAATTATTTTAAATAGTGTTGATTTACCTGAACCGCTATCTCCAGTTACTAATATTTTACTTTTGTTTGGAATTTTAAGATTGATATTTTTTAAAACATAGTTTTCCTTATCAAATGTATAATTTAAATCTTTAATATATATATTGTTATTAGGTGTTAATCTTTTTTTGTTTTCTGATTTGTATGCGAATAATTCAGCTATATTATTTAAAGACGCTTTGATTTCGCTTATTTGATAATCTGAATTTATTATGTTTTTAATATAAGTCATAAGACTAACAGATAACACATATACTGTAATAAAGTTATTGATATTTACGTTTGATTTCAAAAGTAAAATTACTATCATAATTTGCATAGCTACATCAATGCTGTTTTGAATGAATTTTATTTTTTCTTCTTTTAATAATTTTTGATTGCTTTTAACTTGTTTTTGTTTTATTTTTTTAAATTTAGAATATATTTTCGAAGGAATATTTAAATTTTTAATTGTTTCATATCCTAATATATTTTCGGTTATATATGAATGGCAATATATTTTTTCATTTAATATATTGGATATGATTAAAATTCTTTTTTTATGGTTGTAAAAAATTATTAATACCAAAATTAGAACATAAAATATAAATAGAAAAATTACAGGTTTAAATATGCTTATTAAAATTAGAAATAAAATTAGAATTAGAGGAGTGTCAATTAATACTTTTTGTATAAACTGGTTAATAGCGTCTTCAACGATATAAATATCATTAAAATAACTTATAATTTCACTTGATGTCTTTCGGCGGTAATAACGGTAAGGAAGGTTTAATGCTTTTTTAAAAATATCCTGTGATAAATCTTGATCTAACTGTAAATTTAATTTTAATAAAAAATAATTTTTAAAATAATCAAAAATGTTTTTGAACAAAAATAGTAAACTAAAAAGTAAAAGAATTGGGGTAATATAAACTGTATTTATTGTTCCTATAACTACTGGTAAGAAAAGAGATGTAAATACTGAAAGTAAACTTAAAATAACTGAAATAATATAAGATTTAATTATTATTATTTTGTTTCTTTTTATTTGATCTAACAAAAATGATAAAATTTGGGGCTCTCCCTCGGAAATTACATGACCATTTGGTCTCATTTGAACTGTAACATTAGTCCAGTTTTTTTTAAATTCTGTAAATGATATTTTTTTTAATCCTATGGCTGGATCAGCTATTAATAATGTTTTCCTTTTTAAATTTACTTTGTATATGACAACATAATGTTTGTAGGAATCATTTAATTTTAGATGCGCTATACAAGGTAGGTTTAAGGTAGAAATGTCTTTTGATTTAATTCCATAACACTTGAAATTTAAACTTTTGAATACTTCTTTGATATTCCAAGCTGATGTTCCATTTTGATTTGTATTTAACATTATACTTAATTTATCTAAACTTAAATAACCGCCATAGTATTTTAGTATCATTTGAACACAAGCTGGTCCACAGTCTTTTATCGTACGTTGTTTCACAAATGGATATTTTTTAATTATTTCACCTCCCTCATATATTAACATACGATTTTTTTCTTCGATTTCCTCTTTTTTTATGAAAAAAAAGTTATTTTCCATAAATTTTTATATTTTTTGGTCCATAACTTTTGTCTTTTATTAATTTTAAATTTGTTTCTATATATCCTTTTTCGTATTCACAAACTACTATTCCACTATCTTTTAATAAATCTCTTTCTTCAATTATCCTTAATGCTTTGTTTAAATTATTGGCTTCATATGGTGGATCTAAGAATATAATATCAAATTTCTCATTGGTGTTTTTTAAAAATTTTTTATAATCTGTATTTATTATTTCTAAATCTTCTTTGACATTAATACTGTTGTTTTTTATTGTTTTTATTGCTTCTATGTTATTATCTATGAAATAACATTTTTTGGCGCCATTGCTTATAGCTTCTAAACCTAATGCTCCACTACCTGCAAATAAATCTAAAACTATGCTTCCATTAATATAATTTTGTATCATTCCAAACAACGATTCTTTTACTCTATCCATTGTTGGCCTTGTTCCTATAATATTAAATCCTTCTAATTTTTTTCCTTTGTATTTACCACTTATAATACGCATTTAAATCACCTATCTTATTTTAACACACTTAATTTAAAGTTACCAATAATTTTTCTAGCATTTCAAAAGTATTTATAGCTTCTTCTAACTTCATAGTTTTAAATAGTCTATATTCATTTTTTGCTTCTTTTTCAAAGTTTTTAAATTCTAAAGGGTTTCGGTTTAAAATTTTATACCAGTATGAATGAGTTCTTAAATAATTTAAATAGTATTCATTTTCTTTTATTTTAAACTGTACTTCTAAACTCATTAATCATCAAAATGTTTATATATTGGTCTTGGCTTATAAGTATTTGTCTGATTATTTTTATTTGTTGATATTTCACTTAATAAACCTAAAACTCTTTGTAAACTGTTTACACCATTTTGAATACCATCTAAATCTATTCCTTTAAAAAAGCTGGATAAATCACTGTTTCTTACTGGTTCTTCTTTTTTTAAATACTCTTTCCATACTTCTTCACTATCACCATATAAATCATATATTTCATAAAATTTTTGCCATGTCATTTTTCCTTCTTTAACGTGTTTTAATAATATTGGATTGTTTTTAACAAAATCTTTAAATTTTTCTTTTGTTTCCATATTCTCACGTATAATCAATCTTAAGGAAGTTAATCCAATTTTTGATTGATTCTCCTTTCTATATATTTGAATTATCATAT
>CALVRL010000059.1 GCA_944358625.1 uncultured Bacilli bacterium | reverse complement strand
TATAAAATACTATGTTAAAGATTTTGAAAATAGTTTAATAGAATTATAATTACAAATTACAATTTATAGAGTAGATTAATGTCTACTTTTTCTTTTGATTAAAAAGTATGATATAATGAAATAGATTTTATGTGAGGAAGTGATATATATGTCAAGTGATAATAAAAAAGAGGGGGTTAATAAAATTGGTATCAACTATTATCCTGGTCATATGGCAAAAACTAAAAGATTAATAAGAGAAAATTTAAAATATATTGATGTAATTTATGAAGTTGTTGATAGTAGAATGCCTAAATCTTCTAAATTAATCGATATAGATGATTATATTGGTGATAAACCTAAATTGATGATTATGACCAAGGAAGATTTGTGTGATAAAAAAGAAACTGAAAAATGGATTAAGTATTATGAAAATCATGGTTATAAAGTAATACTTGTCAATTTAGAAAAAAACAATGATTTAAAAAGTGTTTTGAATGCGACTTTAGAAATATTAAAAGAAAAAAGAAAATTAAAAGAAGAAAAAGGTCTTTTAAATACTAAAGCTAAAGTTTTAGTGGTTGGTGTGCCAAATGTAGGGAAATCGACTTTAATAAATAGATTAGCTGGTAAAAAGGTCGTTAATACTGGTAATAAACCTGGTGTTACTAAAAACTTGAGTTGGATTAGGGTTAATGATAAAATAGAATTATTAGATTCACCTGGTATTTTATGGCCTAAATTAAATCAAGATGTCGCTTTAAATTTAGCAGCTTTGACTGCTATTAAAGAAGAAAGATTACCTCTTTTTGATATAGCTTCATATATATTAACTTTTTTAGAAAAATATTATCCTAATATATTAAAAGAAAGATATAATTTAGATGAGTTAGACGAGGATATAGTTATAAGTATGGAGGAAATTGGTAAAAAAAGAGGCTGTTTAATTAAAGGTGGAGAGATAGATTATAATAAGGTTATACATCTTATAATTGATGATGTTAAAAATGGTTATATAAAAGGAGTTACTTTTGATAGATATGAGTAAATTAGAAAATATTAATTCTCTTGCTTTAGCTTATTTAGGTGATGCAGTATATGAGGTTTATATTAGAAAACATTTAATTAGTGATAATTATAAGGTTAAGGATTTACAAGAAAAAGCTATAAAGTATGTTTCGGCTAAAGGCCAAAGTTATTATTTAGATAAGATGATAAGCGATAATTTTTTAAATGAAGATGAACTTTTAGTTGTTAAAAGAGCTAGAAATCATAAGGTTTTGTCACATCCTAAAAATACTAGTATAATAGTTTATAAAAAGGCAACGGGGTTGGAGGCTTTAATTGGTTTTTTAGAAATTTCTTCAAATCAAAAAAGAATAGATGAAATAATGAAATATATAGTGGGTGATTAAATGCATGTATTTGGTAAAAATGTAACTAAAGAGATATTGAATAATCCTAAATCCATTAAAAAGGCTTATATTTATGAAAATTTTAATGATGATTATATTTTAAATGAATTGAAAAAATTAAATATTCTTTGTAAATTTTTGAGTAGGAAAGATTTAGATAAAATAGAAGAGGGTAATCATCAAGGTATTATTTTAGATATAGAAGATTATAATTACGCATCTTTAGATAAGATATTAAAAAGTGATTTAATAGTTATCTTAGATCATTTGGAAGATCCGCATAATTTTGGGGCAATAATAAGAACTTGTGAAGCTGCTTCTATTAAAAGTATTATTATTCCTAAAGATAGATCTGTTAAAGTTAATGGTACGGTTATGAAAACTAGTGTTGGCGCTTTGGAAAATGTGGATATTTGTATGGTTACTAATTTGGTAAATACTATTAAAGAGTTAAAGGATAATGGTTTTTGGATTATTGGTACTGATATGGAAGGTACTAATTATAAGGATATAGATTATAAAGGTAAAATTGCTATTGTGATTGGTAATGAGGGGCATGGTTTAAGCAGACTTACTAAAGATAATTGTGATTTTATAGCAAAAATACCTATGTATGGTAAGGTTAATAGCTTAAATGCTTCGGTGGCGGCTGCGTTAGTTATATATGAGGCGGTGATGAATAGGTGAGTTATGATGAGATAAATGATTATGAGGTACTTTCAATGGTTGCAGATAATGAGGATGCGACTGAAATTTTATTTAAAAAATATAGACCTTTGTTAATGGGGATTGCTAAAAAATTTTATAATTTATTTAAAAACACTGGTTATGATTTTAATGATTTGGTTCAAGAAGCAATGATTGCTTTTAGTTCAGCTATTAATACTTTTGATGAAAAAAAGGATGCTTTGTTTTTTACTTATGCGAAAACTTGTGTCGAAAGAAGATTATATAGTTTGATTAAATCTTCTAGTAGAAATAAATATCAACTTTTAAATGAATCGTTTTCTGTAGATTTATTAGCTGATGATGCTAAAAGTTTGGAAAATTTGCTTGAAGATAGTGCTAGTGATCCTGAAAATAGATTGATGGAAAATGAAAATATTAAAGAAATTATTAAAAATATTGAAAAGAGTTTAACTGATTTGGAATGTGAAGTTTTTGAACTTAAAATTAGTGGTTTTAATTATAAAGAAATAGCAGAAATTTTGGATAAAGATAGTAAAGCTATTGACAATGCTATTAGAAGAATTAAGATAAAAGCCAAAAATTACTTAAATAATGATTGACATAGGCATTATATTTATATATATTAATATTGAGGTGAGAGTATGAGAGAAAGAGGAGTTGCTGTAAGTATTATTTTAACCATTGTAACTTGTGGTATTTATGGAATTTACTGGTTTATTTGTCTAACTAATGAAGTAGAAGCTGCTAGTGAAGATAGAACTATGGCTTCTGGTGGAGCTGCATTTTTACTTACTATTGTAACATGTGGTATTTACGGAATTTACTGGGCTTATAAAATGGGTAAACTATTGATGATTGCTAGAGAGAAAAATGGTTTACGTGCGGATGATAATTCTGTAGTATTTTTAATTTTACATTTGATTGGATTTGGCATTATTACTTATGCTTTAATTCAAAGTGGTTTAAATGAAATTACTTACGCAAGACAAGGACAAAGCAATTAGGCTTTTTTCTTTATGAAAAAAATTATTGTTTTATTTGTTTTGTTTTTGTTATATCTTTTTCTTTCTAATTACTTTCAAATATATATTCCATGTCCTTTTCATAAAATAACTGGATTTTATTGTCCTGGGTGTGGGATAACTAGGATGTTTATTTCTATTTTGCAGTTTGATTTTTATAGTGCTTTTAGATATAATCCTTTGCTTTTTATATTACTTCCTTTTGCTTTATATTTATTTATAGATTATTTGATTAGAAAAGAAAAATCTTCATATAAAAAAATACCAGATATGGTTTGGTATGTATTCATTTTTGTTTTTATTATATATGGTATTTTAAGGAATATTCCTTATTTTAGTTTTTTAGCTCCAATTTAAAAAGCGATATTACTCGCTTTTTTCTATATATTTTTTAATTTCTTCGCTATCATCTAGATGTACTTTGGTATGGCCTAATATTTGATAGTCTTCATGACCTTTACCTAAAAGTAAAACTATATCGTCTTTCTTTATCATATCTAAAGCTTTTTTGATAGCTTCTTTTCTATCTAAACATACTTCGTAATTATCTTTTTTGACTCCTTTTAATATGTCTTTCATGATGTTTTCTGGATCTTCTGTTCTTGGGTTGTCGTTTGTAAAGATAACATAATCACTATAATTTGAGGCAATTTCACCCATTATTGGTCTTTTAAGTGGATCTCTATCACCACCACAACCTACTAGGGTAATTACTCTTGCTTTTGCTAATTCTTTATATGCAGTAACTACTTTTAAGACGGCATCTGGTGTGTGTGCATAATCGACAACTGCAAAGCCATCTTTTACTTTATATGTTTCACATCTACCTTTAGGGGCTTTTAGTTTTTTTGTATTTTCTATTAAATTTTCTGTGCTGAATCCTAATTCGTGTAAGATACTAAACATTGTAAAATAATTATAAACATTGAATTTACTTGTTAGGTTTGTTGTAACATTATATTCTTTATTATTAACTATAAATTTAATATCTGTATGGTCTGGATGAATATCGTCACTGATAATATTATAATCGGCATTTCCATATCCATAGGTTTTGGTGTTTTTAAATCTTTCTATGAATTTTTGACTTGCTTCGTCATCTTTATTTACAAGTAAAACTCCATCTTCTTTAATGTAATCTGTTAGTAATAGTTTTGCTTTTAAATAATTTTCCATTGTTTTATGGTAGTCTAAATGGTCTTCTGTTAAATTTGTAAAAGCTCCAGCTATAAATTTTAAGCCTTCTATTCTTTTTTGATCTAAAGCAAAATTACTAATTTCCATAACTACGTATTCACAGTTTAACTCTTTTGATTTTTCTAGTAATTTATAGATAGTTAAAATTTCTGGTGAAGTATTTGGTAACTCTTTATAATAATCATCACACATGAATCCTAGTGTTCCTATGTATGATGCTTTTTTTCCTAAATGGTTAAGCATTTGATAGGTTAGGTAAGCTGATGTTGTTTTACCGTTTGTACCTGTGATTCCTATTAGTTTTAAATTTTTAAATTCGTCTTTATATTCTTTTACTAGTAATTTTTGATAGTATTTAGCTGAATTTTCTACTATAGTGACTGGCACTTCACATTTGACTTCTCTTTCAGCGATTATTTTAGTAGCGCCATTTTTAATGGCATCTTCGATGTAATCGTGTCCATCAACGGTATAACCTTTAATTGCAACAAAGGTTTGACCTGGTTTTATTAATTTTGAATTTGTTTCATATTTAAACATATCTTCATCTCCTAAATTTATTTTATTCGTTTTTGTGATATATAATCACTTATTAAATATTATCATATATTTATATTTATAAGCAATTATTAAAAATATATTTATATAGTAAAATTACTCAAAAAATACTCGGTTGAATTAGTGTTTAAAAAAGTATATAATTTTGTTAGGAGAGTGATATTATGAGTAAGGTATATTTTACTAAAGAAATTACACCTGATAGTTTGATTAAAATTTACGATAAATTAGGTATTGAGTTAAAAGGTAATGTAGCTGTAAAACTTCATTCTGGCGAAAAGGGTAATAAGAATTATTTAAAGCCTGAATTTGTGAAACCATTAGTGGATTATGTTGATGGGACAGTGGTGGAATGTAATACGGCATATGAGGGTGCGCGAAATACTACTTTAAAACATAAAGAGTTAATTAAGGAACATGAATGGGATAAATATTTTAAATTTGATTTGATGGATGCAGAAGGTCCCGATATGGTTTTGGATATTCCATATGGTAAGATTTTGAAAAAAAATTATGTTGGTAAAAATTTAGCTAACTATGATTCAATGTTAGTGCTTTCTCATTTTAAAGGTCATAAGATGGGTGGCTATGGTGGAGCTTTAAAGCAACTTTCTATTGGTTGTGCTTCTTCTGCTGGTAAGAGTTTAATTCATACAGCTGGTAAAACTAATGATCAATATAAACTATGGGATAATCTTCCAGAGCAAGATAAGTTTTTAGAATCTATGGCTGATGCGGCTAGTAGTATTGTTAATTATTTTAAGGGTAATATTGTTTATATTAATGTTATGAAAAATTTATCTGTCGACTGTGACTGTGACGGTAATGCTTCTGATCCTTGTATGAAAGATATTGGCATTTTAGCCAGCGCAGATCCTATTGCGTTGGATCAAGCTTGTTTAGATTTAGTTTATAATTCTAATGATGAAGGTAAAGATAAACTAATTGAAAGAATCGAATCAAGACATGGTGTTCATACTATCGAAGCTGCTAAAGAACTTGGTTTTGGTGAAAGAGAGTATGAATTAATAGAATTTTAAAAAGCGAATGTTGAGTTCGCTTTTTTCTTTACAAAAACTTATCTTAAAAATTCATCCATTGATATTTTGTGATTTTTACAAATTGTATATAAAGTAAGTGTCGTAATTAAATTCA
>CALVRL010000058.1 GCA_944358625.1 uncultured Bacilli bacterium | reverse complement strand
TTTTTCATGTAAAGCTAGTGAATTTTTTTAATGTGTGATAAAATATTAAATAAGGTGATGATATGGACTTTGATAAAATAGAAATAAAAAAAGATCCTGTTATTATATTTATGGGAACACCAGAGTTTAGCGTTCCAGTATTAGAAGGATTAATCAGTAAATATAAAGTAAGGGCAATTGTCACACAGCCAGATAAACCGGTAGGAAGACATGGTGATATTAAATTTTCACCCATTAAAGAAGTAGCCTTAAAACATAATATTTTGTGTTTACAACCAAATAAAATAAAAGATTCTTTGCAAGAAATAAATGCACTAGAACCTGATTTAATTATTACATGTGCTTATGGGCAAATTTTACCGCTTGAACTTTTACTTATTCCAAGGCTTGGTTGTATTAATGTTCATGCTTCACTTTTACCAAAATTAAGAGGTGGCGCACCTATTCATCACGCTATTATAGATGGTTATAGTGAAACTGGAATTACTATTATGTATATGGCTGAAAGTATGGATAGTGGGGATATAATTAGTCAAAAGAAAATAAAAATTTTAGATGATGATACGGCTTCTTCTTTACACGATAAACTTTCTATTTTAGGTAGAGATTTACTTTTAGAAACTTTGCCTAGTATAATTAGTGGCACTAATAAAAGAATTAGCCAAGATGAATCTTTAGTAACATATGGCTTTAATATAACGAGAAAAGATGAGAAAATAGATTTTAGTAAAACTATGAGAAAAATCGTTAATCAAGTTAGAGGTTTAAATTCATGGCCGGGTGCTTACTGCATTTTTGATGATAAAATTATGAAGGTTTGGAGTTGCTATAGAACAGACAAACGTTATGATTTTGGTTTAAATGGTGAGATAATGGCTATTTATCCTGATGGTTTTGGTGTAAAATGTGGTAATGGTGAAGTTGTATTTACAGAAGTTCAGCTTGAGGGTAAAAAGAAAATGAAAGCTTCAGATTTTATAAATGGTTTTCATGAAAATTTAGTAGGAAAGATTTTAAAATAAAATGTTTAAAAAAATAAAAGAAAATCCTTATTATATTAAATTTAAGGAAATGAGGGCTGATCCAAAATTAAAACCTATTACTTCACTTATATTATGGTTTATTTTTATCGTTATAGTTGTCATATTTATAAAGAGTAGTTATTCTAATGAACCTGTTCAAAAGGAAAATATAAATAGTATTTCTAATTATGAATTTACTTATAAAAATAATAATTTAACTATTTTTGGTAATAGTTATGATGGTAAAATGGAATTTATACTTAATGGAAATAGATACTATTATGATTTAGAAAATGTATATTTGATTTCAAACAAAGAAGTTACTTTAGTTTCTAATTTCGATTTGAATGTTTTAAAAATAACTCCTAAATTTATAGAAAATTTAACTGCTAACTTATCTTATAGTTTAAATGGTGAGGCTAAAGTATATACAGTTCCACTTTATAGATTTTTAAATTTGTATGAGGTAGATGTAGAAGTGGATTTATCTATAGCTAATCAGTATAATATTTTAGTTTCTGTTTATGATGATATGTATGAAATTGATTTGACTAATTACTATAATTTTAGAGGTTTAAATAATGATGGTATTTTAACTATTGATTTATATGAGAGTAATATTGGTGATTTTACTAAATATTATGATAAATTAGTTGGAGGTGTAAAATGACAATACCTGTTATTGTGCTTATAATCGCACTAGTACTTATAATAGTCTTCTTTAAAGATTTTCATGCTTTTGTTTACGCTTTTGTTATGATTGATATTTTTCTTAGAATAGTTACTTATTTGAAGATGTATATTATCAAAGATAATGCTTTTGGATTTTTTGATTTTATCCCAGAAAGTATTCCGGCTATCATAAAGTCGTTTGATTTAGGTATGTTTAATGATATAGTGATGTTCTTATACGTACTTATTTATATGATCTTCTTAGGACTATTATTTTCTAAATTTGTCAACCGTAAATTTTAGGTTGACTTTTATTTTACTACTTACCGTGTTATAATTAAAGAGGTGGTTTTATGTATGCTTATATAAAAGGTTTTGTTAAAGAAATAGAGAGTAATTATATAGTTTTAGATAATAATGGAATAGGTTATTTGATCTATACAGCTAGTCCTTATTCTTTTGATATAGATAAAGAATATACTGTTTATTTATATCAGTATGTTAGAGAAGATGAAATTAGTTTATATGGATTTAAATCGTTAGAAGAAAAAGATTTATTTTTAAAATTAATTTCAGTTAAAGGTCTTGGCTGTAAAATGGCTTTGCCTATGCTTGCAGGCTCTATTTCAGGTGTTGTGGATGCTATCGAAAGAGAAAATATACTTTATTTGAAAAAATTTCCTAAAATAGGTGATAAGGTGGCTAGACAAATTATTTTAGATTTGAAAGGTAAACTTGCAAAAAGTACTGACGAAACTATTAAAGTTAATGATGAACTTGCTTTAGCTTTAAAAAGCTTGGGTTATAAAAGTGCAGATATTAATAAAGTTATTAAAAAGATTGATAATACTTTAGATATCGAAAATCAAATTAAAGAGGCTTTGAAATTACTATTAAAATAGGAGGTGATTAGATGGCGAGATTAGTAAGTGCAGAAGAAACAAAAGAAGATGCTTTTG
The DNA here is from genome assembly GCA_944358625.1 of uncultured Bacilli bacterium. Taxonomy (GTDB): domain Bacteria; phylum Bacillota_I; class Bacilli_A; order RF39; family UBA660; genus Coprosoma. The sequence continues at coordinate 3,418 of CALVRL010000058.1, read as the reverse complement.
AGTCATCTATTAGACCAGATACTATTGATGAATATATCGGTCAAGCTGAATTAAAAGAAAACTTAAATATATTTATGAAAGCAGCAAAAATTAGAGGTGAGGCTTTAGACCATGTTTTATTATATGGCCCTCCAGGTCTTGGAAAGACAACTATGGCTTATATTATTGCAAATGAAATGGGTAGTAATATAAAGACAACTAGTGGTCCAGCTATTGAAAAAAGTGGTGATTTAGCAGCTGTTCTTTCTACTTTAGAACCTGGTGATGTACTTTTTATCGATGAGATTCATAGAATCCCTAGATTTATAGAAGAAATTTTATATTCAGCTATGGAAGATTTTAAGTTAGATATTATTGTCGGAACAGATGCTTCAAGTAGAAATATTACAATTGATTTACCACCTTTTACTTTAGTAGGTGCGACTACTAGAGCGGGTGATTTAACAGGACCTTTACGTGATAGATTTGGTATTGTCTCTAAACTTAATTTTTATACTGAAGAAGAGTTAAAACAAATTGTTTTAAGAACAAGTAGAGTTTTAAAATCACCTATTACAGAAGAAGCTGCTATAGAACTTGCTAAAAGAAGTAGGGGTACACCTAGAGTTGCAAATAGACTTTTTAAAAGAGTTCGTGATTTTGCTTTAGTTATGGGTGATGGAAATATCGATTTAGATATTACTAAACTTGCTTTAGATAAACTTAAAGTAGATGCTTTTGGTTTAGATGCGACTGATTATAATTTACTAAACTCTATTATTGAAAAATTTAATGGTGGACCTGTTGGTATTGATGCTTTAGCTTCCAGCATAGGTGAAGAGGCTTCGACTATTGAAGATGTATATGAGCCTTACTTGCTTCAAAATGGATTTCTTAAAAGAACTAGTAGGGGTAGAATGGTTACGGAAAAAGCTTATAGTTATTTGAAAAAAGGAAAACAAGATGCTTTATTTTAGGATGTGATAGTTTATGAAAACTGATGATTTTGATTTTTATTTACCGGAAGAGTTAATTGCTCAAACTCCTTTGGAAAAACGTGATTCGTCACGTCTTTTGGTTTTAGATAAAAAAACAGGGGATATCTCTCATAGACATTTTACAGATATTGTAGATTATTTACAAAAAGGAGATACTTTAGTTTTAAATGATACGAAAGTTATTCCAGCTAGACTTTACGGGGTTAAAGAGGAAACTAATGCGGCTATTGAAGTTTTACTTTTGAAAGATGAAGGTAATAACATATGGGAGTGTTTAACTAGACCTGCTAAAAGAATAAAAGTAGGAACAGTTATTTCTTTTGGAAATGGTAAATTAAAAGCTAGATGCACTAGTGTTTTAGATGAGGGTATACGTAAATTTAAATTAGAATATAAAGGTATTTTGTATGAGGTATTAGATGAGCTTGGCGAGATGCCTTTGCCTCCTTATATTCATGAAAAATTAAAGGATAAAGATAGATATCAAACAGTATATGCAAAAAATATTGGTAGTGCGGCTGCTCCAACAGCTGGTCTACACTTTACAGATGATTTACTTAAAAAGATAAAAGATAAAGGTGTAAATATTGCATATATTACTTTACACGTAGGGCTTGGTACTTTTAGGCCTGTTAGTGTAACTGATGTTACTAAACATAAAATGCATAGCGAATATTATGTTATGAGTGAAGATGTAGCTAAATTACTTAATGATACTAGAAAAAATGGACATAAAATTATAGCTGTGGGTACGACTTCTACAAGAACTTTAGAAACTATTATGAGTTTATATGGAACATTTAAATCGTGCTCTGGATGGACTGATATATTTATTTATCCTGGATATGAATTTAAGGCAATAGATTATTTGATTACTAATTTTCATTTACCAAAATCGACTTTAGTAATGCTTGTTAGTGCTTTAGCTGGAAAAGATAATATAATGAAAGCATATAATGAAGCAGTAAAGGAAAAATATAGATTTTTTTCCTTTGGCGATAGTATGTTTATAAAGTAAGGTGAGAATATGGTAATTGTTATTACAGGTCCTACGGCTACTGGAAAATCTGATTTGGGTATATTTTTGGCTCATAAATTAAATGGTGAGATTATAAATGCAGATAGTACACAGATTTATAAAGGATTAGATATCGCAACTAATAAAATTAAAGATACTGAAGGTGTTGTTCATCATTTATTTAATGAAAAAGATTTAAGAGAAGATTATACTGTTTTCGATTATCAAAAAGATGCGAGAAGAATTATAGATGATATTTTATCTAGAGGTAAAACACCAATTTTAGTTGGTGGTACGGGTTTATATATCAATGCTTCTTTATATGATTATAAATTTGAAGATAAGGCTAAAGATGAATATGAGGGCATTAGTAATGATGAACTTTATAAAATGCTTTTAGAAGTTGATCCTAATACAAATATTCATTTGAATAATAGGGTTAGAGTTATAAGTGCTCTTAATTATTATAAGTCTAATGGTAAACCTTATAGTGAAAAAGAAAAAGATTTTAAACTTTTATATGATACTATATTTATTGGCCTTAAAGCTGATAGAGAAATTTTATATTATAAAATTAATAAAAGAGTAGATAAAATGATAGAAGAAGGTTTAATAGAAGAGGCTAGGGAAATATATGATTTAAATATTAGGTCTAAAGCTGTTATGACACCTATTGGACCAAAAGAATTATTTGATTACTTTGATGGTAAATGTAGTTTAAAAGAAGCTACCGATTTAATTAAAAGTAAAAGTAGAAAATATGCGAAAAGACAGTTTACTTGGTTCAATAATCAAATGAAATTAAAATGGTTTGATGTTAATTATGATGATTTTAGTAAAACAGAAGATGAGGTTTTAAAGTATATTCAAAGTAAAGTGTAATTTTGACATTTTATAATATTATGGTATACTAATGCACCTAGAAGGAGTGATTTTACATGGATTTAGAATCCATTATTCCAGATACTTATGTTAAAAGTGTCTATGATATAGATTATTTAAAATTATATGAAAATAATATTAAGTATGCAGTATTTGATGTCGACTGCACCATTCTACCTTTTGATGATAAGAGGGTTCCAGAAATGTTAGAAGAACTATTTAGTCATATTAAATGTGTTGGTATAACACCAGGTCTTTATTCGAGTGGTTCATATAAAAGGGTTGAACCAGTCGCAACTAAATTATGTGTTGATTTTATTTCTAGAGCTAAAAAACCTTTTTATGGAGATTTTAAATTAGTAAATAATTTATTTAATAATGAAGCTACACCTAATATGACAGCTATGATAGGCGATTCATTTTATCTAGATATGATATTTGCCGAAAGACTTGGATTATATAAGATTATGGTTGATGCTATTCCTGGTGGAGATAAAATGAAAACGTGGGCTAATGATTTTGTTCAGACATCAGTTTATTC
>CALVRL010000057.1 GCA_944358625.1 uncultured Bacilli bacterium | reverse complement strand
TAATTTTTAAGTTCTATCTCATATTTATGAATATTATCAAAACCAATATCCATTAAATATTTAATAACATATCCAAAGCCAATAACTCCAGCAATATTAGGTGTTCCAGCTTCTAACCTATCAGGCATAGATTTATAAATCCTAGTTCCATCATGACTAAAATCTGCATTCATACCACCGCCAAATATAATCGGTTTTATGTCTTTTAATAATTCTTTTTTACCATATAAAACACCAACTCCAGTAGGGCCACACATCTTATGAGCTGAAAAAGTTAAAAAATCTATATCTAAATCTTGAACATCTACTTTCATATGAGGTACACTTTGTGCGCCATCTACTAAGGTAAGTATATTATTTTTATGAGCTAAAGTAGCAATCTCTTTAATAGGTCTAACATCGCCCACAACGTTACTTATATGAGCTATTGAAATAACTTTAGTTTTATCAGTAATAGCTTTTTTTAAATTAGAAATTAAAACTTCGTGATTACTATCTAATTCTATATATTTTATTTTTAGATTTAGTTTATCTGCAAGTTCAAACCATGGAAGTAAGTTAGATGCATGTTCACTTTTAGTAAGTAAAACCTCATCACCTTCTTTTAAAATATTTTCAAAATATCCAAAAACTATTTTATTAATAGAATCAGTTGTACCACTAGTAAATGCTATTTCATCTTTAGAAGAAGCATTGATTAATTTTTTTACTAACTGTCTAGTTTCCTCATATTTTTCACTAGCTTTTAGACTTAAAGTATAATCTCCTCTATGGGCATTAGAACTATAATTATTATAATAATCTAAAACAGCTTCCCCTAGTATTTTAGGTTTTAATGTTGTCGCACCATTATCAAAATAAATAATACCAGATTTTAAAATATTAAAATCATCTCTATTCATCATATCACCCCCAATACTTATTAACTATATTTTCTAAATCATCTTTATTAGTAATACCTTTTAATAAAAATCCTTTAATAAGCAATTTTAAAGCATTTTCCTTATCTAATCCCCTACTCATCAAATAAAAAAGTTCTTCATCTTTAAATGTACCAATATGTGCGCTATGATTAGCTACAGTATCTACTTCATCTATAAATAAATTTGGTTTTACTACACATGTGTTTTCAGTTAAATTAATAATTCTAGCTTTTTGATTAATATTACATCCTTTTATTCTATTAGAAACAAAGCCAGATACATTAAATTCTAAAACACCATCCATAATATTAACTCCATTATTTAATATGTTACTAGAAGTATTTAAAGCATTATGATAAACTAAAAAATTATATTTTTCTTCATTTTTACTAACAGTTTTTAAATTAAAATCTACTCTTGCATTTTCACCATTTAAATTAATAATCGTCATTTCTTTAATATTATTACCATCATTTATTTTTTCTATATTAAGATAACTATCTTTTTCTAGATAATACTTATATTGAAATTTATAATCTCCTTCATGTTTAATCTCATATATATTAGACCGTACGCCTTCTAAGACATTGATGTAAAAGTCTAGTTTAATATCTACATTATTTGAAACAATAAATATATCGGTATCTTTAAAAATTTTAATCTTTACACTTTGAACATTTAAAAATTTACTAGCTTCACCAATAACAACCTCAATACCATCAGTACTTTCTAATTTTATATCTTCTAAATTAATTGTAATTTTATTCATGAATATTACCCACTATCTTGTCATATCCTTCTTTTTCTATTTTTAAAGCCAAAGTTTTATCACCGCTTAAAACAATATGACCATCATACATAACATGAATAAAATCTGGTTTAATATAATCAAGTAATCTTTGATAATGGGTTACGAGTAAAATAGCTGGTTTTCTTTCATTAAAATATTCCATAACGCTTTCGCCGACTAATTTTAAACTATCGACATCTAAACCAGAATCAATTTCATCAAGTAAAACAACATCTGGTTTTAAAATGTTCATCTGTAAAATTTCGTTTTTCTTTCTTTCTCCACCAGAAAATCCTTCATTTATTCCTCTATGAATCATCTCTTTATCCATGTGTAGCTTACTAGTTAAACTTTCTATTTCCTTTATAAATGAAAGCAATTTAAAATTTTCTTTTTCCTTTTCTCTTAAAGCTGTTCTTAAAAAATCTGCATTACTAACTCCTTCAATTTCTAAAGGGAGTTGCATCCCTAAAAAAATACCCATTCTAGCTCTTTCGTAAACTTCCATTTTATTAATGTTTTTTCCATTATAAGTAATCTTACCTTTAACTATTTTATAATTTTTATCACCCATAATAACTTTAGTTAAAGTAGATTTTCCAGTACCATTCGGTCCCATAATAACATGTATTTCACCAGATTTAATTTCTAAATTAAAATCTTTTAAAATCTCTTTTTCATTAGCTTTAACTGTTAAATTTTCTATTTTTAAAATGTTCATTTTCACTCACCACCTACTATTCTAACATTTTTTATCTTTTTTTTATATATTTTTCTCAAATTAATGGTAAAATAATTATGGGTGATAAATATGGACTGTATATTTTGTAAAATAATTAAAGGTGAAGTCCCTTCATATACTATTTATGAAGATGAATTAGTAAAAGCCTTTTTAGATGTTAATCCTGACGTTAATGGTCATATATTAATAGTTCCTAAAAAACATTATCAAGATTTATTTGATATTGATGAGAATGTTTTAATACATATTATGAAGTGTGCGAAAGATTTAGACAAACTATTAAAAGAAAAATTACATACGGATGGATTAACATTAGTTCAAAACAATGGTTTAAAACAAGAGGTTAAACATTTTCATCTTCATTTAAAACCTCAGTATAAAATTGAAGGGGAAAAAATGAGTGTAGAAGAAGTTTATAATATATTAAAATAAGTGCCTAAAAACACTTATTTTTTTCTTTTTTTAGTAGGTCTTTTTTTCTTGACCTTAATTTCTTTAATAGGTTTTATTTTTTCATAAGGAGATTTAGATAAGGTAGATAACTTTTCTAATCCTTCATCGGTTTGAAGGTCAATTCTCACCCATTTATTATTTTGATCATAATAAACTTCAGGATAACCATATTTATCAAGTTCAACTTTAAATTTATCATCATTTAATCCGATAATTCTAATAGCTTCAAAAAAACCTCTATATAAATTAGAAACATTTCTAGGTAAAGAAGTATTTAAACCTTCCTTAATTGGAAAAATTACTCTTTCCATATCTGAATTATGAATACGGGCAAATTCATGATAAGTTACCATCATTGATTTCATGTTTTTTTTAGGATAATATTTTTTATCACCTACAGAATCACAAAAATCCTGAGCCCACATTTCATAAGGTTTTCTTTCATTTGTTTTGGCAATACCATTTAATTCATGATCCAAATCACCATTTAAATCAAAACAGTCCCTAAGCATAATCCAAGCTGGATGGTTTCTAATAACAAAATTTTTTTCTTCTTTAGAAAGTTTTAAAATACTTCCTTTTTCCCTAATCAAACTAACCGCACCATTAACTAAATAAATTTTATAAGCTAATTCTTTACTTGGAATATCATAATATTTTCCATCGATATAAACTTTATCAATATGTTTTATACCGTTATGTATACTAATTTTAAGCATAGCAATATCACATTTATCAAACAAAGCACATATTGCTTCTTTTTCTTCTAAACTAAATTTAACCATAAATCTTTCCTCCAAAAATTTAAGATATATAATACCCATAATATACATAAATGTCAATATACTAAACATTTGACTTATTCATAAAATAGGTTTTTTCATATCATAAATTAGATAAGGGGGAAAAATAAATGTTTAAAAAAAATTTTGGATTTGGAAAACATATGGATAACTGTTGCCGTCCTGAACAAAACTGTCCAATTATGGAACCAGTTATTAATAACTGCATAGAAAGAGAATTTTGTCATGAAGTAAATCACGTTTGTCCAATTCATACTCATATAATTAACAAACATATTTATAATCACACTTATACTCCTGAATATACTTGTTCTGAAGAAAATCAAATAATCAATAATGATCCAGGATGCTGCTGCAACAAATTCAATAACAATGGTTTTTAATCTATTATTATATATAAAAATTAAAGACTATTCTTTAGCCTTTAATTTTTTTTATTTCATTTTCACTTAAACCTGTAAATTTAGAAATATCAGATATTTTCATATTTGAATCTAACATTTTTTGCGCTATTTCCAATGTTTTATTTTTTGCTCCCTGTTCTAGACCTTGTTCTATCCCCTGTTCTAGACCTTGTTCTAGACCTTGTTCTAAACCTTGTTTTAAACCTTCTTTACGTCCTTCCTCTAATCCTTCTTTACGACCATCCTCCAAACCTTTTTTATGACCTTCTTTATGACCTTCTCTAACTGCTTCTGCATGATCAACTTTTTTCATCCATTCATCCATTTTATCTTTGTCATATAAGCCAATAATGTACTCATCTTCATTTAAATCTTCAATTATCTTTGCCATATTTTCTAATTCTTCATCTCCTTTAGAAATATCTCTAAGTTTTTTTCTACTAGTTATTTGAAACATTACTAATATTTTTTCTAACTTAGATAAACTTTCTTTACCACTATTATAATATTTTTCTAAAGGTTTGACCATATTTATATGTATTCTTTTAAAATTTTCTTCATCAGTAAATTTTCCTGTATCATCTTTCATACTAAACTCAATAAATAAACGGTCATCAAATCTATTTATTACATTGAAATTTAATTGAAACACTTCACTATTATCTACTAAAACTCCAGATAAATATCTATCATAAGCTATTTTATGATGATATAAGTTATTTTTAGCTACCATACTTGCTTTCACACTTCTATTAGCTTCAATATTGATAATAGTTCCTTCTACTTTAATCATAATATCAGTGATTTTTTTTCTTTCTTTATAATTTTCTACTGGAAGTTCAGTATTAGAAAATACTAAATTTTCATAAATATAACTTGGAGAATATACCGTTACATGACTTATGATTAAAGAAAGTAAACTTTTAAAATTAGGATTTTGAACAATAGATTTAAAAATTGGATCAAACATCGAATTCATTAAAATATCTGGATTTCTTTTTATATCAGGTTTTACTATATTTATTGTTTTTGGCATATTAGCCTCCTTTCTATATGAGGTTTACCCTCTATATATAAACATACGACAAAAATATCGAATTTCCTCTTTTTTTACAAAAAAAAACTAAAAAATTTAGTTTTTTTCTAAAAAGGCATCTTAAAATTTCCACTTTGCATTCTTTTAACCATAATTTTCATTTGATCGAATTGTTTTAAAAGTTTATTAACTTCCTCAACACTTCTTCCACTACCACTAGCAATCCTTCTTTTCCTACTAGCTTTTAATATATCTGGATTTCTTCTTTCTTCTAAAGTCATAGATAAAATAATTGCTTCAATATGCGCCATTTGTTTAGGATCAATATTTACATTGTTAAGCCCCATTTTTTTTTCTTCATGTATTAACTTAATTAAATTTTCAAGTGGTCCTAACTTCTTAACTTGATTTAATTGATTTAAAAAATCCTCTAAATCAAATTTACCTTTTTGTAATTTTTTTGCAGTCTCTAAAGCTTCATCTTCATCAAAAACACCTTCAGCTTTTTCTATCATACTCATTAAATCTCCCATATCGAGTATTCTATTAGCCATTCTCTCTGGATGAAAAGCCTCTAGCCCATCCATTTTTTCAGAAACACCAATAAATTTAATTGGAATATTTGTTAAATGTCTAATGGATAAAGCAGCTCCACCTTTAGTATCACCATCTAATTTAGTTAAAACAGCGCCTGTTAAAGGTAGAGATTCGTTGAACCCTGTAATAACATTAACCGCATCTTGTCCCATCATACTATCTATTACTAATAATATTTCATTAGGATTAACTTCTGCATTAATATTTTGTAACTCTTCCATTAACTCTTCGTCAATATGAAGTCTACCAGCTGTATCTATTAAAACATAATTATATCCATTTTCTTTCGCATAAATAACGGCATTTTTAGCTATTTCAATTGGATTACCCTTTCCTTCTGAATATACTTCAATATTAAGTTCTTTTCCTAATTGTTTCAATTGATCTATTGCTGCTGGTCTATAAACATCACAGGCTACCATCAAAGGTTTCATACCATATTTTTTGCGTAAAAGTAAAGCAAGTTTCCCAGTAGTTGTTGTTTTACCAGAACCTTGAAGTCCGCACATCATTAAAATAGTCATTGGTTTAACAATAATTAATGGTTCATCTTCTTTACCTAATAAATCAACTAACTCATCTTTAACTATTTTTACAAAAACCTCTCCCGGTTTTAAACTTTTTTTAACCTCTTCACCTAAAGCTTTTTCTTT
>CALVRL010000056.1 GCA_944358625.1 uncultured Bacilli bacterium | reverse complement strand
ACTCCTAAAATTTCTGCTAGTGTAAACCCTTTTTTCATATCCTCACCTACTATAACATAAGTATATCATATTTTTTGAAAAAAAAAAACGGAATTAAACCATTTTTTTAGATCCACTCAAAGTATTAGAAGCGCTATAAGATGATATAGTCTCTTTCAAACTCTCTAAAGAACCCACTTCTATTTTCTCACCAATAGGAAAATAAGACTCTTCAGGAAAAATATTTTCTAAACCAACTTCGGGAAAATCATTAAATAAATCTTCCTGCATTTGACCTATTTTAGAATATCCACCATGTTTTCTATTTTCAAAATTACTATTCATACTACTAACAACATCAATTAGACTCATTATTTTACCTCCGCTTCTGCCATAGCCTTCACTACCATTTGACTATCGTTTTTAAAATAAGCATTAAATAAAACATCTTCACCAATAACCTTACTAATCAAATTAGTCATAATAATTTCATCAGTAAAGAAATTATTATCAACATCTCCCACTAAATTATTAGTAAGTATTTCTGTATAACCTTCATTTAAAGCAAGTAATGAATCATTCTCATCGTTAAACCCATAATAATTATCCTTCGCACTAATAACCCCAAGTAAACTATGCATAAGCCAGTGTCTCGCATCAGCCTCAGTAATTAAACCATAGTTAATTGCGATTTCATTATTATGAGGAATATATTTACAAGGCATTTTTACCAAATACATACTTTCCCTTTTTATCTTTAAAGTTTTAAGTCGCTCTTTCAAAGTAGATAAATCAACATCTTTAAATATTTCATGGAAAATTGTAATAAGTTCCATAAGATTATCTTTAACCTCTAAAGTTAAATTTGTATTACCCTCTAATATACCTTTAACTTCTTCAAGCATAACTTAATCACCTGGTAAGTATTATATCACACCGTCAAACAAAAGTATACATTTTTTCCACTTTTTTTTGACATTTATTATACACTTTTATTTTATTTACACCCTCTAACCCCTTATTTTATAAGGGCTATTGCTTATTTATATGATTTGTTATATAATGTGGAAAAGTGGAAAGTTTTCCACACTTTACAAAAAGGAGGATTCAAATGTACCGTAAAACATATGCCTTAATTAACTGTGATACATTAAAACAAAACATAAAAAATATCAAAGAAAATTATAAATACAAATACTATATAGGAGTTGTTAAAGCAAACGCCTATGGTCATGGAGATTATATAGTAAATAGCCTAATAGAAGGCGGAATAAATTATCTAGCCGCATCTTCTTTAGAAGAATGTTTAAATATAAGAAAAAGAAATGAAGAAATACCCATTTTATGTCTAGAACCAATAGACCATGAATATTTAAATATCTGTGAAAAATACAATATAACAATAACCATACCAGATTATGAATATTTTAAAGATCTAAACCCAAATCTAAATCTAAAAGCCCATATCAAAATAGATAGCGGTATGAATAGATTAGGTTTTAAAAACAAAAATGAAGTAAAAGAAGTATACGATAAATTAAAAAATTCAAACATAGAAATAGAAGGAATATATACCCATATAGGAGTATCAGGAATATGGGATGAATATTATGATAAAGCTATCAAAGCATTCGAAGAAATAACAAGCCTAATAGATTTAAATCAAATAAAAATAATCCATATATCACGTTCACTTACCCTAGTCACCCACAAAATGCCAAAATATGTAACAGCACTTAGACTAGGAATTATCATGTACGGTTTTGCCCAAAAACTAAACAAACCAAAAGGTTTAAGACTAATCAAAAGAAATTTATTTTTAAAAAAACATAATATAAAAGATATTACATACGAAAATAATTTAAATTTAAAAAGAGCTTTTTCCCTTCATACAACCGTCATGAGTATAAAAGATGTTAAAAAAGGCGAATATGTCGGTTATGGCGCTAAATACATAGCCCAAGAAGATATAAAAATAGCCATTCTCCCAATAGGATTTGCCGATGGATTAAATAAATCATATGAAAATCAAAACGTCATCATAAATAATAAAAAATACAAAATAATAGGAGAAATAGGTATGGATATGATAGCTGTTAAAATTGATGATAGCGTAAAACTAAAAGACCATGTTATAATATTCACTGATGCCAAAGAAAAAGCAAATGAGCTTGGTATAAGTGCATACCAATTATTCACAAGTATTACAAACAGAGTACCTAGAGTATATATAGAAAATGGAAACAATAAAGAAATAAAATATTAAAGGACTGATATTATGGATTTTGAAGTAATAATTATAGGAAGTGACGCCAACGCCTATTATATGGCTAGATGCGTCCATGAATTATATAACAAAAAAGTTAAAGTAATAGCAAACAAACCCATGAGTTTTATAAATCATTCAAAAATAATAGAAGCCACATACGATGAAAGACTATGGGATATAGATGAATTTGCTGATGCCCTAAACGAATATGTAAAAAACATCAAAAAAGATAAAATAATATGTATCTCATCAAATGAAACATATGCTAGAGGTTTAGTAAAAAACAAAGAAAAACTAGATAAAAGAATTCTATTTAATTATGTAGATTTAAATTTTTTAGATAGTCTAATGATGAAAGATAAATTTTATGAAACATATAAAGATTCAGGATTATTACCTAAAACAATAATATATGATTTAAAAGACAAACTAAAAATAGATTTTGATTTTCCTATCATTATAAAACCAAACGACGTTATCAGTTTTAATCACATAAATTTCAAAGGAAAGAAAAAAATATACAAATTAAATAACATAGAAGAAGTAAAACAAACCATAGAATGTTTTAAAAACAGTGATTACAAAGGAAAACTAATAATTCAAGAATACATTCCAGGAGACGATAGTTCCCTATTTGATGGCGTAATATACTCAAATACCAAAGGTAAATGCGAATTATTTGCCTTTGCTCAAATAGGCCTTCAAGAACACACATCAAACATGGTTGGTAATGCCGCCTGTCTAATCAACCACTTTAATACAAATGGTTTCGATGAAAAAATAATATATAAATTTAAAAACTTTATGGAAAGTATTCATTTTAAAGGTATAGCCGAACTAGATATCAAATATGACTATAGAGATAAAAAATACAAAATACTAGAAATAAATGCAAGACAAGGTAGATGCAGTTACTATGTAACCAAAGCCGGATACAATATCGTAAAATTATTTGTAGATGACTTAATTTATGGAAAAGAAAAAGATTTTGAAATAGCACGTGAAGAATTATTATTAACATACGTACCTAAAAAAATAATAAAAAAATACGTCGTAAATGAAAAATTCAAAAAAGAAGCATTAAAATTATATAAAGAAAAAAAAGTAGTAAACCCTTTAATATACAAAAAAGATTTACCACTTAAAAGAATAATTTTCTTAATAAGAAAACACTTCAGATATTATAAAGATTACAAAAACGGATACTGGAAATATTAGAAAGGAAGTAAAAAAATGTGCGGATTTTGCGGATATATAAATAGAAAAGAAAAAACACATATAAAAAAAATGAACGACATGATAGCCCATAGAGGTCCAGATGATGAATCATATTATGTAGATGATTATATAGCCATGGGATTTAGAAGATTAAGTATAATTGATTTAAAAGGTGGAAGGCAGCCAATTTCAAACGAAGATGACACCATGTATATTACATTCAATGGAGAAATATATAACTTTAAAGAAATAAAAGAAGAGTTAATAAAAAAAGGACATATATTTAAAACAAACACAGATACCGAAGTAATATTGCATGGCTACGAAGAATACAAAGAAGAAATATTAGATAAATTAAGAGGAATGTTTGCCTTTGTAATTTGGGATAAAAAAAATAAATCACTCTTTGGCGCACGTGATCATTTTGGTCAAAAACCATTTTACTACTCTAAAATGCAAGGAACATTCATGTATGCATCAGAAATTAAAAGTTTACTTAAACACCCTGATTTCTTAAAAAAAGTAAACAAAGAAGCTTTAAAACCATATTTAACATTTCAAACATCAGTTTTAGATGAGACGTTTTTTAAAAATGTCTACAAACTAAAACCAGGACACTATTTTAATTACGATTTTGAAAAAGAAAGTATGGAAATAAAAAAATACTATGAAATAACTTTTAATAGTGCTAAAAAGGACATAGAAAAACTAGTAGAAGAAATAGATAAAACCATAACAAAATCAATAGATTATCATACCATAAGCGATGTCCCAGTAGGTTCTTATCTATCAGGCGGAATCGACTCATCATATGTCGTAAGTTATCTAAAACCAAATAAAACATTTACTGTAGGCTTTGACTATAAAGATTTTAACGAAGTACCAATGGCCAAAGAACTATCAGATCTACTACACATACAAAATAAAAGTGAATTAATAAATGCCGATAGTTTCTTTGAAAACATAGATAAAGTTCAGTATTATGCAGATGAACCAACAGCTAATCTTTCAGCTATTCCCCTATACTTTTTATCAAAACTAGCTTCCAAAGATGTTAAAGTAGTATTATCAGGCGAAGGAGCAGACGAACTATTTGGAGGCTATCCAAGCTATAAAGAAGATGATCTATTAAAAAAATACAAAAAACTACCTTTATTTTTAAGAAAATTTATAAAAACTATAGTATCGCCCCTACCATCATTTCACGGTAAAAATTTTTTAACTAAAGGCGGAAGCAAACTAGAAGATTATTATGTCGGAGATGCTTTCATATTTAATAACAAAGAAGCAAATAAAATATTAACAGAAAACTATAAAAGTGATTTAAAATTTCAAGATATTACTAAACCATACTATGATAAAGTAAAAGACAAAGATGATGTAACCAAAATGCAATATTTAGATATGCACTTTTGGCTACCAAACGATATACTATTAAAAGCCGACAAAATGAGTATGGCAAACTCTTTAGAACTTAGAGTTCCAATACTAGATAAAGAAGTATTTAAACTAGCAAGTACAATTCCAACAGAATACAAAATATCACATAATACGACAAAATATGCTTTAAGAAAAGCCGCTTCTAAAAGAATACCAGAACAGTGGTATAAAAGAAGAAAAAAAGGTTTTCCAGTTCCAATTATCAAATGGTTTAGAGAAGAAAAATACTATAATATTGTTAAACAAACATTCGAAGAAGATTTCACCAAAGAATTTTTCAACCAAAAAAAATTATTAAAACTATTAGAAGATCATTATAAAGGAAAGAAAAATAACTGCCGAAAAATATGGACAGTCTATGTCTTCCTTATATGGTATAAAAAGTTTTTTATTGATTATGATAAAACGTTAGAAACAACTATCTAACGTTTTATTTTAATTTTTCAATTTCTTCCAAAGAAAGACCAGTTGATTTAGAAATAATTTTCACATCAACCTTTTCTTTTAATAAATTTTTCACAATTTCTATATTTCGTTCATTAATTCCCTCTTTAATTCCCTCTCTTCTTCCAATTTCTTTAAAAGTGTTGTTAGTCTTTCGCATATCCTCTTCAGCCGATAAAAACTCCTTATATTCTCTATTATCATTTAAATTGTTTATTTTTTTCTTAAACTCTGTCATATATCGGTCACCACTTTCCACTCTTGAGAGTTCATCTTTATTAAAATCAAGCACAGCTAAAAACTCATATTTCTTATCTCCACTATACCATAAATTTCTTATTTTATCCATATTATATTCATAAATGTTAAAGTTATCCACAAATTTAATTTTAGTATCAATATCAATTGGTGAGTATCTTCCTAAAATAGGATATTTTTCTGGCATACCCCATGTAAAATTTATCTGTATCACATCACTCATGTCAAAATAACTCTCACCCACTTTTACCTCTTCACTATATTTACCACCAATATATCCAAAATTTCTTCTATGCATACCCTCATAAAATCCAGAGTTTACTTCTATATTAACCAGTCTATTATCAGTTTTAGCTAAAACATCTAAAATTTGTCCTTTCGCATATATATTTTCTTTAATTCTTTCAGGTAAATGAAGCTCAATAATTTCTATTTTTACTCTCAAACACCTTTCTATCAAAGTCTTAAGTAAAAATGTATTATTTTCATCACAAAATATCGATTTAAATACATTATCATTTTTAGCAGTATAAAATTTATCATCTACATTTTCTTTAACTAATGGCATATTTTTCCTCCTTATATTTAACCCCTTTCATATATTAATATACTTCTTTTTTATCAAAAATCCTCCTAAATTTGACAATTTTTTTATATTTTCATAAAATGATAACAAAGGATAGATACTAAAAGGAGGTCATTATCTTCCTTAGCGCCAGAACCAAACAGGTTGACGAGGTTGATAGTTATCGAAATATTCGGCGGGTGCTATCACGGGTGGAACCGTTAAATATATGACAAAACATAAAATCAAAATTATGTACAAAACATATAGTCCAAACATCAAGAAAGGAAGATTTTTATGTGTGGTATTGTTGGTAGTGTAACTGCCAAAGAAAATATAATACCAATACTTTTAGACGGCTTAAAAACCCTAGAATACCGTGGATACGATTCCGCTGGTTTAAGCTACATAAAAGATGGTAATTTAATTATAAATAAAGTAAAAGGAAGAGTAAAAGA
>CALVRL010000055.1 GCA_944358625.1 uncultured Bacilli bacterium | reverse complement strand
CCTATTAGGATGATTTGTCCTGGTAAGACTTATAGAAGAGATGATGATGATGCGACTCATTCTCATCAATTTATGCAGATAGAAGGGTTACTTGTAGATAAAAATATAAGTTTATCTGATTTAAAGGGTACTTTTGATGTTATAGCTAAACATTTATTTGGCGATGAGTGTCAAACTAGATTTAGACCTAGTTATTATCCTTTTACTGAACCTTCTGTCGAGATGGATATTACTTGTCATCACTGTAAGGGTGAGGGGTGTGCTATATGTAAAAATACTGGTTTTATCACTGTTTCTGGTGGTGGTATGGTTCATCCTAAAGTATTAGAAAACTGTGGATATGATCCTAAAAAATGGTCTGGTTTTGCTTTTGGTTTTGGCGCTGAAAGACTTGCTATGATTAAATATGGTATTGATGATTTAAGAGTATTTTATACTAATGATTTAAGAGAAAGTAGAGTTTTCGATAGAAAGGAGGCTAACTAATGATAGATTTAGAGTGGGTTCAAGATTATATCGATATTAGTGACCAAGATTTAAATGAACTTGCGGTTAAGATTACTAAAGCTGGTATTAATGTTGAGAAGGTTATTACTAATCATATTGATAATTTGGTTATCGGTGAGGTTTTGGAATGTGAAAATCATCCTGATTCTGATCATTTACATGTGTGCAAAGTCAATACTGGCGATGAAGTTTTACAAATTGTTTGTGGGGCTAGTAATGTTAGAAAAGGTTTGAAGGTTATAGTAGCTAAAGTGGGCGCTATATTACCTGGTGGGTTTGAAATTAAAAAAAGTAAAATTAGAGGTGTAGAATCTAATGGAATGATATGTGCTTTATTTGAACTTGGTTTAGAGGAAAAAACTGATGAGACTTATAATAAGGGTATTTATGAGGTAGATGCTTCAGCTAAGGCTGGGGTGGATGCTATGAAATATCTTGGTTTAGATAATACTTTATATGAACTTGATATTCATAAACACCGTAATAATGACTGCTATTATCATATTGGTTTTGCTTATGAAATAGGCGCTATATTAAATAGAAAAGTAACTTTGCCTGTCAGTGATTTTCATCCTATTAAAGATGATATTAAAAATCATTTTAGTTTAAAGGTTGATACTGATAAGTGTCCATATTATTTAGCTAAAATGGTTACTGATGTTAAAATTGGTGAAAGCCCTGAGTTTATTAAAAAAAGACTTTCGGCTTATGGTATGAGATCTATTAATAATGTTGTCGATATTTCGAATTATGTTATGCTTGAATATGGTCAGCCTCTTCATTTTTTTGACAAGGATACTTTGGGTGATAAGGTACTTGTTAGATGCGCTAAAGAAGGAGAGGAAATTAAAACTTTAGATGGTAAGGATAGAATATTAAATAGTGAAGATATCGTTATTACTGATGGTGAAAAACCTGTTTGTTTGGCTGGTGTTATGGGCGGTGAAAATACTGAAGTTACTTTAAATACTAAAAATATTTTAATCGAAAGTGCGATATTTGATGGGGTTAGTATTAGAAATACTTCTAGCCGTTTGGATTTGAAAAGTGAATCTTCTATTAGATATGGTAAGGGTTTAAGTTATGAATATACTATGAAGGCTATTGAAAGAGCTTGTTATTTGCTTGAAAAATATGCGGATGCGAAGGTTCTTTCTGGGACTATTATTCATGATAAGATTGATAAAACTTTGAAGAAGGTTAAGTTTAAAGCTGATGAAATTAGTACTTTGCTCGGTATTGATATTTCTGATGATGATGTTAAGGTAGAACTTGATAGATTAGGTTTTCCTTTTGAATATAAAAAAGGTGAGTTTATCGCTACTATACCTTCTAGAAGATTAGATATTGATCCTTATGTTAATGATATTGCGGAAGAGGTTGGTAGACTTTATGGTTATCATAATTTAGTTTCTACTTTACCTAATGTTCCTATTAAAAAAGGCGAATATGCTTTGGATATTAAATATAGAAAAATTATATCTAAAAGGATTAGGAGTTTGGGATTTAATGAGGTTAAGACTTATACTTTAGTTTCTCCTAATATGGCTAATAGTTTTAACTATGAAAATAAAAAACAAATTGTTTTACCTAAACCTTTAAGTGTTGATAAATCTGTTATTAGAACTAGTTTGATTCCTTCTTTATTAAAGGTTTATGAATATAACCGTGCTCATAAGGTTAATGATGTATTTATTTATGAGATTTCTAAAACATATGATGCTTCTTACATTGAAGAAAGTAAAATATGTATGCTTATGGAAGGTAAATATTTATTTAATCAGTGGTGTAATATCAATGTTTGTTCAGATTTTTATTTGATGAAGGGTATGGTTCAAAATATTTTAGATTATTTGGGATTTAAAAATAGATATACTTTTGAGAAAATGGAAATCGATGGTTTACATCCTGGGGTATCAGCTTCTATTATGCTTGATAGAAAAATGATAGGGGTTATTGGTAAAATTCATCCAACTATTACTAAAGATGATGTATTTGTAGCTGAAATTTCTTTGGAGGCTTTGATGGGTAAGGTTAAACCTATTAAGTTTAAAGAGGCTTTAAAATATCCTTTGGTTATTAAAGATATTGCATTTATTTGTAAAAAAGATGTTACTTCTGACTTTATAGAAAAAGCTATTAGAAAAGCTGGTGGAAGATTACTTACTGATGTTCAGTTATTTGATGTGTATACTGGTGAAAATGTGGCTTTGGATGAAAAGTCTTTAGCTTATTCTCTTACTTTTTCTTCACCTGATAAGACTTTAAATGAAGAAGAAGTTATGGATGTATTTAATAAAATAGCTTCAGATGTTCAAAAGCTAGGTGTTAAATTAAGAGATAAATAAAAAATATTTTATAAAAAAAATGTCATTTATTGACAAGTTGCATAAAATATAATAAAATGATAGTGCTATGGATGTGTCATATATTTAACTTTGCCCGTATGACATATTCTACTAGCTCAATGGAAACCTTATGAAGGTGCACATTATTTAGGTGTGGTTGAAACCTTGTGTTTTACTAATTTAGTAATTCTCTTACAATTCAACCTTTCTTGGGTCTATAGCCAAGTGGTAAGGCGTGGGACTGCAACTCCCTGATCGTTGGTTCAAATCCGACTAGGCCCTCCATTGAAAAATAAAGGAACTTTAGTAATAGAGTTTCTTTTTTTCTATGTAAAATGAATCAAATTTATTTAAAAAATCTTTTTTCTTGACTTGTTAAATGTTTAAATTTAGGTTATACTTATATAGTACACGAGGAGGGTTTGTATGAAAAAGCTTGCTAGACATAAGTTTGCATTTATTTTAAGTTTAATTAGTATTTTTGTGTTATTTGGTGGTGCGGGATACTTAATTTTTTCTATTTCTAAATTAAATAATATTGAAAATACTTTGAGATTATTTGGTTCTATTTTACTTGGTTTTATTTGTTTGGTTTTATTTATATTAAATATTAGATTTTTAAATAAATATAAGAAGGTAAAACTTGCTATAGTAATTATTTTGATGCTTTTAATTGGCGGAGTTTCTATATTTGCTGGATATAATGTGGATAAAGTTTATAATGCTTTATCTAAAGTTAGTGATACTTCTGGTTATACTACTTATTCTACTAGTTTAGTTACTTTAAAAGATAATGAAGCTAAAAGTATTAAAGATATTGATTCATCTGATATTGGTATTTTAGAAGATACTACTAGTTATGAGGGTAATATTATTCCTTTGGAAGTAATTAAAGAACAAAAATTAGAAAATAAAACTAAAGAATATACAAGTTATATTGCAATGATAGATGCTTTGATGGCTGGTGAGATTAAATATATATTTTTACCTACTAATTATGACATTATGTTTGGATCTATGGATGGATATGAAGATATAGGTGATGATACTAAAATTTTACTTACTCAAACTAAAAAGGTAAAGGATAAAAAAGACGATAAAGAAACTAATACTAAAGCTATTACCGAACCTTTTACTGTACTTTTAATGGGTGTTGATTCGGATGCGGAAGGTATTCAAAATGGTTCTTTTAATGGTGATTCGCTTATGGTAATTACTTTTAATCCTAAAACTTTGAGTACGACTATTTTAAGTATTCCTAGAGATTCTTATGTTCCTATTGCTTGTTTTTCTGGTCAGAGAAAAAATAAAATTACTCATGCGGCTTGGCAGGGTGAAAGTTGTATGATCGATACTATTGAGAATTTCTTGGATATTACTATAGATTATTATGTTAAGATTAATTTTACTGGTGTTGTTGAACTTGTGGATACTTTAGGTGGTGTTAAAATTGATGTTCCATATAATTTATGTGAACAAAATAGTAAACGTCAGTGGGGATCTAATACAGTTTATATAGAAGAGGGTTTACAAACTTTAAATGGTGAGCAGGCTTTGGCTTATGCACGTAACCGTCATCCTAACCCTGATAAATGTTCTTCTAAATGGACTAATTATACTAGTAATGATTTTATTAGGGGTGAGCACCAACAAGAGGTTGTTACTGCTTTACTTAATAAATTTAAAGATATTAAGGATTTAGATACTGTTTATAAATTATTAGATACTATTAGTAATAATATGGTTACTAATATGAGTACTGATCAGATTTTATCTTTATATAATGTATTTAAAGATATTGCTGCTAAAAGTAGTGGTATGGATGATATGACTGATGTACTTGGTATTCAAAGATTAAAATTAAATGGTTATGATGCTAGAATAGTTGATTATGGTGGAACTAATTTATCACTTTATAATTTTGTCTTATATGATGATAGTGTTAAAGCTGTTTCTAATGCGATGAAAGAGAATTTAGGTGAGAAAAAGACTAAAGTTATTAAAACGTTTAGTTTTGATATAAATACTCCTTATGAGAAAAAAGTTATTGGAGCTGACGTAACTGGAACTAGAAGTTTAGTTCAACTTCCTAATTTTGTTGGACAAACTGTTGATTATGTTAGATCATACTGTTCAAGAAATGGTATTAGTTTGAATGTTAAGGGTGGTAATGGATATGTTATTAGCCAAAGTGTTCCTTCTGGAGCTAATATAGAAGATGTTAATTCTATTACAGTAACAGCTGGTGGAAGCACTAATACAACAACAATTACTGATGAAGAAGATGATGAAGACGAGGAAAACGATGCTTTAAATGGAGCTGGAGTACCTACACCACCTGAAGAAGATGATGATATTACTGGGTCTGGAGATTCTACAGGTTCTCAAGGTGGCTCTGGTACTGGTGATGATGGGGATAATACTGATACAAATACTGGAATAACAGAATAAGCTTAAAAGTAGGCTTATTTTGTTTTTTGTGCTTGATTTTTGTGTTCTATTATAAGATAATATTAAAGGAAAGAGGGATACTATGGATAGAAAAGAATTTGCTGATAGATTATTAGATACTAAATATGATTATGAATACTATGAAAATTTATATCCAGAAAGAAAGTTGGATGATAAAGCTATGGTAACTAGATATGCACCTAGTCCAACTGGTTTTGTGCATTTAGGAGCTTTATATGCGGCTTTTATTGCTATGAAAATGGCTAATCAAAGTAATGGGGTTTTCTTTTTAAGAATAGAGGATACTGATCAAAAAAGAAGTATTGAAAATGGCGTTAGTAAAATTATTACTGATTTAGCTAATTTTGATATTACTTTTGATGAGGGTGTTTCTTTAGATGGTGAAAAGGGTAACTATGGACCATATATACAAAGTGAAAGAGAAGATATTTATAAAGCTTTTGCTAAAAAATTAATTATGGAAGATAAAGCTTATCCTTGTTTTTGCTCTGAAGAATCTTTAAAAGAAGATAGGGAAAGACAAGAAAAACATAAAGAGAGAATTGGTTATTATGGATATTATGCAAGGTGTAGGAATTTATCTATGGAAGAAGCTATCCAAAAAATAGAAAATGGAGAAAAATATATTATTAGATTAAAATCTAAAGGTGATTTTAATCATAGATTTAAATTTAAAGATGAAATTAAAGGTAAAATGGAACTTCCTGAAAACGATCAAGATATTGTAATTATTAAATCTGATGGTCTTCCTACTTATCATTTTGCACATGCGGTTGATGATCATTTAATGAAAACAACACATGTTATTAGGGGAGATGAGTGGCTTTCTTCAGTTCCTGTTCATGTTCAATTATTTGAATATTTGGGATTTAAATTACCTAAATATGCTCATATATCTCCAATTACTATAGAAGATAATGGTACTAAAAGAAAATTAAGTAAAAGAAAAGATCCTGAAGCTGCTATTAGTTATTATCATGAAAAAGGTATTCCTAATAAAGCTGTTATGCTTTATTTAGAGACGGTTGCTAATTCTAATTTTGAAATGTGGATGAGTCAAAATAAAGATAAAGATGTTAAAGAGTTTGTTTTAGATTTTAAAAAAATGCCTGTAGGTGGAAGTTTATTTGATTATGATAAATTAATGAATATTTCTAAAAATTATATAAGTACATTAAAAGCTTTAGAAGTTTATGATATGACTTTAAAGTGGGCTAGACAGTATGATAATGATTTTGCACTACTTTTAGAAAAATATAAAGATTATTCTACCTACATATTTAATATCGAAAGAGAGCAGAAAAAACCTCGTAAGGATATTGGCTATTTTGGTGATGTTAAAAATCAAATATGGTATATGTATGATGAATTATTTAAACCTCAAGAATATGAATTTCAAAAGATAACTGATAAAAAAGAAATTAAAAATATATTAGATACTTATTTAAGTATTTATAGTGCTGGTGATGATAAAGATACTTGGTTTAATAAAATGAAAGAGTGCGCTAGTAAATTAGGTTATGCTGGTGAAATGAGGGAATATAAGGAAAATCCTGATAAATATAAAGGTAGTATTGCTGATTTTAGTACGGTTGTAAGGGTTAGCTTAACTAGTAAAGCTAATACTCCTGATTTATTTGAAATTATGAGATTACTTGGTATTGATAGAATGAAAGAAAGAATTAAGATGGTTTTATAATCATCTTTTTTAAAAAAATGTAATTTTTTAGCACTCCTTCTTGACAAGTGCTAAAAAGAGTGGTATAACATAATTGTAAAAGAAAGAAGGAATGAATATGAGAATGTTACCAAGAAGATTTGATTTAGATAGTATGTTTGACATTTTTACTCCAAGTG
>CALVRL010000054.1 GCA_944358625.1 uncultured Bacilli bacterium | reverse complement strand
ACTGCAGTTAAAATAGGCGTTTTAGCCACATTTTGATTATCATTAATCATTTTAATAACTTCATCTTTAGTTTTATCCTTAAAATCTTTCGCATAAAACACATAACCACCAAATTGATATTTTTCTAAAATATCGGTCTGATTTTCAGAAGGATATCTGACAAGTAAAATTTGTCCTATTTTTTCATCCAAACTCATATTTTTTACTTTTTGATAAGAAATATTATAATAATCTTTAAAAATCCCATTATCATTAAAAACTAAAGGAAAATCATCAGAAGAAATAATTTCATAATCATTTAAATTACTAATATCATCATAAGTTTTTATCATATCGCCTGTATTTAAACCAGATATATTTTTTTCGTATATAATACCATCATTATCCTGAATTAAAAGAGAGTCATTATTTTTTCCGATAACAAAAGCATAATTTAAAGTATCTTTTTGACCTTCTTTAACTACCTCTTTTTCATTACACCCACTTAATAAAAATAATACAAGAAATAAAATTAAAAACCTTTTCATATTCAAAATCCTTTCAAAAATATTATACACCGAATATAAATTATTTATACATAAGAACAAAAACACTTTATAAAATTTTACAAAAATGATATACTTATAAAGAGGGAGGAATTAAATGACAAATAAAATATTACCAAAAGTATTTGGTTGGATGTTCATAGGATTATTAGTAACATTCTTAACAGGATTTTATGTATCACTTCATCCAGAAACAATGTTAAAATTATTTGGAAGTTATGCATTTTTAATTGTAATTATTATTGAATTTGCCTTAGTAATATTTTTATCAGCCAGGATAACGAAAATGAAACCAGCTACCGCCTTTGTCAGTTTTATAATTTATTCAGCAGTCAGCGGTCTAACATTTTCAACAATATTTGTAACATATGAACTATCATCAATTATGTTTGTATTTTTATTAGCAGCTTTTATATTTGCTATATTCGCATTTCTAGGCGCAGTCACCAAAATAGATTTATCCAAATTAGGAACATATCTATTTATAGGCTTAATAGCTATTATCATATGTGGAATAGTAAATATATTTATGAATAATACAATGTTTGATTTAATAGTATCATGTATAGCTATCGCAGTATTTGTAGGATATACCGCATATGATGTTCAGCAAATATTAAGAATGCAAGAATTTAACATGATTCCAGAAGATAATCTAGCCATCTATGGCGCATTAGAATTATATTTAGATTTTATTAACTTATTCCTAAGACTATTACAGTTATTTGGAAGAAGTAGTGACGATTAAAAGCTATGAATAAGAGCAGTAATAATTGAAAGACATTAAAGAGAGAAAGTGGTAGGTGTAAACTTTCATGTCCAAATTATGAACTTACTTAAGAGCTTCTTATATGATAAGTATAAGGCGGGTAATGTCCGTTAAAACATAAAAGATAATAAAAGTATTATAAAGTAAGGTGGTACAGCGTTCAAAACGCCCTTATATTCATAATACTTTTTTATAATTAGGAGGTAACCATGGAATATTTAATAACATTTATCGTTTGTTTTTTAATAATATTTTTATTATATGCGTTTATCGTTATATGGAGAAAAAAAGGATTTGAAAAATTTAAAACAAGTAAACAAATAATTTTCTTTGAAAAAGCATACAAAATAGATTTCAGTAAAATAAATATAAAATCATTTGCTTATTCGTTATCACTCACCAACGCATTTATCATTGCCTTTACATGTACAGTAATAGAACTATTTGATAATTTAATTTTTAAAATGTTAGTAGGATTTGTAATTTTACTCCCACTAATGCTTATTATGTATAAACTATTAGGAAAAATTTACAAAAAGAAAGAAGGTAAATAAGATGTATAATACAAAAGAAATAGAAAAAAAATGGCAAAAATATTGGCAAGATCATCAAACGTTTGCCGCTAAAACAGGAGATAAAAAAGAAAAATACTATCTATTAGTAGAATTTCCCTATCCATCAGGTACAGGACTGCATGTTGGACATGCGAGAAGTTATACAGCTTTAGATACAGTGGCTAGATTAAAAAGAATGGAAGGATACAATGTATTATTCCCAATGGGCTGGGACGCATTTGGTGCACCTGCAGAGCAATATGCCATCAAAAACCATATTCATCCAAAAGAAGCCGTTAAAGAAAATATTAAAACATTCAAAAAACAAATAGAATCCTTAGGAATATCATTTGACTGGAATAGAGAGTTTGCAACCACAGATCCAGAATATTACAAATGGACGCAGTGGCAATTTCTAAAATTCTATGAACATAAAATGGCTTACAAAGCAAAGAAAAATATTAACTGGTGTCCAACATGTAAAACAGGTTTATCCAATGAAGATTCAGCCGGTGGAGTATGCGAAAGATGCGGTTCTAAAGTAGTGCAGAAGGAAAAAGAGCAGTGGATGCTTAAAATGAGCGACTACGCCGAAGATTTATTAAAAGGACTAGATGACACTAATTTCAATAAAAGAGTAAAATTAGGTCAGATTAATTGGATAGGTAGATCAGAAGGAGCAGAAATAGATTTTGAAATAGAAAATGCAAAAGAAAAATTAAAAGTATACACAACAAGACCAGATACTATTTTTGGAGCTACATTCATGGTTATTGCCCCAGAACATCCAATATTAGAAAAATTAAAAAATAAAATAACTAACATAGATGAAATAAAAAAATATCAAGAATATGCTAAAACAAAGACCGAATTTGAAAGAACAGAATTAGCCAAAGAAAAAACAGGAGTTAAAGTAGAAGGAATAAAAGCAATTAATCCATTTACAAATAAAGAAATACAAGTATGGATATCAGATTATGTTATGATGAATTATGGAACAGGCGCCATTATGGCCGTACCAGCACATGACGATAGAGACTATGAATTTGCTACTAAATTTAATATTCCAATAATAAAAGTTATCGAAGGAGACACGTTACCATATATAGGTGAAGGAAAATATATCAATTCAGGATTCTTAAATGGTATTACAAAAAAAGAAGAAGCTATTCAAAAAATGTTAGAAGAAATAGAAAATAGAAAAATAGGTAACAAAAAAGTTAACTATAGACTTCAAGACTGGATTTTTTCAAGACAAAGATTTTGGGGAGAGCCTATACCACTAGTATACTGTGAAAAATGTGGCTGGCAACCAGTACCAGAAAAAGACTTGCCAGTATTACTTCCAGATGTTGCCAACTATGAGCCAACAGAAGATGGAGAAAGTCCACTAGCCAATATAGATGAATGGGTAAATACCACTTGTCCAAAATGTGGTGGAAAAGCAAAAAGAGAAACAGATACTATGCCAAACTGGGCTGGGTCATCTTGGTATTTCTTAAGATATATGGATCCAAAAAACGATAAAGAGTTTGTTTCAAAAGAAGCATTAGATTACTGGGGTAAAGTAGACTGGTATGATGGAGGTATGGAGCACACAGCACGCCACTTATTATATGCCAGATTCTGGAATCAATTTTTATATAACATTGGTTTAGTACCAAACAAAGAACCAATAAATATTAGAGTTTCACACGGTATGATTTTAGGATCAGACGGTGAAAAAATGAGTAAATCAAAAGGTAATGTTGTAAATCCTAATGAAGTAGTAGAAGAATTTGGAGCAGATGCTTTAAGACTTTATGAAATGTTTATAGGAGACTATGAAAAAGATGCCGCATGGTCTACTAATAGTTTAAAAGGATGTAAAAGATTTTTAGATAGAGTGTGGAATAATGGAGAAAAGCTAAATGATAAAAAAGGCTATACAAATGAATCACTAGTACATAAAACTATCAAAAAAGTTACAAACGATATTAAAACAATGAAATTTAATACAGCAATTTCCACTTTAATGATTTTACAAAATGACTATGATGATAAAGAAAGCATAACTAAAGATGAATTAAGAGTGTTAGTGCACTTATTAAATCCATTCGCGCCACATATAACAGAAGAAATAAACGAAAAATATAATTTAGGTAAACCACTATGTGAATCAGCGTGGCCAAAATATGATGAAGAAAAAACAATAGATAACACATACGAGTTAGTTTTTCAAGTTAATGGAAAAGTTAGAGGAAAAGAAACCGTTAATGTAGACACATCTAAAGAAGATATGGAATCTTTAGCGCGTCAAAATCCAAACGTTCAAAAATTTACCGAAGGAAAAGAAATAATCAAAGTAATAGCTATTCCAGGAAAATTAGTAAATATTGTCGTAAAATAAATAAAAAATCAAAATTTTATGATATAATATTTATAAATTATTAAACAAAGAAGAAATAACAGTAATTTTTATTACGTATATTTTAGAGAGCTGATGTTAGGTGAAAATCAGCATATAATAAAAATGAAATACAATTTCAGAGTTTAACCGGTTAAATACCGTTATCATTTAAAGAAGCATAGATACTATGAAATAAGGTGGTACCGCGGGTAAAAACTCGTCCTTATAATTCATAGTATCTTTTTTAAAGGAGGATTAAAAAATGGAAATAGGAAAATATATTGACCACACAAATTTAAAAATGGATGCGAAAGAAGAAGACATAGCTAAACTATGTCATGAAGCCATAGAATACGGATTTGAAACAGTATGTGTACATCCATATTATGTCGCACTCGCAAAAGACCTACTTAAAGATACAAATGTAGGAGTATGCACAGTAGTAGGTTTCCCACTTGGAATGAATACCCCAAAAGTAAAAGCGTTTGAAGCCATAGACGCCATAGAAAATGGTGCGGATGAAATAGACATGGTAATAAATGTAGGCGCTTTAAAAGATAAAGATTATAATTATGTTAAAGATGAAATAGAAGAAATTAGAGATTCGATTGACGGTAAAACATTAAAAGTAATAATAGAAACCTCTTTATTAACAGAAGAAGAGATAATCAAAATGACAGAAATATGCAATGAAACATTCGTAAATTTTATTAAAACAAATACAGGGTTTGCTAACCGTGGAGTAACACCAGAAGATGTCGAATTAATAAATAAACACAAAAACGAATTACTAGAAATAAAAGCAAGTGGAGGAATAAAAACATTTAAACAAATGAACGAATTAATAGAAAAAGGTGCGACTAGAATAGGGACAAGTCACAGTGTAGAAATAGTAACGCACATGAAGGAGGAAGACAAATGAAATTATACGATGAATTAAAATGGAGAGGTTTAATCAAAGATGAAGCCGGAGAAGATTTAGAAAAAAAGTTAAATGAAGGAGGATTAACCTTCTATATAGGTACAGATCCAACAGCAGATAGCCTTCATCTAGGACATTTATCCACATTTTTAATAAGTAAAAGATTAGAAAAAGCCGGACATCACCCAATATTATTAGTAGGAGGGGCTACAGGAAGAATAGGAGATCCTAGACCTACAGAAGAAAGACCAATGAAAACAGTAGAAGAAATAGAAAGTAATTTCAAAGCCCTAAAAAAACAAGTAGAAAACTTATTTGGTTTTGAAGTAGTAAATAATTACGACTGGTCAAAAGACATAAATTTTATAGACTTTTTAAGAGATTATGGAAAATACTTTAACATAAATTATATGTTAGATAAAGACATAATAAAAAGAAGACTAGACACCGGAATCACATATACAGAATTTTCATATATGATAATGCAAGCACTAGACTATTTATATTTGCACCAAACAAGAAACTGCACATTAGAATGTGCCGGATCAGACCAATGGGGAAATATTACAGCCGGAATTGATTTAATTAGAAAAAAAACAGGACATGAAGTATACGGTTTTACTATGCCACTAGTTACAGATAAAAATGGAAAAAAATTCGGTAAATCAGAAGGAAATGCACTATGGCTAGATAAAAATAAAACATCAAGTTATGAAATATATCAATATCTATTAAATAGTGATGACGAAAAAGTAATAGACTACTTAAAAGTATTTACATTTTTAACCAAAGAAGAAATAGAAAAAATAGAAAAAGAACATAAAGAATGTCCAGAAAAAAGAACAGCCGCTAAAACATTAGCATATGAAGTAGTTACATTTTTACATGGAGAAAAAGAAGCAAAAAAAGCCAAAGAAATGAGCGAAGCCTTATTTAGTGGTCATGTAAAAAATCTAACTAAAGAAGAAATAGAAAAAGTCTTTAAAGGAGTTCCAACTTTTAAAGCAAAAGAAAATATAAATATAGTAGATATGCTTGTAGAAAACAAAATAGCTTCCAGTAAAAGAGAAGCCAGAGAATTCATAAATGCCGGAAGTATAACTATAAATGAAGAAAAAATTACCGATACAAATTATGAAGTAACTAAAGATATAGCAATAGAAAAAGAAATATTAGTATTAAGAAGAGGAAAGAAGAAATACTTTATAGGGAAACTAGGGTTTTAAGCCTAGTTTTAATGTGTCATAATTTTAATATCTTTATCATCAGTTTTACCCATTAAATAATCTAAAGAAATATTAAAATTCTTAGCTATCAAATATAATTTAGAAAAAGGAATTAAAATTATACCACGTTCATATCTAGAATAATTCATTTGCCCAAACCCAAGAATATTTCCAATTTCAATTTGTGATAAATTTAAACTTTTACGTAATTTTTTTAAACGAATATAAATTTCTTCAGGATTATATTTTTTAGTAAAACTGTCCCTAACATTAGAAAGGCCAGTTAAATAATCCAAAGAGCAGTTATAAATTTTAGTAAGCCTATCAACTATATCTATAGGAATTTCATACATGCCACTTTCCCAGTGGGGATAAGTATTAACATTTACATTAAGTATATGAGCTATATCTTTTTGTTTTAAATCATTATCAACCATTAAATCGTGAATCCTTTTGAAAAATATAGCCATTAGTTACCACCTCGTACTCATTGTACCGAGGTTTTTAAAGGCTTTTCCTAAATTGTCGCCGAGCGTTTGAAATTAGAGTGCAAAAAAAAAGAACTATTAAAAGTTCTCTTAGTTTCTGTTGTAATATTCGATAATTAAAGCTTCATCGATATCAGCACTTAGTTCACTACGCTCAGGCATTCTAACATAAGTAGCTTCCATTTTCTTATCATCATAAGAAACAAATTCAACTCTATTATGTAAAGCTTCTAAAGAAGATTTCACAATAGCCATTTCTTTATCGTTTTCCATTAAACTAATAACATCACCAGGTTTAACTTGATAAGATGGAATATCAA
>CALVRL010000053.1 GCA_944358625.1 uncultured Bacilli bacterium | reverse complement strand
ATATGATAATTCAAATATATAGAAAGGAGAATCAATCAAAAATTGGATTAACTTCCTTAAGATTGATTATACGTGATTATATGGATAAAATTAAAGTTATTGGTGGACAGACTTTAAGTGGTAAGATATATATTAGTGGTTCTAAAAATAGTGTGGTCTCTTTACTTCCGGCTGCTATTTTATCTGATGAGTCGGTTATTGAAAAAGTACCTCATATTTCTGATGTGGATAATTTGGAAGAAATTTTAAGATTT
Source organism: uncultured Bacilli bacterium (assembly GCA_944358625.1). Lineage (GTDB taxonomy): Bacteria > Bacillota_I > Bacilli_A > RF39 > UBA660 > Coprosoma. Next base: position 7,104 of record CALVRL010000053.1, on the reverse strand, counting down.
TTAAATGTTAAGTTTTCTTTGGAAAGTGGCACTATTCATATCGACAGTACTAGTATGGTAAATAAACCTATTACTTTGGAGTATTCTAGTAAATTAAGAGCTTCTTATTATTTTATGGGGGCTTTACTTGCTAAATTTGGAAAGGTCGAAATTAGTTTTCCTGGTGGATGTAATATTGGCGCTAGATCTTTTGATTTTCATTTAGCTGGTTTTGAAAAATTGGGTGCTAGAGTTACGGTAAAAGATAATTTATATCAAATAGAAGCTGATGAGTTAAAAGGAAATAATATTGAACTATCTTTTCCTAGTGTTGGAGCTACTGTGAATATAATATTAGCGGCTGTTAGGGCTCATGGTAAGACTATAATTGATAATGCGGCTAGTGAACCTGAAATTGGTAATTTAATTGATTTTTTAAATAGTATGGGCGCTAAAATAAAAGGTAAGGATACTAATAGATTAGAAATTATTGGTGTTAGTAAATTGAGTGGTGGTAAAGTTAGGGTAATACCTGATAGAATAGAGGCTGGAACTTATATTTTAGCTGGTGTTATGAATGGTAAAAATTTGGAGATTTGTGATGTTGAACCGAAACATTTGACTAGCTTTTTCGAAGTTTTAAAGAAAATGGGATGTGACTTTAAAATTTATGATGATAAGGTAGTAACTAATAAGGTTAATCATTTAAAACCTGTTAATATTGTAACTGCTGTTTATCCTGGTTTTGCGACTGATTTACAACAACCTATTACCACTCTTTTACTTATGGCTGATGGTGTAAGCACTGTTAAAGAAACTATTTATGAAAATAGATTTCAAAATACTAAATATTTGAATGAAATGGGTGCAAATATAGAGGTTTTGGGTGATACTATTAAAGTATATGGTCCAACGCCTTTAAAAGGTAAGTTAGTTAGAACTAGTGATTTAAGAGCAGGTGCAGCTTTGGTGTTGGCTGCTTTATCTGCAGAAGGGGAGACAACTATTACTGATATTAAGCATTTACTTAGGGGATATAGTGATTTGATTAAAAAATTAACTAATGTCGGGGCTAAAATATGGCTTGAGGATGAATAATTTTGATTTTATTTTAATATATTAAAGTAGATTTTTATCTACTTTTTTTGGAGGTTCTATGAAAAAAATATTGGTTATTGGTTTAATTTTTCTTTTTGTTTTTTTGATTTATTTGGTTAATATGGATAAAAAGGTTTATTATGTTGCTTTGGGTGATTCTTTGGAAAAAGAGTATTTGAATTCTAGGGAGGTTTATGGTTATTCTTATTATGTTAAAAAATATTTAAAGGATGCGGATGTTTTAGAAAGATATTCTGATGATTTTGCTAGAACTAATTCTAGGATTACTGATATTTTAAATGATATTAGGAATAATAAAAAAGTTACTACACCTAAAGGTACTTTTAATATTAAAAATGCTTTAATAAAGGCTGATTTAGTTACTTTAAATATTAATTATAATGATATATTTAATAAGTTAGATGATAATATTTATACTGATTTATATGATTATATAGATGGTTTGGCTACTAATTTGGATAAACTTTTTAAACTTATGAGGGAATATTGTAAAGAAGATATTATTTTTATCAGTTTTTCTAAAGGTTATGAAAATATTTCGGAAGATGGTTTGGATGTTTTGGAATATTTGACTAATAAATATAAAAGTGTGTGCAGGGACTATGATATTATTTATTTGGATATTAGTGATATTTCTATTCAAAGTGGTGCTGATTTAGAAAAAATTGGTAATAGGGTTATTAAAATTGCTAATAAAAAGTTATTTGAGACTTGATTTTTACTTATTTGTTTGCTAGAATATATTTGCATTAAATTTCTATGACATATTTTTGTCATGGCGGAAGGAGAAGGTAATATGAAAAAAAATATTCATCCAGAATATATGGAGACAAAAGTAACTTGCGCTTGTGGTAATACTTTTACTGTAAGATCTAACAAACCTGAACTTGAAGTAGAGGTTTGTGATAAATGTCATCCATTTTTTACTGGTAAACAAGGAACAGTTAAAAAAGCTGGTCAAGTTGAAAAATTCAATAAAAAATATGGATTTACTACAGAAACTAAATAATTATAGTTTCTTTTTTTTAAATAAAAAAGCCTTTATGGCTTTTCAACTAGAAAGTTAACTAATTCTTCTGGTGCTTTGTGTTCGTATATTATTTTTTCCATTAAGTTTATTATTGGCATATCTACATCTTTGTTTTTAACAAGTTCACTTATAGATTTTAAGGTATATAATCCTTCTATTGTTGTATTTTTTATGTAATTGTCTATTTCTTCTTTGGATACTTTTGAACCTATTAATAGACCAAACGAGTAGTTTCTACTTTTTGGTGATGTTGCTGTTAATAGTAAATCACCAAATCCTGCATATGATAATACGGTGTTTCCATCTCCACCTAAACCTTTAATTAAAGCTCTTATATCGTGAAGTGATTCAGTTATAAGCATTGCTGATGTTGATTCCGGCATGTTTAATCCTTTTAAAATTCCTGAAGCTATGGCTATTATATTTTTTACTGAACCACATAATTCTGTACCTATGATGTCATGACTTTTTCTTAATTTAAAATGATTATTTGCTAGTGCTTTGAATGTTAGATCAATTGTTTCTTTATCTTGACATGCTAAAGTTAAACCTACTGGATAATTGTGCGCAATATCAACGGCAAATGAAGGACCTGATATAACGGCAATTTTGTCTGTTTTTAAAATATTTTTAACTACGTCATAGACAAATAGATTTGTTTTTTGTTCTATTCCTTTTGTTGCTATACAAATTGGTGTATTTTTGTAGTATTTTTTTACTTCTTTGATGCTACTTGATAAAAATGCGGTTGGTATTGCTTCTACTATTAATTTTGAGTTTTCTAGTGCTTTTTTTAAATCAGTAGTAATTTGAATATTATTATATATAGTAACATTTGGTAGTTTTGGTGTTTGTCTTTCTTCTGTTAATGTTTTTGCTTCTTCTTCAAATGGTGTCCAAATGGTTACTTCGTTTTTGTTTTCACTTAATATTTGTGCGAGTGCACAGCCGTAAGCTCCGGCTCCTAATACTGTTATTTTCACTTCTTATCACCTAAATTAATTTTATCATTATTTATTATATAAGTAAACAATATTATTTAGCTTGAAAGTTGTATTAGTAAAATGTTTGAAAATTGTATATTTTGTGTTTTAATGAAATAAAAAAATGATGTTATGAGTTTAAAAAATATAAGTATAAAGAAAGAATGATTACTAATAGTTTAATGAAATTTTACAATAATGTTAAAAAAAACCTAAATTTATGTGTGTTATTGTTGGTTATGGTGAAGCCATTTTTCAAAATAAAGAAAATGGTATTTATGTGCTTCCTTTAACTTCGCTTAAACCTTGAGATGAATTTGATGTTCATCTTTTATTTTGGTTTATTTAATGATATAATTTAAATAATAGGAAGGGTGATAGAATGAAAGAAACTTTAGAAAATATTATGCTTATGGGTTTAGGTGCGATGGCGATGACTAGTGAAAAAGCTAAAGATTTAAAAGAAGAATTACTTAAAAAAGGCAAGGAGGCTTATAAGGAAGGCGAAGCTTTAAACGAGGAACTTAAACATAAAATAAATGAAAAGATGAAAGAAAGTGTTACTATAAGTGTTAAAAAAACTGAAATAACTAAAGATGATATTATTAATGAAATTGATAAACTTAGTGAAGAGGATAAAAAGGAAATTTTAAAAGTTTTAAGGGCTAAAAAAGATGCTAAGTAGTAAAGAAAGATTATTTGATATTGTTCGCATTATTAAGAAATATGACTTACTTAAAAATGCGACTCCTTTAAATTTGCGTTTGGCTATTGAAGAGGCTGGGCCAACTTTTATCAAATTGGGTCAAATTTTGGCTTCACGTGATGATGTTATTCCTAAAGAATACTGTGATGAACTTTCACATTTAAGAAATCAGGTTAAACCTATGACTTATGATAAAGTTTTAGAAATACTTGATAGGGAATATAATGGTAAAACTTTAGAAATTTTTTCTAAAATTGATGAGATTCCTATTGGTTCTGCTTCTATTGCCGAGGTGCATAAGGCTGTTTTAAATAATGGTGATAATGTAGTTATAAAGGTTCAAAGGGAAAATATTTATGAGCTTATGGCTATGGATGTTAAACTTTTGAAAAAGATAATTGATTTACTTAAGATAGATAAATTATTTAATTCTATTTTTAATTTTAAAGACATTATAGATGAGATGTTTGAGACGGCTAAAGAAGAGATGAATTTCTTAATTGAGGCTTCACATACGGAAGAATTTTACGAGAAGAATAAGAATATTTTATATATCCGTTCTCCTAAGGTTTATAGTGAATATACTACTAGTAAATCTTTGGTTATGGAATATATGGATGGCATTAGTATAAATGATTTTGATTCTTTAGAAAAAAATGGATATGATAGGGATGAGATTGGTAAAAAATTAGCGGCTAATTATATTAAACAGGCTTTGGATGACGGTTATTTTCATGCGGATCCTCATATTGAAAATTTAAAAATTAAAGATGGTAAAATTGTTTATTTGGATTTTGGTATGATGGGTAGACTTTCTTCGCGTGATAGAGATTTACTTAGTAAGTGTATTACGGCTATTATTAATGATGATGTTACTGAAGTTGCGCATATATTACTGGCTTTTGGAAAAGCACGTGGTAATACTGATTATATGTCTTTGAAAAACGATATTAAAAGGGTGTTAGATAAAAATAAAACACAGGATATATCTGATATTGATATTAAAGATTTTATGAATGATTTTTTGGCTATGCTTTCTAATAATCACATTAGTTTACCTAAAGATGTTACTATGCTTATGAGGGGTATTATTGTTCTTGAGGGTGTTTTGAGGCTTGTTAGTCCTAAAATTAACTTAACTGAAATTCTTGGAACACATATTAAACCTTATAAAATAGATGAGGATAAGGTGAAAAAATTTTTACAGAAAGGCGTTTCTAGTGGAACTGATTTGGTTTACTTACCTAATGAGATGCTTTCTTTTTTGAAAGGTGTTAATAGTGGTGAACTTAGATTTAATATTGAAATTAATGATTCTAAACACCAGATGAGAAATTTAGAACAACTTGTACATTTATGTATGGTGACTATTTTGGATGTTGCTTATATTTTGGGCACTAGTTTAATTGTGATGCAAAGTGATGGTGATTTACCTTTTATATTTTATATTTATTTGATTTTTGGTGCGATTTGTACTATTTGGATTTTTTATAAGATGTTTACTAGTAAAATAAGGAATAGGAGAAGATAATTATGGACTATGAAGAAAATCCTATGCTTCAAAATTTGGTTAAAAAGCCTAAAAAACCTAATAAATTAATTACAATTATGGGCGCTATTATTTTGGTTTGTTTAGTAATCATTTTAATTCTTGCTTTGAGAAAACCTGAGGTTATAAATACGGAAACTTTGAGAAAACAGAGTTTGGATGATGTTGCTTTGGAGCTTGAATATTTTATAGATGTAAATGGTTTGGATGCTTTGGACAGCTATGGGTTTGAAAATGTAAACCGCGTAGCTATTGATAATGCTTGCAATGGTGTTTACAATTGTACAGAAATTTCTGGTGAATATGTAGAAAAATTTGTTGCTGATATATTTGATAAAAAGGTAATTTTTTCTAATATTAACTGTGAACTTAACGATGGTGCACTTTACACTTACGATGCAAATGAAAATAAGTATATTTTGAATAAACATAATCATAATGGAATGAATACTAAACCTATTTATACTAAAGTTAACAGTATTAAAAGGAAGGATAATAAAATAGAACTTGTATTAAATAAGTTATATTATAATCCTTTATTAAGCAACAATATTACTTCTGATCCTCTTGGTATAAATGTTATATATGATTCTAAAGATTATATGCATACTACTGAAGATGGCGAAGATATTGATATGACTAAATTGGAAGCAAATTATGAAAATAATTTTGATGAACTAAAGAATACTGGTACTAGATATAAATATATTTTTAGTGAAAAAAATGGTCATTATGTTTTAGAGGACTATGATGTTATAGAAAAAGAGTAGACTATTATTGCGTTTAATATAAAATAGTGTTAGTTATTTACTAGCGCTATTTTATTTTTAAATCATTAATTATTTTAAAAATGTTGCTGCTCCATTATAATTTAATTTTATTATAATTATTATAGATTTATATTGGTGGTGAAACTATGAAAAATAAGTATAATATGACTAAAGAAGATAATATATTTTTTGCTAAAAGAAAGTTAGCAGATAATATATATAAAAGTGCTAATTTGGAAGGAATTGCTGTTACTTTTGCTGATATATATGCTTTTATGAATAATGTTAATACTGGTAAAATTTCTGTGGATGATATGCTTAAACTTAAGGGACTTAAAGATGCTTGGGAATATGTTTTGAATAGTGTAGATGAAAAACTAACGATAGATTATATTAAAAAAATTCATTTTGAAATTTGTAAGGGTCAAAATATTTATCCTTTAGGTGATTTTAGGAAGTGTGGTGTAGGTATTACTGGTACTTCTTGGAAACCTAAACTTCCCAGTGAATGTGATTATGATACTGAATTAAATGAGTTATTTAATATTTCTTCTGAAATAGATAGATGCATTAGTATATTTTGCTGGATACAAAGAAGTCAGATGTTTTTAGATGGTAATAAAAGAGTAGCTAATTTAATTGCTAATAAAGAGATGATTAGAAATGGTCAGGGTGTTATTGCTGTTCCAGTTGAAAAAATTGGTGATTATATGGTTAGGTTAATTAAATATTATGAAACTAATGATATGACAGAGTTAAAAAAATGGATATATGATAATTGTATTGATGGTATTAATTAAAGATAAACTGTAAAAAGTTTATTTTTTTGAAAAAATTTTGTTAAAAAAGTGTTAAAAAAGTATTGATTTTCATATATTTTTAGTGTATATTATTGAGTGTGTGACGTGCTTAGATGTGTGAGGTTGCCGATACACCAGGTTAAGTTGTAAAATAATTTAATCTTTAAG
>CALVRL010000052.1 GCA_944358625.1 uncultured Bacilli bacterium | reverse complement strand
GAAATAGCTAAAAATATGTTAAAAAAGAATATGTCATTAGAAGATATTTCAGAAATAACCGGTCTAAGTATTGAAAATATTAAAAAGTTGAAAATTGATGAATAGTGGTTATAAGAAATTACTAGTTTCTTATAACTTTTTTTATTTAATTAAGTTAAAAATTAAAAAATTTCTTCAAAAAAAGAGGATTTTAGGAAAAAACGTCGTATCTTAATATATGAAGGGGCTAGAAAGGAGGAGCATGAGAAAATTTTTATTATTTATTTTTATGTGTTTAATGGTTATACCTGTTAAAGGGTTAGAAGCAGATGTTACTTATAAGTATAAGTATTACCGTTTAAATAAAATTCTTGGTCCTATGGTTTATAAAGATGAGGTTAATAATGAATTTCCTTTTATCGATGAAAACAACTTTGTTCAAACTGATTTTAGTGATATTTCTATAAATAAACCACCAGTTAAAGATGGTAGAAATATTTTTGAATATGATGGATTTCATTATTCTGAAGAGCTTAAAATTAATATTATAGAAATCAAAGCGACTAGTAATTTTAATATTAAAAATATTAATTTTATTTCCAATGGCGAGAATTTGGATTATGAAATATTAGATAAGGTTTCTGAAAATGATAAATCTGCAGTTTATAAACTGAATAAAGAATATTATCTTGATGAATTAATTGTTACTGGTAATTCTGGTACTTATAGAAATAATTTTATTTTTAATTTTAAGCATGATGAAATTTTAGTTAGTAAAATCGAAAGTTCATATGCGCCTAATTATAACTTTAAAAGGAGTGCGGATTTTGGATTTATAACTAGTGATGGCTATCAAGATGTATATTCTTTAGAAAAATTAAAAGAGAATAATCATATTAAATATGTAGGTGAAGTTAAATTATATAATTATAAAGACACTAAATATCAGTCTTATAAATTGGAAAAAGAATATTATGATGAATATTTAGAATCTCCTTTTAAGGATTATATATACCGTGACGATAATGATTTTATTGTTATAGATAATTCTGACGAAGATTTATCTATAGAAGAAAGTAATGATAGTCTATCTACAACAGAAAATTCTGATGAAAAATTTTCTGATATTAATTCTACAAAAAGTGAAATTAAAACTTTAAATGTTCCTAAAGTAGAAAAAATTAGTAATGGTTTGAATAAACAAAATAATAGTGCAAATGATTATATGGAAAATAATAATATGGATAATACACTTGAAAAAGTTACTCAATATAAACCTATTTTGAATTTAAACAAAACTAAAACTGCTTCTAATTCACTTGTTACTGAAAATCATTTATACGATGTATTTAAATTATTGATTTTAATTATTTTATTAATAATAACCATTAGACTTAAAAATAAAGTAAAAGAATATTATAGATAACATTTTTTAATTTTGTTATCTTTTTTTATCAATTTTATTGACTTTTATGGGTAAATAATGATATACTTTATAAGTAATTTGATATATGGGGAATTAGCTCAGTTGGCTAGAGCACCTGCTTTGCACGCAGGGGGTCAGGAGTTCGAGTCTCCTATTCTCCACCATTATGAAATCAAAAGTCTTGTAATTCAAGACTTTTTCTTTATTTATAAGGTTTTTGTAAGCTTTTTATCTTTCTTTTGTAAGGTCTATTTTGTATAAAAAAACAAGACCAATTTATAAAAACAAGGCCAAAAACAAGACCAAAAAAAATACCCTAGGCAATTAAGCCTAGGTTTATTTGATTATTATATGTAAAAATATTAATTATGTGTATAATTTGTTTATTTATATGAAATATCTTATTTGATGATTATTTGATAGTTGACAGTATTTAATTCTATTTAATGGTATTCATTATTTCATACGAATAGCATCTATTCTCCACCATTATGAAATAATCCGTTGAAAATCAACGGTTTTTTATATCGAATTTCAATTAGGTACAAATTAGGTACATTGTTAGATATTTTTTATGAAATGTTATATAACATTCAATACCATCAACGCAAAAAAATTAACATATTTCAAAATTATTTTTTATTTTACTATAAGTTCTTAATTTTTTTCTTTATTAAAACCTTCCCTTGAAACAAATATTCTTTTTTATCTTCTGCTTCTTTTGTAAAAGTGGGATTCCAATATTCTTCAGCCCTTTTTATTGCTTCAGATAAACTTAAGTGATTATCAGGAATATAAATATCACTGGTTTTAAATAAAGTCCCTGTTAAATCAAGTTCAAAGATTTCTTTACCTACTAAAGTATCCAGCCAAAAATCAATATTATCTTTATCAGTAACCCATAGAGAATGAAGTCTACTAGGGTAAAGTTTAAATCTTTGTCTTCTACATATTTCTAAAGCTGCTTCACATTTCGCACGATTTGCATTATGAATAATTCGGTAAGAATCTTTTAATAAATATTGAATAGTTTCTATATCTAAATTTTCTATTCCTTTATTTAAATATTTTTTTAGAAAATATTCTAAACTACTAGCAGAGCCATCAGAACACATAACATTAGTATTGAAATCAGGAATTGACATTCCACATTCAGAATAAAAATTATCATCTATAGTTATTTCATTTCCTTCTTGCCAAAGATCATCATATTCATTTGATGTATGTATATGATACATTATTTTATGTTTTATATTCATTAAAACTCCTCCTTTGTGTATATGGTATTATATATTTTATATTAAAAGATTTCAAATACAAAAAAGAACTGATTTATAATATGAACCCCATTTCTTATGTCCAAGAAACAGGGTTCAGTTCATTATTATTGTTCTTTTTATTTACTTTCATAATAACCTCTTTTATTTTTTAAATTGGTATTTATTAAATCTATAATATCTAAAAAAGAATTATTTGTTTTTAAAATTATATCAAAATGTTTTTTAAAACAATTTTCTCTTTTTATATTATTATAATTTAAAAATCCTATTTTATATGTTTTTTTAAGTTCTTTTAAAGTAACATATGAATCACTTATGTTATCTCCAATAATAATGGCCTCATCTTTATCTTTTAAAATATCATTTACTTTCTTAGGTAAATCTACTTTGTTTTTATTTAACGAATGAATAATCTTATTTCTAACTGATTTTAGTTTATTATCTTGAAATTTAAAAATGTTAGATATTATATAAATATTATCATATAGACAATTATTATTTTTTAATACACTTTCTATTATTCTAGATATTCCTGCAGATACAATAATTATTGGAATACTATTTTTATATGTATAGTATAAAAATTCTTTTACTCCTTTTCTTAAGGTAAAAGATGCTGCTTCGCAAATTTTTATTAGATCACTTTCTTTTAATTGATATTTTATAAGTAATTCGGCATGTTTTTGATACCATTCTTTCATTTTTTTGTTTTTTTCTTCATAGTTTAAGTTATCATCTTGTTCTATTGGATAATATAAGTTATTATTATCTTTACTTTCTTTTATGTATTCTTTTGAAATACCTGGAATTTTAGATAATACACCCCAACAGTTTTGACTATCAAATGTTGTTATAGTATGGTCAAAATCTGTAACAATATATAATTTTTTTAAATCAAATGATACTATTTTTTTCATTGTTTCACCTATATTAAGTATATTATATTTTAAAAATTTATTCCATAAATATAACTATTTACTGATACTTTTTTAATTGCTTTATTTTTTTATTATTGGTATATTTATTTAGTATGGGGCGAGATATATGATTAATTTTATTATTTGTGATGATAATGAGTTTTTTTTATCTGAAATATTTAATATTGTAAATGATTTTTGTAATAAATTAAAAATAAACTACGAAATATATGTTTTTAAAAGTTATGATAAAAATTTTTTTGATATTGTAGATAGTGAACTCGATAACAAAATATATATACTTGATATTGAAACACCTAGTGGGAATGGTATTGATGTTGCTAGAAAAATAAGAAGTAAAGATTTAAATTCTTTTTTAATTTTTATAAGTGCTTATACTAAAGAATATGTGAGTAAAGTTATTACTAGTGATACTATGTTTATTGGTTATATTTCTAAAAGAAAAATTATAAAGATGAGTTAGTTAAAAAATTAAAAAAAATATTTAAATTGGGCTTTCAAAATAATGTAATAAGATTTAAAGACCAAGGAATTATATATACTTTTGATATGCGCAATATTATGTATATTAAGGCTGATAGTAATAAAAGAAGAAGTATTATTTATACTATTAATAATGTTATAAAAGTTAGATTAACTTTGAAAAGATTAAAACAAATATTGGATTATAGATTTGAGTATTCTCATAGAAGCTGCATAATAAATCATGAACAGGTTCTTTATATTGATACTGTGGTTAAAATTATTAAATTTAAAAATGGAGATACTGTTAATTTGCTTTCTGATAGTTTTATTAAGAAAATTAAAGATCAACAATTTTATGTACATTTCACGCAATAATTTATCTGTTTCGTGCAACTTAATTATTATGTTTTATGTAATTATCTTTGTAACGTGCTAGAATAGAAGTGTTAGCTTTGTGCTAAAGTAGTAAAAGGAGCAGTACAATTTTATGAAAAGGGTGTTTGAAAAAGATAAAAATTTAAATAAAATCTATGAGGAAATGATTTGTAAAAATAAATATAAAAGTTATTATGATAACCTTTATAATAATTTTATTAAAGATATTTTAGGAAGTAAAAATATAAAAGATTTGACAAGTAATGATATTGATTATTTTTATATATATTTAAAAAATAAAACTCATAGTGGCAAATTATATAGTGAAAATTATATTAATAAAATTATGAATCTACTTAAAAAAATTTTTGATTATGCTATTGAAAATAAATATATTAATATAAATTTAGTGAAAATAAAAATGTATTTTACTAAAAATTAAAAGCAAATAGATGTCTATCTGCTTTTTTCATAACTTATTTTAGTCCTAATTCTTTATATAAATTTTCAATTGATGTAGTGTCGTCAGTATAACCGCTTAACTCTGTTAAGACTTTTTTATCTTTGATGGCTAATGTAAGTGGTGTTCCCCAACCTGTATTTTCTTCAAAATAACTTAATGAAGATAATATATTATTTACATCATCTGAATCCATAGTATCAATTTCTAATATGTATGCTGGAAGATGATTTTTCCCTGCATATTCATTGATTACTGGTAAAAATTCTTGACAATATCCACATGTTGACTGGGTAACTATCATGACAAATGGTTTATTTCCTTCATATAAACACTCATACTGTTCATATGTTAATTTAGCTAAATTTTCGTATTCTGAATCTGCTTCAGTATTACATGCAAAAATTGCAAGTCCGGCTTTGTCAAAAAATTTAAATACTTCATCACTATTATTTAATTTTTTGTCTGTTCCAAATTCTACTTTTCCATTTTCAATTACTACTAAACTAGAATCATCATATGAAACTAAATCTGTCTTTAATTCTTTTTTAATAGCTTTTAAATCTGAATTTGATAGTTCGTCACTAAGATAATAAACTCCTACATTCATTTCTTTTGCTGCTTCATTAATTGCTTCTTTTTCTTTATCACTTAAACCGTCAGAAACGGCTAAAGCATATTTATTATTTTCTTCTTTTAAACACTCATATTGTTCATAGTTAACATTTCCTAACTTACTATATTCTTTGTCGGCTTTAACTCCACAAGCAAATGTTGTATCTGGCTCTGGCCATAAGGCAATGACTAAAATAATAGCTATGATTAAAATTATTGTACCTAACAATACTAATAATCTTTTGTTTTCGTTCATATTTACCTCTTCTTTCCTTTTATATAATAACATATATGAGGTTTTTTATTCAATATTATTGTGTGAAATTTTAGTAAAATGCTTTATTTTCTTATTGTTTTTGCTTATATAAGTTCCTTTGAATATTTTCTCCCACTTTGGATTTTGTTTATAGCATTTGTTATTTTTTTTATATGTTTTTCCATATGGTGATGATGATAGTAATTTAATAGGATTTTTATCTCATTATCTTTTGTTATTAAAACGTCTGGGTAAGCTATGACTATACGGTTTTTTCTATTTATATATGTAAAACATTTCAAGTATGGATAAATTGCTTCTTTTATTTCTTTTATTTTATCTTTGTTTACTTTAAATGTTATAATTTTTATTGGAATATTTAGTTTTTTTATTTTTTCTAATTTTTCTTCTGCATTACTTTTTAAGTTGTATGGTAATATTTCTTTACAGATTTTTTTTAAATGATAGTTTTTTTTCATGTCGTCTAGATAAAATGTGTATGACCATTTTTCACTTTCATAGCAAATTTCTTTTGATATTTTATAAATTTCTCCTTTTTCACCTATAATTACATCGGCTTCATAGTATCTATCTCTAAATATTTGATTTGCTCTTTCTTTTATCATGTTATTAATTGGAAAAACTATGTCTTTTTCTCCTTTAAATGTAATATACCAGTAAGCTATATGCTGACTAAGGGAAGAAAGTAATTTATCATTATCCATAGTATACCTCTTTTCTATTGTTATAAAGTTCATTTTACTATGAATTGTTTTTTTCTGTTTTTTATTTGCCTGAATGTTTTATTATTTTGTTCGGATGTATTTGGTATATTATTTTTTTTTATAAATATATTTTAATATGAAATATTTATCTTTGATTTTAAAAGGTTTTATTATTGGTATAGCTAAAATCATTCCTGGGGTTAGTGGAGCTGTTATTGCTATATCTTTTGGTATTTATGAGAAACTTATTAATATTATTTCTAGACCTTTACACATTAAATTTAATGATTTAAAATTCTTATCTTTTCTTTTTATTGGAGCTGCTTTGGGTATTGGTATTTTTTGTAAAATTGTAAAATTTTGTATAGATAATTGTTATCTACCTACAATGTTACTTTTTTTAGGTTTAATTATTGGGGGAACGCCTAACATACTTAATGAGATAAAAAACAAGAGAAAATTTTCCAACATGTTTAGTTTTGCTATTTGTTTTACTTTATTTTATTTGATAATTAATTTACAAAGTGGTTACTATTTTAATCATAATAGTTTTATATATTTTATTATTGGTTCTATTGAATCACTTACTACTATTATTCCTGGAATTAGTGGCACTGCTGTTTTTATGGCTTTGGGTCTTTATAATACTTTACTGACTATTTTTGAGGAAATGAGTAATTTTACTATTGGTTTAAATACTTTAACTTTATTTTTGAGTGGATTTATTATTAGTACTGTTTTGATTGCTAAAATTATTAATTATATTTTTAAACATAAAAGAGAAATTGCTTACTGTTGTGTTTTTGGTTTTATGAGTAGTTCTTTGCTCGTTATGCTTATAAATAGTTTTACTGAACCCTTTACTATTATTGAATTATTGTTTGGAATTTGTTTATTTATTTTTGGCTTATTTTTAACTAATAAAATTAATTCTTTTTTTAGCAAGTTTTAAATATTTCTTTCATATGATTATTTAGAGGTGATATTTTGGATAAGAAATTACCAAAGGTATTTGCGAATAAAATTGATGGGAAAACTGGAAATAATGAAGATGTT
>CALVRL010000051.1 GCA_944358625.1 uncultured Bacilli bacterium | reverse complement strand
AAATGAAAGGGAATAAAAATCAACCCGAAGCTAATAAATATATCAAGATAAGTATAAAAAAAAAAAAAAAAAAAAAAAAAAAAAAAAAAAACAAGTAATATTTTTGAAAAATCGTTTTTTAAATAAATTTTGTGTAAAGAAAAAAACTAATACATATTTTTAAGTATTAATTTTTTATTATTTAATATTCTTTCATCTTCTTTTATTTCTAAAGCTTTATTAACATATTCTAAAGCTTTGTTATAGTTTTTTAAATTAAAATAACAAACAGATAAAAAATCATAAATACTATAATCCGCACTAAACCATTCAGTAATATAAGTTTTATAATTTTGTTTTATATTTAATGCTTTTAAAAATAAATCTATGGCTTTTTCATATTCTTTATTATTATAATAAAATAAAGCAAGTTCAGTATATGGTTCTTTTAAATGTGGAGCTTCTAATAAAGCTTTTTTATACCATTTTAAGGCTTTATCATTTTCTTTTAAATTATAATAACATCTTCCTATAAATCTCATCGAGGCGCTTCTTTCATCTTTCCATGTTGCTTTTTCTAATTTTAAATGTTTTTTTAACGTTTTAATGGCATCTTCCCATCTTTCATAATACATATATTCCCTACCTAGATAATGGGTATTTCTATCGTCTGATGGATCTTCTTTAATTGATAATTCTAGTAACGGTAAATAACTACTTCTAGATTTATTTATATCTGGATAATGATTTAATACTATATTTTCATCTATTACTCTTTTTTCTATTCCATCATAGGATAAAACCTCATGTACAGGATGTGTCCATTTATATCCTTTTTTTGCATGTATTTTATCACTAATAAAACTAACTAATGGATTATTATTCTCATCTAAACTCCAGTTATATGTATAACAAGCTCTTGTAGAATCTTTCCATATTTTTTCTAATTTTTCTCTCCAGCCTTTGACAAATACTTCATCTAAATCTGTAGATACACATATATCAGTATCATCATCAACCATGTCTAATGCTTTATTTCTAGCTATATCAAAACGAAATGGATCTATAATTTCTTTTTTGACTATAACGCCTAATTTTTCTAATTCTAGTGCACTATTATCTGTAGACCCTGTATCTAAAACAAATATTTTATCGACTTCTTTCATCGAATCAACCCATCTTTTAACAAATTTTTCCTCGTTTTTACAAATAGCATATACGCATACTTTCATTAATTATCCCTCCATAATAAAATATGAGGAAAAATAAAATATAATTATACATATTACTAATTTTTGTTTAATTGTTTTAATTTTCTAATAACTTTCTTTTCTATTCTGGATATATATGACTGACTAATTCCTAATAATTTAGCCACATCTTTTTGAGTCATTTCTTTATTTCCATATAAACCATATCTTAAAATCATTATTTTTTTATCTCTATCATTTAATTTTTCTATTTCTTCATATAGTAATTTCTTTTCTACTTCTTCTTCTAAACCTTTAGTGACAATATCACCTTCTGTACCTAAAACATCTTCTAGATGTAATTCGTTTCCTTCAGAATCAAAACTTAAGCTATCTTCAAAACTAATTTCTCCTTTTCTTCTTTTGTTTTTTCTTAAAAACATTAATATTTCATTATCAATGCATCTAGATGCATAGGTGGCTAATTTAATATTTTTATCTAATTTATATGTATTTACTCCTTTGATTAATCCTACACTTCCTATACTTACTAAATCTTCTAAATCAACGCCTGTATTTTCATATTTTTTTGCTAGAAAAACTACTAAACGAAGATTGTGCTCGATAAGTTTGCTTCTGGCTTTTTTATCTCCATTTAATGACATTGTCACATATTTTACTTCATCTTCTTTACTTAAAGGTGCGGGAAGTTTATCCGCACTTCCTATGAAAAATACACTATCTTTTTCAAAAAATCTTTTAAGTAAATATATTATTTTTTTAATCATTGTTATCTCCTTCCATTAAACCATTTAATAATAAATCATAATTTTTGAATTCTTTACTAAAACCTAAATATATGTTTTCAAAAACTCCTAAACCTACTACTTCTACTTTTCTCACCTTTATACATTCTAATAATCCGCCTCCTCCTATCACATTATATGGGATATATATTTTTTTATTTTTGAAACTATTATCTATATTTGTAATTATAACTGGTTTATTTTTATATGTTAAATTGTTTCCAGTATCTAAATAACCTGTTAAATTTAAAATCTTTTTACCTATATAAATATTTGTATTAAAAGTATATTTTAATCTTTTATACATTTTGTTTTGCTTAATATATAAATATAAAATAAATGGTGAAATAATAATTAAAAATATACTATTTATACTAAAATTACTTTTAAAAAATAACATTCCATTATTTTTATAAGAAAATGTGATATTTAAAAAATATAAAAAACCTCCTAATAGAATACTAATCATATAAAATACACTAATGTTAGTTAAAAATCTTTTTAAATTATGATATCCAAATACAGTGATACACATGATAAAGCTTAAATAGATTTTAATAAAAAATAGTTTTAAAGAAGAAACTTCAAAAAATAAAGCGAGTATTGTTAGGCTACCAAAAAAAGCTCCTAATATTATTCTAAACATTTTAACATTTCTTTTTAAAACAATAGAAGATGTAAGCAAAAGTAAAAAATCGATATAAAAATTTAAAAAAAGTATTCCGTCAATATAAATAGTCATTAATACCACCAAAATAAGTATAAAAAAAAAGACATAAATATAATGTCATTTTTTGATTATTCTGGATAAACACTCACTTGTTTACGGTCACGTCCTAAACGTTCAAATTTAACACGTCCTTTAATTTTAGCAAATAAAGTGTCATCTTTACCTTTTCCAACATTTATACCAGGATAAATTTTTGTTCCTCTTTGACGATATAAAATAGAACCTCCGGTTACAACTTCTCCATCAGCTGCTTTAGCCCCTAATCTTTTAGACTCACTATCACGTCCATTTTTAGTTGAACCTTGTCCCTTTTTATGAGCAAATAATTGGATGTTTAATTTTAAAAGTTCCATAAACTACACCTCCTCATATATTTTTATATTTTTACTGTAATTTTTTTCTAATTCTTTAAATAAACTAATCATATTTGAAATAAGTTCATTTGTCACCTTATCTTCTTTTAAAATGTCGATATCTATGCCGTCTTTGTTGAGATCATATTTGATCGCACTTTTATCTAATCTTAAAATACCATTAATACTAGTTATTACAATAGAACTAACTGATGCACATACTATATCTTTTCCATAATCATCAAACATAGCATGTCCACTTATTTTAATGTTTTTCTTATTAATATAAACTTTAATCATTAAAATGCTAGTTTAGTTATTTCAAGTTTAGTATATGGTTGACGGTGACCTTGAGTTCTACGATATTTTTTCTTTTGTTTATACTTATAAACTTTAATTTTTTTGTTTTTACCGTGTTTTAGAACTTTAGCTTCTACTTTAGCTCCTTTAACATAAGGATTTCCGTAAGTACCATTAATCATTAAAACGTGATCAAAAGTAACTTTTTTGTCTGCATCTAATTTTTCTACAAATAGAACGCTTCCTTCTTCAACATAGTATTGTTTTCCGCCTGTTTCAATAACTGCTTTCATACTCTTACCTCCTTTTAAACTAAGACTCGCCATTAAGGTAAGGATTATTCCTTTTTTAACCTTTTTTGTGCGGTTGTAGATGGAGATCTACACATTTACAAATTCTACCACATTCTCTTTCTAAAGTCAAACCTTTTATTCAAAATTTCTCTTTCTAAAATATACCTATTTTGATTATAAAATATATGTTTATACTCTCTTTTCATTTTTGTTAAATCGAGTGAATTTACTATCTTTGTTTTTTTAAAATGATAATTATTTAAATATCTTTCTAATAAAAATTTATTAAATAAACTTTCATGATTTTTAATTTCTATTATTATTTTCATTAGTAAAAAAGATAAAATAAGTAACAGTATTAAATTGAAATTACTATATATGCTTAATATTAATATTAAAGTTAATGATATTATTATTATTAAAAAATGGCTTTTTTTGAAACTTGTAACTTTATTAAAAAATATATTTAATAATTTAGAACCGTCTAATGGAAATATTGGTAATAAATTAAAAAATAAAATAGAAAAACTATAGTTAAATATGACATCATTATTGGTAAAATAATAAAATATAAAAGTAAAAATTAATTGAAATAAAGGCCCCATAATACAAATTAAAAACTCTTCATATATTTTACTATTTAAATCTACATTAAAAATGGTTAGTGCGCCAAAGGGTAAAATTATTACTTTTTCAATTTTCCATTTAAAATAAATACTCATTAAAATATGTCCTAGCTCATGGATTAAAATAATTAGGTTAAATAATATAAATCCTTTAAAATGACCTGTGAGCGCTGATAAAAAAGCTACAATATAATAAAAAAGATGGACTTTAAATATATTTTTTATAATCCAAAGCCTCTCCTTCTTTTGTAAATACCATATACATCTTATCTCCGTTTGTTTCTCCTAAAATATTGCCTGTTTTCAAATAGTCATACATCGAAACTTTAATTTCTTTAATATTACCATACCAAACTTCTATTCCGTCTTCTTGTTCTATAATGACTGTATTACCATATCCTTCTTTTTCTCCTGTAAAAATAACTATTCCACTTTTAATAACGGGTATAGCATAATTAGATGAAATGGTTAACTCTGCTCCTTCTTTATAATCTTTAATACTTTCATATTCTATTTTGGAAGTGGATACCATCGCTGTTTTCTCTGTTCCTGTAAGTGGTAAAGATGAACCAAATAATTTTTCATAAAATGTATTTACTTCAGCAAAACTAAAATGGTTTTGGAAGACGTGTTTATATAATTTTTCTCTTAAACTGGGACTTGCTTTTAATGTTATTAAAAGGAGTAAAAGGATAATTAAACAAACTAAAAACTTACTGAATAGCTTACTTATTTTACTAACTTTCTTAATTTTTTTAGCCATTATTATCACCTATAATAATCTATTAAATTATATATCTTTTAGAACTTAATTTATATTTAATCATATATTAAACTGGGTGATTACTATGAATATATTAAATCTTTTGAATATAACTAAAGGTACATTAATAAATAAAATAGATTTAAATGTAAAAATAAATAAATTTAAAACTAATAGTAAGGATATAAGTGAAAATGACTGTTTTATATCTATAAATAATAATCCTAAATATATTGGTGAAGCAATTAAAAATAAAGCTTCATGCATTATTGTAAGTAAAAAAATTAACTATAATATTCCTACTATATTGGTTCAAGATATTATTAAAACGTTAGGTAAAATAACTACTTATATAAGAAATAAAAGCAATATTAAAGTAATTGCTATTACGGGTAGTACTGGTAAAACTACTACGAGAGAACTTTTATATGATATTTTAAGTAAAAAATATAAATGTCATAGAAATATTAAAAACTATAATAATCATATTGGCGTTCCTTTGACTTTTTTCTCTTTAGAAAATAACGATGAAATAGTTATTGCGGAAATGGGTATGAATCATTTTAACGAGATTAAATATTTATCTTTAATGACTACTCCTGATATTGCTATTATTACTAATATTGGTTCATCACATATTGGAAATTTAGGTACAAAAGAAAATATTTTAAAGGCTAAATTGGAAATAAAAGAAGGATTAAAAGGTCCTTTGTTTGTAAATGGTGATGATTTACTTTTAAAAAATATTGATGCTTATAAATGTGGTTTTAATCAAAATAATGATTTAGTGGCTTATAATTTGTTTTCTGATTTGAATAATTCTACTTTTGATATAAAAATAAATAATGAGGTTCATAAAATAAAAGTAAATCTTCCTAGACATTTATTAAATGATGTTTTATTGGCTATTAATGTTGGTTTATATTTAAATATAGATATCGAAGATATTAAAAAAGCTTTAGAAAATTATAAAACTTATGATATGCGTATGAATATATTAAAAGATAATAACAACAATACTATTATAAATGATTGCTATAATTCTTCTTTTGAATCTTTAAGTGGGATTTTAAATGTCATTAAAAATGAAAACGGGAAAAAGTTATTAATATTGGGTGATATAAATGAAATTGGTATTTATAGTGAAGTAATTTATGAAAATATAGAAAAAATATTAGACAAAATAGATAATAAAGATGTTATTTTAATAGGTAATGAAATAAGATATAAAAATTATAATCGGTTTAAAAATTATAAAGACGCTATTAATTATTTAAAAAACATTCAAATAAAAGATACTTTAATTTTAATTAAAGCATCTAGAAGTTTAAAATTAGAAAATATTACTTCTTACTTACTTTCGTTTCATTGAATTTTTTTATCAATCTCTTGGCTCTCATTGTAACTGCTTTTTCTTGCCATTCTAAAGTTGGTCCGTGAGAAGATGGATCAGTAATAATTCTTACAATATCTTTGTTTTTTAAAGGTCTAAATATATCTGCTTCTTTATCATTGACTATAGCTATAGATAAATTATTACCTATGCTGGGGCTTAATTTATAAGCAAAATCTATAGGTGTAGATCCACTTGGTAGTTCTATAATATCTCCTTTTGTCGTATATACATGAATGGTTTCATCGAAAAGTTCTTTCTTAACAGAGTTTACAAATGTTCTATTGTTAGTTGTCATAGCATCTAATTCGGTGATAGATTTAAAAAATTGAAAATGACTTTTTAAATCTTCTTCCATTTGTGCATAGGCTCCAACATTATATATATCCCAGTAAGCTGCTAGTCCATATGTGTCTATTTTATCCATCTCGTGTGTTCTTATTTGCATCTGCACTAAATAGTCATCTGTTCCAAAAACTGTTGTGTGTAATGATTGATACATGTTGGTTTTTGGTGTGGCAATATAGTCTTTAAACTTATTATTAATGGGTGGATATTCACTATGAATTAGTCCTAAAGCTAAATAACATTCTTTAATATCATCGGTCATTATTTTAATGGCAAGTAAATCATGAACATCCATGATTTTTTTCCCTTTTTGTGTTTGTTTATATAATCCATAAATACTTTTTACTCTTTCTTTATATTCGAATGAAATGTTATTATCTGCTAAAAGGTTTCCTATGTTTTCGGTCATTTTTTTGAATACATCTATGACATCAAATTTAATAGATTTAAGTTCATAATCTATTGCATCATATTCGTCTCTCTTTAAATAATAAAGAGCTAAATCTTCGAGCTCGGATTTAATTTTATATATTCCTAGATAATACGCTAAAGGGACAAATATTTCCATTGTTTCTATAGAGTTTTCTTCTTGTTTTTCTAATGATTTATATTGTAAAGTGCGCATGTTATGAAGTCTATCTGCAAGTTTTATAATGACTATTCTAACATCTGTGTCTAAACTTGTTATTATTTTTCTTGTATTGGTGGCGATTTGTTCTCCTTTAGATGAAAAATTCATTTTACTAATCTTTGTTACTCCATCTACTAAAGTTGCTATTTTAGTATTAAATTCTTTGGCTATTTTTTCTTTTGTCATTTTTGTATCTTCAATAGTATCGTGCAGAAGTCCAGCACATATCGTATCAGAATCTGCTTTCATTTCTGATAAAATAAAAGCGACAGAAAGTGGATGAACAATATAATCTTCGCCGCTCTGCCTCTTTTGACCTTCATGCATCATACTTGCTACATTAAAAGCTTTAATTATTTTGAGTAATTCTCTTTCATTTGAAATATAACTTTTAACATTTTCCATTAAATCTTCAAAACGTACTTCTTTCATAATCCCAACTCCCAATTTATACTATACATACTAGCATATTTTCCTTTATTTTAGAACAAAAGTCAAAATAAATTTTGCCCCGGCTTACCTCACGGTAAGCTCTTTCTACTTCTTTGGAATCTAAGACTCCTCCATAGACCAATATCGGATGGTCGCCAC
>CALVRL010000050.1 GCA_944358625.1 uncultured Bacilli bacterium | reverse complement strand
AGTCTTTTGGCGTGGGATTATTTCCATTTATGACAAAACTATTAAAAAGTGCTTGACTTTTTATAGTTAGCCTCCTAGAATAAAAAAAGAATCTCTCACTTCCGAGAAAAATTCTATCTATAGCAAGCTTAACATAATAAACCATTTTGTCAATGGTAATTTTTCTGCAAAATAACCGGTAATTTTACTGGTACAATTACTGTACACTTTTATATTTTTATCCCTTATTTTACTTGATTTTTATGGTATTTTGGTAATATTATTTTAAATAATAATATTTCTAATCATTTTTTAAATTATTGAACAAAAATAACTACTCAGTTATCTTTTTAAATACTACTTTTTATTTTTAATGGCTTATAATTATCTATTTTATAAAAATAGTTTTTTTCTAGCTTATTAATAACATCATTATATACATCTTTAGCATCCTCGCCATTTAAAATGAAAAATTCAAGTAGTGAGTTATATATTTGAAGTAAAGAATCTTCATCAGTTTTGTAATAGTGATAATAAGTTAATAGCAATCTGGATAAAATTTCACCCATTTCTTCCTTTATGATTTCTCGTAACACTTTATTTTGATTATCCATTTTATTCCTCCAATTCTTTTTAGGTCGTGTCCATGTTAGCTTCCTTTTAAGAATTAGTCAAGTAATTTTTGAAAATTAAAAAAGGTATTTTTATTAATACCCAATTATTTGTACTTAAAATATAATCATTCTCGTGGTATTATGCTACGCAGGTGCCAGGATGACCAGGATCTAAATAAATAACCTTTGAAAGCAAAGAAAGAGTTTTATTTTCCGCACTAACATAATTAAAAAAACAAAGAAAAATAAGTAAAAAAATTAAAACGAATATTTTATATTTCACAAATACCACCATTAAAATTTATGAAAAACAAAAATTTAAAATAACAAAAAAAAGCAAAAACTATTGCTTTAAATAACCAATAACTACTAACTGCCTATCATTACCTAAACAAGTAATCAAAGTAATCGTATTTTTTTCTTTATTTCTTTTAACCATTACAGTTCCCGTTTTCAAAACATCGTATTTTTTAGAAATTTCATAAGTATAATCTTGACCATTATAATTAATAGTAACCAAATCACCAATATTAATTTTATGTAAGTTTTTAAAATGGCCTACAGAAGTATTACCATTATGAGCAGCTAAAATAAAATTACCATTTTTAATATCGGGCATATTAGAATCTTTCAAAATTTCAACGTTTTTATTAACATTATTTTCATTAGAACCAATCTTATACAAACTTCTTCTCAAACTAATTTTAGGAATTTCAATAGTTGCTATTACATTAGAATATTGAACATTCTTTTTTTCTTCATTAATAGAACTATCAAGTTTAACAGCACTAGTAGTTTTTTTCTCATTATTTTCATTTCTTAAAACCACATTAACATTAGGCTCATAATTTTTCATATTATGAACTTCAGATAAAAGATAACCGCAAAAATAATAATGTCCAAGTATAATAAATACTAAAGAAATATTCTTAATGTACTTTAAAAAGTGCAAGTCCAACACCTACTAATAAAGTTCCAAATATAGAAGAAAAATCAAAATAACCAGTATTAGGAACCTCAATAATTTGAGGTATTTCCTCATTTTGAATTTTCACAAAAGTATCTTTATCAGTCGTAATCCTAAGAGCCGCTAACTTTTGAGAATCACCCTTATTATAAACAAGTAAAGGTGCATCATCATAGTATTTCCTAGTTAAATAAATTTCTTCTTCTAAAACCTCATCTTCATTTAAAGTAATAGTAAGAGTATCACCATCCTTTAAAATCTTATGGTACTTACTTTCCGAAACATCATAATTATCTAAAACATGATTTTCATCTTTCAAAGTAATAGTCTTACCAACCTCATCTTTAAAAGTCTGCTCACTAAAACTAGGTTTTAAATCATGACTATTAACCAAATTCATAATTTCTTCTTTTTCCTTACTAACATCAATTGCATCACCCGTAGAATTTATACCAGTAGACCAATTAACCTTAATATCAGGTCTAACCGCCCTCCAAATCAACTCTTGAGCTGCAATATAATAATAATTAGTTTGATGACCAGGATAATCATAGCCATAATAGCCTATTTTTTCA
This sequence comes from uncultured Bacilli bacterium, assembly GCA_944358625.1. GTDB lineage: Bacteria > Bacillota_I > Bacilli_A > RF39 > UBA660 > Coprosoma. The sequence continues at coordinate 6,060 of CALVRL010000050.1, read as the reverse complement.
AGTAAACTTTTTAACTCCAAAGACATATCAACCTTGCTCCAGTCAGTATAAATATCATAATAATTATTAGTAATTTCCACACCAGGCTCAATACAATAAGCAATTCTATCACCCATTTTAAACATCGTAACCGTATGTGACTGACTCTTACCATCCAAAGACATATTATAGACAATATTCTTTAAATTATTATAAGTAATTCTAACCTCTTCAGCTTGGACATTAACCTCCGGTTTAAGAAAAATAGATAAAAATAATAAGAATGATAAAAACTTTTTCATGTTCCTCCCTTCTAGCCCCTTCATATATTAAGATACGACGTTTTTTCTTAAAATCCTCTTTTTTAAAAGAAAAAATTAAAAAAACTTGCTTTTTTTTGCAAGTTTATCTCTTAATAAGAATTTTTGGCTTCTTATTTCTATCCAAAAAATTAATTATAAATTCCATATTTTCTCTAGAAACAGCCACACAACCACCAGTATAGCCCTTTAATCCAAAACAGTGTAAGAAAATAGCCGAACCCTTATTATTCCCAATACCATTCTCATCTATTTGATTCATAGAATTAAATTCGATAAAAACAGAATATTCGTACTGCATCCCATAATCCTTTAAATGTTCAGCTGAATTAAAGTCCTTTTCATCCTCCCTTATAATATAATGATATCCAAAATTAGGAATATCCTCACCAATTCTAACCATGTAATTATAATGACTAGATTTATAATCATCAACCCAATAATCATTATCTTGAACTTTAAAATAAGGATAATCAATATCTAAATCATGCATACCAAAAGCTACACCCAAATTATAAAGACCCAAAGGAGTTTTCTCATCAAAATCAATAATATTTTCAGGTTCAGTCACACCATTCTTACCAACCCAAACCTCATCAATTTTTCTAACCAATTTACCATCCTCAAAAATTGACATAGTATAAGGTTTTTCATTAACATTAACTACTAATAACTGTCCATCATCCATTAAAATCTCTCCTCGTATAATATATTTTATCATACAAAATAATAAAACATAATAAACCAAAACTAATTAAACTGACTATTTTACCAATAAAAGCATTAGGTGCATCAAAGGTAATTTCAATATCATGTTTACCACTACTTACCTTAAAACCTATAAAAGAAGTATTAACTTTTTCATATAAAACCTCTTTACCATCGACTTTTACAGTAAATCCCTTATCATAAGGAATAGATAAAATTAAATAACCACCATTAGAATTTACAGTGCCTGTAAGCTTATCACCAAAAACTTCAACATTTTCCATAGCACTCACATCACTATCAAAACCATCTATAATATAAAGTTCTATTTTTTTAATATAATGAGTACCTTCAGAAAATTTAATATTTAAAGTATCACCAAATAAAGTATAGTCAAAAGTATAATTATCATTAAAATACTTCCAACTTTTACAAGTTAATTTATTCATCACCCCATTAACACTAATATAAGTATCGCCCAAAGCGCACTCTTGAGGATTTTCTAAAGTCATTCTAAATAAATATAATCCCTCATCAACCTTAAGCTTTAAAGATCCGCTATCATCATTAACCACAACTTTATAGCCATCTTTATAAGAAGATATATCCAAGTTAGAACTCTTACCACTACTAAAATCTAAATTAACCTTTTCAGCTTTACTTTCATATTCATAATCACCATCTGAAGCAATAACATTTCCAAATAAAGAAAGACTATCATCAGGAAATTTTAAATCATCATAATCATCATAACTCATAACCCTATCAGTAACATATCCAATAGGTAAAGCATTTTCATTGATATAAACAGTATAATTATCATATTTTTTCCAAACCTTATAACCATAAGGAGCTTTTTTATCAGTAATTAAATATTTAACACCCATCAAACTTTCAAATAAACTATTACCTTCTTCACTCAAAACAAATTCATTTCTAAAAGCCCTATTATTATTAAAATTATAGAAAAATTTATTATAAAAAGTATTATAAGTAGAAGAATAAAGCGTAGTTAAATTATTATTTATATGGTAAGTATGATTTACAATTTCTCTAGAAGCTTTTAAGTTAATAGCACTCCTATAAACACCATCATCACTCTTAGAAATATCTTCCATAATTAAAGCAATTTCTGGATCATTTTGTTTTTGAAAATCACTAATAGAAATAAGCTCATCAGCCAAGTTTTCATTCAAACAAACTCCTACACTAAATACCGCAAGAATTAATAAAACAATTAAATCTTTTTTATATTTTTTATACAAAAATAAAGTTAAAATAGTTATGATAACATCTATTAAAAAATAAAATTTCAAACTATCATTATTTAAAAATACAAAAATTAAACAAAATAAAATAATATATATAACAAATCTAAAATTTAAATTACCACTAAATAAATCTTTCAAAAGAAACCCAGTAGCCAAAACATAAAGAGGTAAAAAAGGAATTAAAGCCTTACCATCCAAATAAAGAAAGCCATTTAAAATATATACAAAAATAGGAAAAATAACAAACAAAGATAATATAACACCCAAAAACCTTTTTTCTTTCTTTTTAAAAATCAAATACAAAATAGCTATCAAAGAAATAGCTAAAAGACCTACCCCATAAGAATCATAAAGAATAAATTCCAAATCAATTTTAGGAATTAATGCTTCTAAAAAAGAAACCTCACTTATACTTTCACTTCTACCATTCATCAAAGCATATATGACAGGAAATAAAAGAAAAGAAGATAAAAGAATACCAATAATTATATATAAAGCAAAATAAAAACCCTTTTTCAAGAAATCTTTAAAATTAAATTTATCACTTCTTTTTAAATGTTCATATATACCATATATAGTTAAACAAATTATTCCCCCAACACTATAATAGTAACTAGTCATAATCATTAAAAAAACACTAATAATCATTAAACCCTTATAATTATAATCAAAATACCTTCTAACACCAATTAAACCCAAAAGTAAAAAAGGCATATAACTTACAAACATAATATGTCTATGACTATGAAAAAGCAAAGGCCCAGCCATAGCAAACATCAAACACAAAATAAAACATATCTTCTTATCAAATCCAAAACCCTTTATCCAAAAATAAAATAAATATATAGATATAACACCAATTAATAACATTACAAAAGGAATATAAACCCCCATAGAAATAAAAGGAAGTAAATAAGAAAATAAAATGACAGGGCTGAATAAACCATAATAAGCAAAATAATATATATTCTGTCCAGCACCTATATTAAAAGCAAAATCAGGAAACAAATCTAAAGTATCATAAAAAAGAATTCTAAAATATTCGGGAAAAACAATATGTTGAAATTCCCAATCTTTAATAGAACCAAAAACAAACTCACCACGTGTAATAATAAGTGCGACAGACAAATAAATTAAACAAATACAAAATATATTAAGCTTATCCTTTTTATCTAATTTTCCCATTTACTAGCCTCAATCCATTCCTCAAACGGTAACATATGCTTATAATCATCATATATACCATCATATTTTTTAACCATATTTTTAATCTTGTTTTTAATCAAATCACCATCTAGAAAAGTCTCTTTATCAAGTTTATTTAACTCTTTTTCACTATAATATTTACCAAAATAATAAAGATTAGATACATTCAAATCAGTTAAAATATTACTAATCTGTTTGTGCTGATAATTATTATATTCACCTAAAGGATTATGAGTGACAACTTCAGACCAATTCTTATAACTCAAAATATATTTGATTTGCTTTTTAATTTTCTTATAATCTTTATTAAAATAAATCTTATCAGAATAACCCATCATAATATATTTATCACCACTAAAATTAATAGCATCCTTAAAATCATTAGTTTTCTCATCATCATAACCACAAGATACACAAACAACCAAATAATTATCAGTTAAAAGATGCACCCCACCCCAAACACTTTCATCGCCAGGATGAGATATAATCATAAGTTTATTAACACCAGTTAAATCAATTTCATCAATTTGACCCTTAACAGGCATTAAATTAGGTTTTTTCAAAAACGCCTGTACAATAAAAAACATTAAAACCAAACAAACTAAAACAATAATAACATTTTTTATTTTTTTCAAATCAACCACCCCATTTAAACACTTTTAAATAAAGTAAAAGGATATCTTTCAGGCAGAGGTAAAGAAAATTTCATAACTTCTTTCGTAATCGGATGTTTAAATTCAAGTTCAGAAGCAAACAAAGCAAGTTGACCATTTTCTGCATTAATATTATACTTTTTATCCCCATAAAGAGGTAACTTTCTAGAAGCAAACTGCACCCTTATCTGATGACTTCTACCAGTTTTTAAACTAATTCTAACCAAAGATAAATTATTAATATACCCCACCAAATTATAACTAAGTATAGCTTCTTTACCATCATCACTAACTTTAGTAATATTAGTTTTTTCATCCTTTTTTAATTTATCTTTAAAAACCCCACTATCACTAACCTTACCTTGAGTAACAGCCATGTAAATTTTTTTAAACTCATGTTTTTTTATCTGTTTAGAAAGTCTACTAGCAGCTTTAGAAGTTTTCGCAAACACCATAATACCACCAGTAGGCCTATCAAGCCTATGAACAATACCCAAATAAGCATCTCCAGGTTTATTATATTTTTCTATCAAATACCTCTTAAGCATAGTCTGTAAATCAATATCACCACTACTATCAGCTTGAACAGGAATATTAATCGGTTTTTCCACTACTAATAAATGATTATCCTCATAAATAATATTAATCATTGCTTTCCCATCTCCCATAAATACCACAAGGTAAAATCATATTATTTTTCTTTATAGGTAAACCAACTTCCCCAGAAGTAATAGTCCCATTAGGATATAAAGGAAGCATCATAGTTTTAAGCATATTAGCCAAAACTATATTACTAATACCCGTAGTATAAGCATTAATAAGTAAAAATAAAGGTTCATCACTCATTATCTTCAAACAAGCCTCTAATAAAATAGCCATATTCTTTTCAAATTTCCAAACCTCTTTATTAGGACCCCTACCATAACTAGGAGGATCCATAACAATACCATCATATTTATTACCACGTCTATATTCTCTAAGTGCGAATTTCAAACAGTCATCCACAATAAATCTAATATTATGATCAGTTAAACCACATAAATCTCTATTTTCTTTAGCCCAAGCAGTTATACCTTTAGAAGCGTCAACTTGAACAACATCCGCCCCAGCTTTACTACAAGCCATCGTAGCCGCTCCAGTATAAGCAAATAAATTTAATATTTTTACCTTTCTACCTTTAGAAACAGCCGTTTTAATTTTATCCATCATAAAATCCCAATTAACAGCCTGTTCAGGAAATAAACCAGTATGCTTAAAATTAGTAGGAGTAACTTTAAAAGTTAAATCCTTATAGTTAACAGTCCAAAAATCAGGTAATTTATTTTTAAATTCCCAGTAACCCCCACCTTGATTAGACCTATGATAAAAAGCATCAATATCATTCCACTTATTATCAAATTTAATTTCCCACATAGCTTGAGGTTCAGGTCTTCTTAAAATAATATTACCCCAACGTTCTAATTTTTCACCATTACCAGCATCTAAACACTCATATTCTTTCCATTCATCACTAACCTTAAGCACTTTATCACCACCAATATACATTCATTAAATAGTATATCATATTCTAATAAAATCTAACAAAAAAAGTTGGAAAATTGAATTGGCGTAAGCCAGCCCCCATTGTTTCCAACCTTATACTAACATTATATGTAGATATCCAAAATTTAACAATAAAATTTCTAAAAAGAATTTTAACTTTACATCAAATTTTACAAAAAAAGCATCAGAATAATTCCAATGCTTTGGTAAAACATATTATCTCTTAGAAAATTGTGGAGCTCTACGTGCACCTTTTAATCCAGGTTTCTTTCTTTCTTTAACTCTAGAATCTCTAGTTACAAAACCAGCTCTTTTTAAAGTTTTTCTATAACTATCTTCTTTACCTTCGTTTTCTTTATCATAAAGAAGTAAAGCTCTAGT
>CALVRL010000049.1 GCA_944358625.1 uncultured Bacilli bacterium | reverse complement strand
TTAATGAAGGTAAAGCCATTGGCTTTGAAGATGGTACTAATAAAAGAAATATCGAAATAGCTAAAAATATGTTAAAAGAAAATATTGACATAAAAACTATTTCAAAAGTAACGGGTTTAAGAGTTGAAGATATTCAAAACATCAAATAAAATATGATTAATTTCATATTTTTTTATTATCCCATATTTGTTATAATATCTATGGTGATTCAAATGGAAAACATATTAATTATTGGTGCAGGACCAGCTGGACTAACAGCTGCTATAGTAGCCGCTAGAAACGGAAAAAAGGTAACCATTATTGAAAGAAATAGTAAATGTGGAAAAAAGTTATTGTTAACAGGTAATGGCAAATGTAATTTTTGGAATAAAGAACAAAATATTACACATTACCATTCATCATCCCCTTTAATTAAAAATTTTATAACCGAAAAAAGACAAAATAGTGTATTAAGTTTTTTTGATTCATTAGGTATTATTTATAAAGAAAAAAATAATTATTATTACCCATTTACAAACCAAGCCCTCACTATTTATAACGCCCTTCTTTTAGAATGTCAAAAATTAGGAATAAAAATAATAAACGATATTACTGTGGAAAAAATAATAAAAGAAGACTGTTTTATTATTAATCCAGAAAAAGAAAACATCAAAGCTAAAACCATTATCATTGCAGCAGGATCAAAAGCCATGTCAAAAACAGGTTCAGATGGTTTAGGATACACCCTAGCTAAATCCCTAGGCCACACCATTATAAAGCCATTACCCTCATTAGTGCAGTTAAAAGGAGAAGAAAGTTACTTTAAAAACTGGAGTGGAATAAGATCCCATGTACTAGCGTCCCTCTATATCGATAATACGTTAATAAAAAAAGAAGAAGGAGAAGTACAACTAACAAATTATGGCTTAAGCGGAATATGTATATTTAATTTAAGCGGTTTAGCAGCTAAAGCATTAGATAAAAACAAAAAAGTAGAAATAAGTTTAAATTTTATGTCATTCACGCAAAATTATAAAAATTTTTTAAAAGACTTAAATAAAAAATCATCAAACAAAACTATAAATGAACTATTAGAAGGTTTTCTTAATTACAAATTAATAGATATTATATTAAAAAAAGCCAATATAAAAAGAAATTTAAAATTAAACACCCTATCAGAAATAGAACTAAATAAATTAATAGAAAACCTAACCAACTTTAAAATAAAAATTACAAGCACCAATACCCTAGAACACGCCCAAGTATGTTCAGGAGGAGTTCCTTTAGAAGAAATAAATAATGAAACACTAGAATCATTAAAAGTCAAAAACTTATATTTTGTAGGAGAAATAATAGATATAGATGGTGACTGCGGAGGATATAATCTAGGATGGGCTTGGATGAGTGGAATAGTCGCCGGAAAGAATGTGAAATAAATGATTAGAATAAGACAAATAAAACTTCCCATAGAGGGTAGCAACATCAAAGAAAAAGTAGCGCAAAAGCTAAAAATAAAAGAAAAAGATATAATAGAATATAAAATAAACAAAAAATCATTAGATGCAAGAGCTGACCTAATCTATGTCTACGAAATAGATGCGAAAATAAAAAACGAAAACCAAATATTAAAAAAACATTTAAAAGATGTATCTAAAATAAAAGATGAAACATATAAATTTCCAAATACAGGAAATCAAGACTTAAAACACCAAATAATAATAGTAGGGTTAGGTCCAGCTGGACTATTTGCTGGATACATGCTTGCAAAAAAAGGTTATAGACCACTTATCATAGAAAGAGGAGAAGATATAAAAAATAGAGTTAAAACTGTAGAAAAATTTTGGAAAGAAGGAATATTAAATCCAAATTCAAACGTTCAATTTGGAGCAGGAGGAGCTGGAACATTTTCAGATGGAAAACTAAACACTACCTCAAAAGACAAACATTTTAGAAACAAAGAAATTTTAAAAACATTTGTAAAACATGGTGCACCAAAAGAAATACTATATATAAATAAACCACACATAGGAACAGATATTCTAAGAAACGTCATACAAAATATGATAGATGAAATAATTAAAATGAAAGGTGAAATTAGATACAACACATGTTTAACAGATATAAATATTAAAAATAACAAACTAACTTCCATCAAAATAAATGATGAAACAATACCTTGCGAAAATTTAATACTAGCACTCGGTCATAGTAGCAGAGACACATTCGAAATGTTACTCAAAAAAGGATTAAACATAACATCTAAACCATTTGCCATAGGAATTCGTCTCCAGCACACCCAAAAACTTATAAATAAATCACAGTATAAAAAAGAAAACCCATTTCTTCCACCCGCATCATACAAACTAACATATCAAACAAGTAAGAAAAGAGGCGTTTACTCGTTTTGTATGTGTCCAGGAGGATATGTTGTAAATGCATCATCAGAAAAAAATATGCTTGCTATAAACGGCATGAGCAATTACAAAAGAGATACTGAAAACGCCAATAGCGCTATTATAGTAACCATATCAAAAGAAGATTTCGGAAATGAACCATTAGACGGTATAAAATTTCAAAGAAAATTAGAAAAAAAAGCCTATGAAATAGGGAAAGGAAAAATCCCAACCCAATTATTCAAAGATTTTATAAATAATAAATCAAGCAGCAACCTAGGTAATATCAAACCAATATTTAAAGGAAAGTACGAACTTACAAATATCAGAGATATCTTACCAGAATATATTACAGAATCACTAATTGAAGCAATAAAATATTTTGACACAAAAATTAAAGGTTTCGCCCAAGATGACACATTATTATCAGCCATCGAATCAAGAACATCCTCACCAATAAAAATAATTAGAGACGAAAACTATACATCAAATATCAAAGGTATTTATCCATGCGGTGAGGGCGCAGGATATGCAGGAGGAATAATGACATCAGCAAATGACGGAATAAAAGTAGCTGAACAAATAATAAAAACATATAAACCAAAAAACTACTAAACAGTAGTTTTTTCTTCGCCAATAGTACTAACATATTTTAATTTAAAAATTCTATCATATATCAAAACTTCTCTTTTAAATATTTTACCAATATTAAACAAATAAAATACCCCAAGTAAAATAACATAAACAAAGACAAACATAAAAGTTACAAAATCAGAAAATTTAAACCATTTCGATAAAAACAAAAATAAATAACCAACACCAAAAGGAATAACAATATAATAAAGAATAACAAAAATTAATCTAAAAAATAATCTAAAAAATAATCTATCAGGAAACTCAAATCTCATTTTTAAAAATTTACTACCCAAAGTTTGACCTTTATTCAAAGAAGGTATTAAAACATAATAAATTAATAAAGAAAACACCAAACCATGAATATCAAAAAACAAATACAAAATAAAATAAAACACCAGCCATATAAATCCATCCAATAAAAATCGCATAATTCTTCTTAAGCCAGAAATTTTTCTACCCTCTTCCATACTTTCTAAATCAATATCATCTCTAGAAGGCAAAAACCTCATAAATAACCCCGCAATAAAATAACCAATTATACCACCCATAGTATTAATAAATAAATCATCAACATCAAAAATTCTATAAGGATATGGATATATAAAATATAAACCAGTTAACTGCGTTAATTCCAAAAACAAACTAAAGAGAAAACTAAAAGTAAAAACATGCTTCAAATCCTTTTCAAAATAATACCTCAAATAAATACCAAAAGGCATAAACATAATTAAATTAAATAAAACAGTATAAACAGCAGGACTAACAAAAAATTCAAAAACACCATCATAATTTCTACTCAAAATATCAAATATAAAATTAAAAGGAATTAACTGATACGCATTACTATTCATAACTATACTATCTTTATCCGGTAAAGGAAAAATAGCCAAAAAATAAACAGTAATTATATATAAAATAAAAGAATATATAATCAAAACCCTAAATTTATTAATAGAACCATATCTATGATACTGGCTTAATATAAAAGGAATAGTAAAAAGAAAAGCAAGTAAAGGAAAAAACAAAAGTGCAAGTTTAATAGCTTCCAAATAACTCATCTAAAATTTTACTCCCAAACAAAATAATAAAAAATCAAACACTTCGTCTCACCCCTAAAATAATTATAAAACAAACGAAATCATTATACCATTTTTTTCAAAAACACACCATTACATTTTTGTAAGATTATTGTTAATAATTTATTTTCATGATATACTTAAAATAAGAGGTGTAGATATGCAAGATATAGTAATAGAAATAATGAACAATTTTGGTTACATAGGAGTATTTTTACTAATAGCAATAGAAAACATTTTTCCACCAATACCATCAGAAGTAATTTTATTATTTGGCGGATTTATGACCACATTTACAGATATGAACGTAATAGGAGTAATAATAGCATCAACCCTAGGTTCACTAGTAGGTGCGATAGCCCTATATTATATCGGAAAAATATTAAACAAAGAAAGATTAAAGAAAATCATAACAAGTAAACCAGGAAAAATATTAAGATTAACCCCTGAAGATATAGATAAAGCCGATAATTGGTTCGATACCAAAGGAAATAAAACAGTTTTCTTTTGTAGATTTATCCCTCTAATCAGAAGTCTAATTTCAATTCCAGCCGGAATGAGTGAAATGCCAATGAAAAAATTCTTAATATATACCATAGCAGGATCAGCAATTTGGAATACCGCTTTAACATTAGCCGGTAATTTAGTTGGAGAAAATTGGAAAGACATATTAGAAATAATGGATAATTATTCACACATTATAGTCATATTATTAGCTATTGCCTTCTTTATAGCTATAATAATATTTTATAAAAAAAGAAAAAAAAGTAATGCTTAAAACATTACTTTTTTAATAGTTTTAAATTACCATTTAAAGGAATAACACCCCAAGCAATTAATTCATCTTTATAAGGCTCATAAATATCATTAAGCAAATAAACTTTTTTATTAAAATAAAAACCAAAAGCAATTTCTGCAAAACTATTAGGACCTATATAATTTTGAATACCATTTTTTGTATCATTTACAATTAAAATAATATCATTATTAAAATCACTTATTCTATCAAAATGAGCTCTCGAAGCAATGTTTTTAGGAACATCTTTCAAACATTCTAAAGGAAGTAACACATTATATCCATAACCTTTAAGAATATCATATACTTCCATAATTTTATCTTTAACTTTCATACTACCGCAAACTACAATATTATTCAAAATCTCACCCTCTTTTATTCAGTATATACCATATATTCTAAATCATCATTTAAAAATCCATTCATAACTTTTTCTTTTATAGGTTTAGCCACCACATCATATTTATCAAGTTCACTAACATTAACCCATTCAAAATGATTATCATCATCTAAAGAATCAAAATTATTAGAAATCATTTTTTCTGAAATAAAAGTCATAAAATAAAAACCAATTTCATGATACCTAATGGTAGAAATATTTAAAACCATCTCAGCAATATATTTTAAATTTAATTTTAAATCTATTCCAAGTTCTTCTTTCAATTCTCTTAAAATAGCCGTTTTACTATCCTCACCAAAATCTATCCTACCACCAGGAAATCTATAAAACTTACCCTGATTTTCTAACAAAACTTTATTCCTATCTTCATTATAAATAATAGCCCCAGCTCTCGCACTAAATCTAGTATTATCTTCTTTAATACTAATCATCATCTTTATCACCACCCTACAAAGCATTATACCACATTAAAAAATATAGTGTATATTTAACACCATATTTTTAAATTATTTTAAATTTTTTACAGTCTCACAAAGCATATTAATAAACTCTTTCTTATTAATAGTATGAGTTTCTCTACTTCCAAGATGACGGTAACTAATTAAATCACCATCTTTTTCCTTATCACCAAGAATAAGAGTATAAGGAATTTTTTTAACAGAACTATCGCGCATTTTATAACTTAACTTCTCATCACTATCATCTAATTTAACTCTAAAACCATTTTCTAAAAGTAAATTATAAATATCTTTTGCATATTCCAAATGATATTCATTATTAACAGGAATTATATTAACTTGAATAGGCGTAAGCCAAGTAGGAAAAGCACCCGCATAATGTTCTATCAAAATACCAATAAATCTTTCTATAGAACCAAATATAACCCTATGAAGCATAACAGGTCTTTCTTTATTACCCTCATGATTAACAAACTCTAACTCAAATCTTTCAGGTAAATTAAAATCTAACTGTATAGTGCCACATTGCCATACCCTTCCAAGCGAATCAGTAACATGGAAATCCAATTTTGGTCCATAGAAAGCCCCATCACCAGGATTAATTTTAATCTCGTGACCAGATTTTTCACATGCTTCCTTTAAAGCCTTTTCAGCATAATCCCAAATTTCAATATCACCAATATACTTTTCTAAAGGTCTAGTAGAAAGTTCAATATCATAAGGTAAACCAAATATACTATATACCCTATCTATAAAATTAATTAATCTAACTATTTCATCTTCTATTTGCTCTTTAGTTAAAAATATATGTGCATCATCCTGTGTAAAATTTCTAACCCTAAATAAACCATTTAAAGCACCACTAGCTTCATGACGATGAACTAAACCAAGTTCACCAACACGAAGAGGAAATTCTTTATAAGAATGCAATTCATTTTTATATACTAAAATTCCACCAGGACAGTTCATAGGTTTAATAGCAAACTCTTTATCATCAATTTCAGAAGTATACATATTTTCCTGATAGTTATCCCAATGACCAGATTTAACCCACAAATCTTTATTAAGCATAATAGGAGTTTGAACAAACTTATACCCTTCTTTAGTATGCTCTTTATACCAAAAATCCTCTAAAGTTCTTCTAAGAATCATTCCATTAGGAAGCCAAAAAGGAAAACCAGGGCCATATTCACTAAACATAAAGAGTCCAAGTTCTTTACCTAGTTTTCTATGATCTCTTTTTTTAGCTTCTTCAAGCATAGTTAAATAATCATCTAAATCCTCTTTATTATCAAAACAAATACCATAAATTCTTTGAAGCATTTTATTATTAGAATCACCCTTATAATAAGCCCCAGATACTTTTAATAATTTAAAATTCTTACACTCTTTTACACTATCGACATGAGGTCCTCTACATAAATCAGTAAAGTCACCTTGAGTATAACAAGAAATAACCTCATCCAAAGGCATATTATTAATCAAATCAATTTTATAAGGATCATCTTTAAATTTTTCTAAAGCTTCATCTCTAGAAATTTCTTGCCTATAAATTCTCTTACCATCCTTAACTAATTTTTTCATTTCTTTTTCAATTTTTGGTAAATCTTCTTCAGTTAAAGTAACATCACCCAAATCCATATCGTAATAAAACCCATCAGAAATAACAGGTCCTACCCAAAATTTCGCATTCGGATATAAATGTTTAACAGCCTGTGCAAGTAAATGAGCGCAGCTATGGTTAAGTTTACTTAATCTTTCATCCTCTTTAATATTTAACATAAAAACCTCCTTAAAAAAACTCCTTATATAATATTATATAAGGAGTGCATAAACACGGTACCATCCCAAATTTCACTTAATTAAAAATAACGGTTTTAACCGGGAATCTCTTTCGAGTCCTATTCATAAGTAGTAATATTTAAACCTCGTATTATCTCACACCAACCGATAATTCTCTTTAAACAAGTAATTTAAATACCATGTCTTAATCACAATATTTCCAAATACAAATAGATTATAGCATTATTAACAACTATTTTCAATACAAACATAAAAATCTCTATAATATATGTTATAAAATATTCTTCAATTTATTAATAATCTTCTGTTTCATAATAATATGATGTTTCTACACCTTTAAAAAAAGTATCTAAACTAAAATCATCCGTCAAATTATTTTCTATTAAAGTTTTAATTTCTAATGTATTAATTGGACTTCTTTCCATTGCTTGTAAATATAATTTTTTATCTATATTTTGCCAATTAACAATTTTGTTTAACCTTTTTTTTAATATTAAATCTAACCAAATTCTCATGACACGCCCATTGCCTTCCAAAAATGGATGAGCAATATTCATTTCAACATATTTATTAATAATATCATCTAAGGTGTTTTCTTTCATAGTCTCTATTTTTTTCAAAATATCTTCTAAATATAAAGTGTTTGCAAACCTAAAATTTCCTTTAGAAATATTTTTTTTCCTAATTTGACCAGCAAAATCATACAAGCCATCAAATAAATATTTATGTATTTGCTTTAAACCTTTGACAGTACCAATTTCAATGCTATTAATGTCATTACTTGCAAATAATCTTTTTGCATTTTCTAAACTTTTTTCATCTATCTTATTCATTATTAGCACTCCTAACAATTATTATATAGAAAAAAAGATTTAAAATCTTTAAATTACATAATGGCAGGGGAAGCAAGACTTGAACTCACGACATTCGGTTTTGGAGACCGACGTTCTACCAACTGAACTATTCCC
>CALVRL010000048.1 GCA_944358625.1 uncultured Bacilli bacterium | reverse complement strand
AAAAATGTTTCAAGTGAAACATAGTAAAAAAAAAAAAAAAAAAAATAGAAAAAACAAAAGAATAATAATGTTTCACGTGAAACATAGTAAAAGGAATAACAAAAATAATAAAAAAAACAAAAGTATAATAATGTTTCACGTGAAACATAGTAAAAGTAATAGCAAAAATAATAGAAAAAGCAAAATTATGAGAATGTTTCACGTGAAACATAGTAAAAATATAATATTGTGGAAAAACGCTTATAATGCGTAAAAGTAATTGAAAAAAATATAAAAATAATGTAATATATTCATTGGTACAACATTTATGGCTGAACCAGGTCAGAATCGGAAGATAGCAGCCTTAAAGTCCTCTAAATGTGTGTACCTTTTTTGTTAAGGTGATAGTTATGGATAAGTATATGGAAATAGCAATAAAAGAAGCAGAAAAAAGTTTAAAATATGATGATGTTCCAGTTGGAGCAGTTATAGTAGAAAACGGAAAAATAATAGCAAAAGGACATAATACTAGAGAAAAAACAAAACAAATAACAAAACACGCAGAAATTAATGCTATAGAAAAAGCCTGTAAAAAAAAGAAAACATGGCATCTTAATATGTGTACTTTGTACGTAACACTAGAACCATGTAATATGTGTATAGAAGCCGCAAAACAAGCTAGAATTATGTGTATAAAGTACGCAGCCAAACAAGAAAAAAAACCACATTTAAAAGAACCCAAAATAAAGCAGATAAAAAATGTGGAAAAAGCCAGTGAATTATTAAGAACCTTTTTTAAAAGTAAAAGAAAATAAGAAATGTTATTAATTTTTTTAGAACTTATTTTCTTTTATTGTGGATAAATATGATATAATTATAAAAGATTAAAAGTGAGGAGATAGTCATGTATCAAGCATTATATAGAAAATATAGACCAAAAACATTAGATGATATCTTTGGACAAGATGTAATTGTAAAAATAATCAAAAATTCAATATTAAATAATCAAATAAGTCACGCTTATCTTTTCGCAGGACCAAGAGGAACAGGAAAAACAAGTATAGCTAAAATATTTGCAAAAATAATAAACTGTGAAAATCCAAAAGACTGTAAGCCATGTGGAAAATGTACTAGTTGTATAACCGAAAATAATAGCGATATTATAGAAATAGATGCTGCAAGTAATAACGGAGTAGATGAAATAAGAGAATTAAGAAATAAAGTAAATTTATTACCAGCATATGGAAAATATAAAGTATATATAATAGATGAAGTACACATGTTAACCCAAGGAGCTTTCAATGCGCTTTTAAAAACATTAGAAGAACCACCCGCACACGTAATATTTATACTAGCAACCACCGATCCACATAAAGTAATAGAAACAATACTATCAAGATGTCAAAGATTAGACTTCAAAAAAATAAGTAACGAAGCAATAGTAGAAAATTTAATTAAAATATCAAAACAAGAAAATATTGATATAGATAAAGAAGCACTAAAAGAAATAGCTGTTTTAGCAGACGGAGGAATGCGAGATTCAGTAGGAATGTTAGATCAAGCCATAGCTTATACAGAAGGAAAAATAACTGTAGATGATATACATGACATTAATGGAACACTAACCGAAAAAGATTTAAAAGAGTTATTAGAAAAAATAATAAACGATAAATTAGATGAAATATTAGAAAAAATTGATAATTATAATGAAAAAGGCAAAAATTTTGTTAAATTAATAGACGAATTTATAAATTTTATCAGAAATGTCATATTATATAAAGAAGCGCCAAAATATTTCAAAGAAAAAGTAAAAAATGTGGAAAATTACGAAAAAATAGCCGAAAAAATAAAAATAAACGAATTATTCTCAATAATTGAAATATTAAACAAATATTCTTTAGAAATGAAAAATAGTAATAATACAAAATTACTATTTGAACTCGCTTTTATAAAAATAATTACAGAAAAAAATAAAGAAATTGTGGAAAAAACAGCTAAATCAAGTGAAAAAATAAGTAGTTATGTTTCAAATACCACAAAAAAACAAGAAAGACCAATAAAAATAATAAAAAATGAAGAAATTTCAATAAAAAATGTGGAAATCATAGAAAAAACACAAACAAAAAGCGAACAAAATGATAAAACTAACTCCCCTACTTTAGAAAAACAAACGAATTTACCAAAAATAAATGCAAAATTAAAAGAAGAAATAGAAAATATAAAGAAAATTAGAATAGATAATACACTCGCCCACTTCAACAAAAAAGAGTTAAAAAACATTATTCCATCACTAGAACTACTAAATGATCTATTATTAAATCCAGATTATTCAAAAAGCGCCTCTATTTTATTAGATGGAGCACTAAAAGCAGCCAGTGAAGAAAATTTAATATTTGTTTATAATACAAAAAGACTTTCAGATTTATTTAACGAAAATTTAATAAATCTCGAAGAAACACTTGCTAAAATATTAAATAAAAAATATAATTTAATTGCAACCAATATAGATGAATGGGAAATATTAAAAAAAGATTTTAATAATAAATTAAGAAAATTTATCTATAAAGAAGAAGATTTCAAACTAGAAGATATTTTCAAAGATGAGGAAGAAAAAAATAATATAGAAACCATGTTTGAAGATATAATAGAATATAATTAGAAAGAAGGAATGAAAAATGAATATTCAAGCAATGATGAAACAAGCCCAAAAATTACAAAACGATATGTTAAAAGAAAAAAAGGAGATAGACGAAAAAGAATTTGAAGGAAAATCTTCACTAGTAAAAGTTAAAATGAAAGGAACAAAAGAAATAACAGAAGTAAAAATAGATGCTGAAAGTTTAGAAAAAGATGATATAGAAATGTTAGAAGATATGATTTTAGTCGCAGTAAATGAAGCAAGTAAAAAAGTAGATGAAGAAACAGAACAAAAAATGGGAAAATACACTAAAGGAATGCCAGGTTTATTCTAATGAATTACCCAAAAACAATACTAAATCTAATAGAATGCTTTAAAAAATTTCCAGGAATAGGCGAAAAAACAGCCGAACGTCTTGCTTTATCAACACTAAATATGGATGATGAAATAATAAATTTATTTAGTAAATCATTAAAAGATGGAAAAACAAAAATAAAAAAATGCAAAAGATGTGGAAGTTTAACCGAAGAAGAATTATGTCAAATATGTACCGATAAAACACGAGATACAAAAACATTATGCGTAGTAGAAGAATGCAAAAACGTAATTTTATTTGAAAAAATAGGAACATATAGAGGTTTATATCATGTATTAGGAGGATTAATTTCACCACTAGACGGAATTAACCCAGAAGATATTCACATAGATAATTTAATAGATAGAATAAAAAAAGAAAACATAAAAGAAGTGATTTTAGCCATTAAACCAAGCGTTGAAGGAGAAACAACAGCCCTATACATAAGAAAAATGTTAGAAGGAACAGAAGTAAAAATAACAAAAATAGCTCATGGAATTCCTATGGGAGCAGATATAGATTATATAGATCCACTAACACTCGAAATGGCTATAGAAGATAGAACAACAATTTCATAAAATAAAAGATAAAACTATATAATTTATTGAGGTGTTTCATGCTTAATAAATTATTTAAAATGTTTAAAAAGTTTATCATGAGTTTTTTCATGTTATACGGATATAATGTGATAGTTCCCGCAACTGCCATTATACCAATTAACCTCATCACCGTATTACTCATTACAATATTTAGTATTCCAGCATTTATATTTTTAATTATCATAAGACTTGTGGTTTATTAGGAGGAAGTATAATGTTAGATGATTATAAAGATTCACAGCCCATTGTATACAAAATATTAAAAAATGCCATTACAGATGACAAATGTTCACACGCCTATTTAATAGAAACAGGCGGTTTTTATGATTCATTTAATTTTATAATATCATTTACCAAATCACTACTCTGCCCTTTTAATAAACTAAAAAAAGAAAATTGTAAGGAATGTCATCAATGTGAAGTAATAGACACAAATAATTTTCCAGAAATAGAAATAATAAAACCAGACGGATTATGGATAAAAAAAGAACAATTACAAAATTTACAAAAAGAATTTAATACAAAAGCCCTAATAGGAAATAAAAGAATTTATATAATAGAAGGAGCAGACAAACTAAACAAATCAGCCGCCAATTCTATTTTAAAATTTTTAGAAGAACCAGAAGGAAATATAATTGCAATATTAATGACAGATAATATTTATAATGTTTTAACAACCATACGTTCAAGGTGTCAAATATTAAGGTTAAAAAAAGAAAACTTTAGTAAAAATCAAACAGTCATGGAAAAATTAAAACAAATAGTAAATTTAGATGAAGAAGAGTTAGAAACAAAAATAGAAAAAGTAATTGAATTCGTAAATTACTATGAAAGAAATCATCTAAATACAATGTTATATATAGGAAAATTATGGAACGATTATATAAAAGACAAACAAGAATTAACATTCGCCTATGAAATAATGATAAATTATTATAAAGATATATTAAATTATAAATTAAATAAAGATTTAGAAATATTCGAAAAAAATAAAGAAATAGAATTTATAGCAAGTAAAAATGAAGTAGAAGAAATATGTAAAAAAATAGACAAATTAGTTGAATTAAAAGAGTTAATAAAATATAATATAAACTCAGGACTATTAATGGATAAATTAATAATGAGTCTAGAAGGAGTGATTTAATGGTAGTTGTTGGCGTAAATTTCAAACCACACGGACAAATATATTATTTTGATCCAGGAAAATTAAATTTAAAACAAAACGTAACAGTCATTGTAGAAACTGAACACGGTCTTCAATTTGGAACAGTAGTTAATCCAAATATAGAATTATCAGATGATAAAATCAAAGGAGAATTAAAAAAAGTAATAAGAATATCAAGTAAAAGCGATTACACAAAACATAAAAAAAACCTAAAAGATTCCAAAGAAGCCTTAAGAGTATGTCGCAAAATAGTCGAAAGAGAAAATATGAATATGAATATCATAGATGCCAGTTATACATTTGATAGAGATAAATTAATTTTTAGATTTTTGTCAGATAGTAGAGTTGACTTTAGAGACTTAGCCAAAGAACTAGCGTCTATTTATAGAGTTAGAATAGAACTAAGACAAATAGGAATTAGAGATAAAGCCAAAGAAGTAGGAGGATATGGACCATGTGGACAAAAATTATGCTGTGCCAAATTCTTACAAGATTTAAATGCCGTTTCAATAAATATGGCCAAAAACCAAAATATCGCATTAAACCCAAGTAAAATCAATGGAGTATGCGGAAGATTAATGTGCTGTTTAAAATACGAAGACGAAATGTACGAAGAATATAGAAAAGATATGAAACAAGTTGGTGACCAAATAAATACAGAATATGGCGAAGGAACAATAACAGGTATTGATATATTAAACAAAAAATACAAAGTAAACGTCAAAGAACATGGAATAATAGAAGTTGATAAAGATGAGAGTAACTAATTATTTATTAGGTTATGAAAACCTTAAAATAGTGCAGGATAATGAAATGTTTAATTTTTCTTTAGATTCAGTATTACTTCCAAACTTTATAACTATAAATGAATCAGCAAAAAACATTTTAGATATTGGAACAGGAAATGCCCCAATACCATTAATATTATCGCAAAAAACAAAAGCAAACATAATAGGTATAGAAATACAAAAAGAAGTAAGTCAAATGGCTAAAGAATCAGTAAAAATAAATAATTTAGAAAATAGAATAACCATTATTAATGAAGATATTAAAAAATATTATAAAAATGCAACTCCAGAGTATTTTGACATAATAACCTCTAATCCACCATATTTTGAAGTTAAAGAAACATCAAAATTTAATAAAAATGATTACAAAACAATAGCCAGACATGAAGTAAATTTAACATTAGAAGACATACTAAAAATATCTAGAAAATTATTAAAAAACGGAGGAACACTAGGTTTAGTTCATAGACCAGAACGCTTAATAGATATATTAATAACAATGAGGAAATATAATATAGAGCCAAAAAAAATAAGATTAGTTTATCCAGGAAAAAATAAAGAAGCCAATATATTACTAATAGAAGGAAAGAAAAACGGAAAAAAAGGTTTAAAAATAATGCCACCTTTATACAGTCATAATAAAGATGGCTCATACACAGAAGAAATAAAAAAATATTTTAAGTGAGATGATAAAAGTGATACAAAAAAGTTATGATAACTCCCCTACTTTATACATAGTTCCAACACCAATAGGAAACCTAGAAGATATAACCATAAGAGCTATCAATATATTAAAAGAAGTAGATATAATATTCGCAGAAGATACTAGAGTAACAAAACAATTATTAAATCATTTTAATATTCAAAACAAATTAATATCCAGCCATTTATATAATGAAAATCAAAACGAAGAAAAAGAAATAAAATATTTAAAAGAAGGAAAAAATATAGCAATAGTAAGTGACAGAGGAACACCAGTAATCAGTGATCCAGGTTATATATTAGTTAAAAATGCTATTGAAAACGGATATAATGTTGTTTGTCTGCCAGGACCAACAGCTCTAATACCAGCTTTAGTTATGTCAGGTTTAAGTTCAGGACCATTTACCTTTTACGGATTTTTAAACAGCAAAGAAAGTAAAAGAAAAAAGGAATTAGAATTATTAAAATCTACTTCCTACCCTATTATTTTTTACGAAGCTCCTCATAGATTAATAAAAACATTAAACAACATTCATGAAATTTTAGGTAATAGAAAAATAGCCATTGTAAGAGAGATAAGTAAAAAATATGAAGAAGTTATCCGTGGAACTGTGGAAAACATACTTAAAACTGTGGAAAACTTAAAAGGAGAAATAGTTTTAATAGTTGAAGGAAATTCCAAAGAGCCAACATTCGAAAACATATCAATTAAAGATCATGTTGATTTATATATTGAAGATGGCTTAACCCCAAATGAAGCTATAAAAAAAGTAGCAAAAGAAAGAAATATACCAAAAAGCATAGTTTATAATGAATATCATAATTTATAAGGTTAGCAAACCTTATTTTTTTGCATTTATTTTTGGATTATCGGTTAAACCTAAAATATAATCAGCCGAAACATTTAATATCTTACAAATTTTTGGTAGATAAGTTACAGGCATAACATTTATACCCTTTTCATATCTAGAATATTGTTGCTGTTTAATTCCAAGTTTTAAAGCCATTTCTTTTTGAGTAATATTTTGACTATCTCTTTCATAAGCAATTTTTTCATTATAATACATAGATAAACACCTCATGTACATTGTAAAAATTTTTACAACACAAATGTTGAAAAATGAACACATGTGTTGTAAAATATAATTAATAATTAAAGAGGTGCATTATGAAAAGAAAAATTAAAAGAAGAAAAAATAAACAAAGAAAAATACTAATTATAGGAAGTCTATCAATACTATTATTTTTATGTGTAGGATATGCGGCCTTTAGTACTAATCTAAGTTTAACCGCAAAAGGAAATATAAAAGAATTGAGAGGTGCTGAATATTTAAGAAAAGTATGTAATCAAACAAGCGGTGACGGATTATACAAAGATATATACGAAGAAGGCAGATGTGTTTATAAAGGTGCAAACCCAAATAATTACATCAATTTCAATAATGAATTATGGAGAATTATTTCAGTGGAAATAGACGGAACAATTAAAATAATAAGAAATGAAATTATTGGTTATATGGCGTTTGACACTCAAGGTTTAAGACCAATAGGTTATTGTACACAAGGAATTGCTCTAGAGCATGGTTGTAATGCATGGGCTGCAATGGATTATTTTAGTAATGATAATTATAGTGGGAAAGTCTCAAGAGATGCCGAATTAAATATTTATTTAAATAACACATATTTATATACGCTATCTGATTATGATAAAGTAGTTTCAGGAAATTATTATATAGGAAGTGTATTATATAATAACAGTGATTTATTAAGTCAAATAGAAAATGAAAAAAAATATAAATGGAATGGAAAGGTTGGACTAATTAACGTAAGCGAATATATAAGGGCAAATTCAAATCAAGAAAATTGTGGTAATTTTAATTTAAATAATATTAATAGTAATACTTGCTTAACCAATAATTGGATGTATCAAATAGTTCCATCAAATCAATATTTATGGACAATATCTCCTAATTCTAAAACAGCCGATGGAATGCATGACATTCATTATGACGGAAAAATTGGTGGTCAATCAGGATCAACAGTTAGTAATGAAGAAGGATATGGAGTATCACCAGTTGTTTATTTAAATAAAAATATTATTTTATCAAATTCAGGCACTTTAGAAGATCCATATAAAATAAAAAAAGTATAAAGATTAACCCTTATACTGTCCCCCATTAATGTGAAAAACCTGCCCTGTTGTATAAGAAGCGTCATCACTAGCCAAATAAACATAAATAGGAGCAATTTCGTAAGGATCTGCACATCTTCTCATATCACTATCTGCTCCAAGTGTTGGAATTTTATTAGGCATCCAGCAGCTAGGTTGTAAAGCAGTCCAAAAATAACCAGGAGCAACCGCATTAACCCTAACACCTTTAG
>CALVRL010000047.1 GCA_944358625.1 uncultured Bacilli bacterium | reverse complement strand
AATTAAATAGCCAAGACCTTTTTTAGAAACCAAAAGCTCTCCCATAATAACCCCGATGTAACACATATAGGGAGAATGAAAAGCATTTTAGTAAAGAACTTGCTAGAAATGGAGTAAACATGGGAAAAGTAACTTGTCCATTTTGTAATAGTAAAAATACATTTAATGTTGCTTACGGCTATTTAAAAGAGAAAAAGGGTGATTTCTCAAAGTAAATGAAACCTTTTTTGAGAATGTCACTTACTTTGAGAATTCAGAAAAATTTGAAATAATGCGAGTGCTCCTTGATTAAACTATAATTTAGTGATATAATATGTATTAATTTTAAAGGAGGTTTGTTTATGCAAAAAAATAATGATAACAAAATATATTTGGATAAGGCTGGATATGAACAATATTTACAAGAAATTGAAGAAATAAGAGAAAAACTTAATGATAATGGTAAAACTAAATCAGAAGCCTATACTGGTGCTGTAGGAGATGGCTGGCATGATAATTTTGATTTTGAAGAAGCTAAAAGAGAAGAATTAAAAATTCTCTCAGCTTTAAGGAAAAAACTTGAAGGATTATCAAGAATTGTTATTATTGAAAATAGTAAAGCCTCAGATTTAGTCGATATTGATGATTACGTAACTATTTCTATAAGCTTTGATGATGAAGATGAGGAAGAAATGTTTTTTAAACTAGTTGCATCTAGTAGTCCTAATTTTAATGGAGAAGTTCGAGAAATATCTGTAAATGCTCCATTAGGTGCAAGTGTTTATCAAAAAAAAGTTGGAGATAAAGGTAGTTATAAAGTAGAAGAAGATGTAGCTAATTTTATAATTTTAGATAAAAGAAAAACTTTAGAGGTAGATGACCAAATGAAATCTAAAAGGAGTAAATAGTGATAAATGATATAAATCTAAATTTATATAAGGTTTTTTATAACGTAGCTATTACAGGTTCTTTTAAAGAAGCAGCAAAAAAGATGCGCATTTCTCAGCCAGCAATAAGTAAACAAATAAAAAAATTAGAAGATAATTTAGAAGTAAAGTTATTCTATCGATTTAATAAGGGAATTGAATTAACTAACGAAGGCAGAATTTTATTTCAACAAATAGAAAAAATGAATTTTTATTTAGAGGCATCAACGAAGTACATTGATGCATCTAAAAAACTTTTAACAGGTGAATTAACAATAGGCTGTCCTTCGCATATTACATCATTCTATTTATTAAAATTTGTTGAAAAGTTTATGGCTACTCATAAAAAGATAAAAATAAATATTATTAGTGATTCTACTTCTGCATTAGTAGAGGGCTTAACACATCATAAACTTGACTTTATAATAGATAGTTATCCAATTGAAGTTTTTTCAAAAGAAATTGTAATAAAGAAGCTAGAAACTTTTGATACAATTTTTATTACAAGTAATGATTATAAATGTGAAATTAATAATATTTATGACTTAAAAGATAAAGATTTAATTTTACCTTTGCCAAGAAGTTCTATGAGGAAAAGTCTAATGAAAATTTTATCAAAATATGATGTTGATTTAAACGTAGTTTTAGCAGTTGATACAACTGATTTAATAATTTCATCTGTTAAAAGAAATTTAGGTATAGGTTATGTGGTAAAAGAAGCAGTTAAACAAGAGTTGCTTAATAAAGAAGTGAAGCAAGTAGATGTAAAATGTGATTTGCCAAAACTGGAATTAGATTTAGTTTATATAAAGGATTATTTATCTTTTCCAGCAAAAGAGTTTCTAAAAGAATACATTAAAGTAATATAATGTATTCTTTTTTGATATAACTAAAAGTTATTCATATATAAAAATAATGTATTTGTTTTTTATTTCGTATATCAATATAATTAATGCAAAGGAGTCATTATGAAAAGTATAAAATTAGTAGCGATAGACATTGGCGGGACTTTGATTACCGATTCAAATGAAATAACTACTACGAATTTAAAAGTATTAGATGATGTAATAAAAAAAGGAATAAAAATTGCTTTAATAACAGCTAGGATGTATTCTTCTACTAAATATATTAGTAATTTAATTAATGCGAGTTATGGGGTATTTGGTAATGGTGCAAATATAATGGATCTAGAGAATATGCAGCCTTTATATTCTAGATTTATTCAAGAGAAAATTTTAAAAGATTTGATATGTTTTGGTAAAGAAGAAAAATTATATATACATTTAAATCAATTATTTTATGAAACATCTGATGAAAAAAAATATTTTGCTGAAAAACACTTGAAATTAAATAAAAAATACCCACCAAACTTAAAAAGTAACATTCGTATAGTTAATAACTTATTGGATAATATAGAACAGTTTGAGGATGTTATAAAAGTATTGTTCGTATCTGAAAGAAATTTGGATAATATACTTGAAAAGTTAAAATTTTTATTTCCAGATATTTATATTACTGAATATAATAAAAATTTATACGAAGATGCTATTAACAAAACAATTAATTATATTGAAATTAGCACAACCAATAGCAATAAAGCAGAAGGCTTATGTAGGCTAATTAAATTCATAAATGTATCTCCTGATGAAGTGTTAGTAATTGGTGATGGTAATAATGATATAGAAATGTTTAGAAAATTTTCTAATTCTGGTTGTTTAGCAAATGGTACTGAAGAAGCAAAGAAAAATGCAAAGTACGTTTCATTTAATACAAATAATGACTCGGGTGTTGCGGAAATTATAAAAAAATATGTGAAGAAATAGAGGTGAATTGTTATGGAAGGTGATAATTTAGTCATCGCTATTGAAGGTATGGATGGAGTAGGAAAAACTACAATAGCAAAAAGAGTTGCCGAAGATTATAATTTTAAGTATATAGAAAAACCATTAGCTTATATTCTTGACGCAAAATCATTATCGGGTAAAAAAAACTTAGATGAAATTTCAAAAAATATATATAATTTCGATGACGAAATATTAAAAGCTTGGTTTTTTGGTTTGGGTAACTTATATACTATTTTAAAATATAAAGATGAAAACCTAATTATTGATAGACATTTTATATCAAACTATTTTTGGAACGGTACTGAAAAAAGTAACAAAATATTTCAAACAATGATAGATTTAATTGGGAAACCAGATTTATCAATTATTTTGTATGCATCCCCTAAAACAAGGTTAAAAAGAATATATGCAAGAAATAAAGACGATTATGATTTGTCTGATAAAGAGAAACATATTGAGGGATATGATAAAATGCTAACTTTTGTTAATGAATTTCAAATTCCTTATGTAATTATAAATACAGAAAATAAAGATATAAATGAAGTATATCAAGAAGTTGCAGATATAATTAAAGATATGAAAAAAAGAAAACAAAATAAGATATTAGAAAAAAAGTAGTTAAATATTAAATGGTCGAGGAGGAATTATCAATGGAAATATTAAGTCCAGCTAGTAATATGAATCATATTAAAGTAGCAATAGATAATAATGCAAATGCTGTTTATGGAGGAGTAAAAGAGTGGAATGCAAGAAATAAAGCTGTAAATTTTACTGTTGAAGAATATAATTTTATTATTTATGAATTACATAAGTATAATATTAAATTCTTTTTAACATTAAACATTTTAATGCTTGATGAAGAAATAGAAGAGGTAATAAATTTTTTAAAAAATAATAAAGTTCCTGATGCATTTATAGTAACCGATATAGGCATGATTGCAAGATTAAAAAAAGAATTTCCAAATGTACCATTGCATTTTTCTACACAGTTTGGAGCACATAATATAGATGATGTTAATTATATAAAATCAATGGGTGGTGAGAGAGCAATATTAGCTCGTGAATTAACTTTTGACGAAATAGATAATATAAGAGAAAAAACAGATATAGAAATAGAGTGTTTTATTTGGGGGTCGCAATGTTTGAGTTTTTCAGGGCTTTGCTTTTTTGGAACTTTAATAAATGGTGGTGGAGGTAATAGAGGTAAATGCATTATAACTTGCAGAGATATTTATTCTATAAATGATGATTATGGACATTTTTTATACGTTCCTGATATGAATTGCATTAATCTGATAAGTAAACTAAATAAAATAGACTGTTTGAAATTGGAAGGCAGAAGAAGAAATCCAAAGGAGATTGCCAAAGTTCTTGAAATGATAAATAAAAAAATGAAGTCTAAAATAAATGCTGGTTATTTATATGGAACGTCTATCAAAAAAAATAAGTTGTATGAAAAAATTAATTCTAGGATTAAACCAAAAATGTTGGCTAAAAAAGTTCCTAATATAGAGGATACTGATGTATGTATAGAATATTTAAATGGTAAGCCAAATAAGTTTTCAAGAGATTATAAAAATTCCAATGTAAAATATATTTATACTGAAATAAAGAAACCATATAAAGTGAATAAAAAAAATTTAAGCTTGGAGTTTACATTTAAAGGCCATTATGTTGCAGAAATATTATATGTGAATCATAGAGGAACAGGACATACATTTTATGATGATAAGAATAATTATGTAGAATTAAACTTTCAAGATTTAATTAATGATATTGAATCTAAAAATGAAGATATTAATATTTATAAATTAAAATATATAAAAAATTCAGATGATACTTACTATATAGGCAATAATTTATATAAAGAAGTTATAGATTGTTTAATAAATGATTGTAGAAGTACAGTACATAAAAGCACAGATAACAATCTTTTAATCAAACAAGTATATTTAGAAACATCTGATGAGAATATTATTGATTTCTATTTAAATGATTCATTTGTAAAAATAATTTATAATATAGTCACAATTAATGATATGAAAAATATAGAACATATTATTAAAAAATATAATGATAAAATAATATATAAATTACCACTATTTAATTGGAAAAGTATAGATTTATTACCATATCTAAAATTGCTAAGTCAAAAGGAAGTGATGTTTACAAGATTTTCACAATTATATACTTGTAAAAATATAAAATTTAAGAAAAAATACTGTGATTATACAATTTATATATGGAATAAAGAAACATTAACATATTTGAAAAATAATGGTATTACTGAATTCACTGCCTCACCAGAATTAAGTTATGATAGAAATAAGAGTATATTTGGTAGTGATAATATGCAAGTAATAGTTGGTGGGAAATTGCCAATGGTTTATACAAGGAATTGTTTTTCTCATTTGTTTGGGTGTCTAAATTGTTCTAAAAATAAACAAAATATAAAGAATATAACAAATGTAGATAAAAATATGAATTTTGAAATTGTATGTAATGATGATTATCGCTGTATTTTCAATAAGGAGCCTATTTTAAATGATTATTCTGCAGTTAGTTTGAATAATTCTACAAAGTTTAGATATGTAGCACTTAACCAAGATATAGATATTATAAAAAATACAGTTAAAAAATTAAAAGAACATAATTATTATAAAAAATTAAAAAAAGATGAATATTGGAAAGATTCATATCAATGTAATTTGTATGAAGGGAAAGAATAAAAATAATTGAAAGAAGGCATTATATGAAAACAAAAAGTATTTGGGGTCATCCTCCAACAAGATTATATAATTTAATAAAATTAGCAGAGAATAATTGGGGCAAAGATTTTACTGCTTGTGTCGTAGGCTGTTCCGATGGAAAATTTTTAATGCCTTTTGCACGTGAAGGTATATATGTAACAGGATATGATATTGATGAAATAGCTTTATATGGTGGTAGTAAACTTTTCCCTATTGTAGAAAGCAAAGTTAAATATAAGTATTCTAAGGATTTCAAATCAAAAGAATACAAATTAGAAAAAAGAAAAGTATTAGGAGTGTTGGATAGATTAAAAAAAGAAAACCTTGAAGATTTTGCTAAAATAGAAAAGAGGGATTTTTATAGAAATTTTCCAACAGAAAAGTTTAATGTTGTATTTACAAGTTGTTCTTTACATTATAGTGCTAACAAAGATTTTTCTTTAGAAGATAAGATAAAAAAATTACAAAGTATTGTTTTAACTAATGGATATTTGTATGTTGATTATATGATGGCTATTGAAGAAGATGATTATGAACTATATCCAAGTTCAAAGTTCTTTAGAAAAAAAGAAATATTGAATTATTTTGATAGTTCTTGGGAAATAATATCAATTAAAGAAAATAACTATCCATCTTTTGAAGGAGCTCACGTTGATTGTGTTAGAGATCATTTTCACAGGTTTGGCTATATTTTGGCTAGGAGGTTAAAATAATGGAAAAAGAAGTTTGTTGGAATATAACAGCTAGATGTAATCAGTCGTGTAAGTATTGTCATAGGTTTTTAAAGGTTAAAGATTTACCATATGAGAAGAATTTATATATTTTAAATAATTTAATTAGTAGTGGTATTAATAATATTACTTGGACTGGTGGAGAAGCATTACTATTGGATAGAATTGATGACTTATTAAAATATTCCTATGAAAAAGGAATGAAAAATAAGCTTATTACTAATGGGAAACTTTTGACACCTGATAGAATAGATAAAATTTATAAATATTTAGATAGTATTACACTATCAATTGATTCGATTGATGATGATATTAATGATTTATTGGGTAGAGGCAGAACTCATTTTCAAGAAATAAAGAAAATATTAGACTACATAAAACTAAAAAAATATGATGTAAAAATAAGAATTAATAGTGTAGTTTGTAAAACTAACTTAAATAGCATTGATAAATCAATTAGCTTTTTAAATAATTATGATATTTATAGCTGGAGAGTTTTTAAATTTATGCCGTTAAGGGAAAAAGCAGTTATTAATAAGGAAATGTTTGATATTTCTATGAAAGAATACCATGACATAGTTAAAAATTTAAAAGAAAAAAGTAACATTAAAAATATTGACACTAGAGTGGAAGAAGACATGGAAAGCAAATACATTCTAATATTGGCAAATGGAGATATTGTAATAACTAATAATAGTAGAGATGAAAAAGTAGGTAATGCTTTAACTAATTCATTAGTTGAATACCTATAAAAGTTTATCTAATAAAAAGGAAGTGTTTTTGCTTGAGTTGGTATGAAGTATATTTAAAAGATATTGAAAAAAAGGGAAACTTAGAACACTATGTCAATGATAAAATTTTAAATAAGAAAGTATTAATTAACTTAATTAAAAAATATGCTGAAGGAAATAAATTACTAGAAACTGGAAGTGGAACAGGAGTGTTATCTACATATTTATCTTCTATAGGATATGATGTTACTGGAATAGATATTGATTCTGAAATAATAGATTTATCAAATAAAATTGCAAATAATTATAGTTCTGTGAAAAAACCTATTTTTGTTAATAAATCGATTTTTGAATTAGATTATAAAGAAAAGTCTTATGATATTTCATATAGTAATGGTGTGCTAGAACATTTTACCGACGAACAAATTATAGATACATTAAAACAACAATTAAATGTGGCAAAGATAGTAATATTCGGAATACCGACTAAGTATTTTAACCAAGAAGAAGCAATGTATGGTGATGAGAGATATATGGATTATGATTTTTGGCGTAAACTAATTTTAAAAGCTGGTGGCATAGTTTTAGAAGAAAAATCTATGCATTATATGTCAAGAACTAAAAGATTATTAAACTTTAAAAAGTATTTTAGACCATATCCCTATAGAATATTTGTTATAAAATTATCAAATAAAATTTAATGTGTGCTATAATGATTAACATATAGGAGTTGATAAAAATGGCAAAGTTTGAAAAAGAAATTAAAGTTTTAAACATTAATGTTGAAGAAACAATTTCTAAATTAAAAAAGATTGGTGCAAAAGACAAAGGGGAAAAAGAGCAAAAAATATATACTTATGATATACCTACTATTTATTATCGATATTTGGAAATAAAAAGTTTGTTAAAATCTGATAATGATTTACTAATTAATGTTTCAATAGATAAATTAAATGTACTTTTAGATGAATTTGAAGATTTAATTGACAATGATGCATTAGATAGAATATGTAGAGAAATGAAGTTAAAAGAAATTAAAGATTTAGTAAGTATGAAAAAACAAGAGATTCTTGAAAGAATTGAAAGCAGTAAAACCTTTAATAATATTATTAAAGAAGAATTAATAAATCCAAATAAATGGATTAGACTTAGAAAAAGTAATGATAAAATCGAATTGACTGTTAAACATATCTATAAAAAATCAGAAGACAATATACAAAAAGTGAAAGAATATGAAATTACTGTATCTGATTTTGAAGAGACGAATAAAATTCTAGCAAGTATTGGGATCATAAGAAGAAATTATCAGGAAAAAATAAGACATAGTTTTAAATATAAAAATGCTGATATAGAAATTGATATATGGCCTCTTTTAGATCCCTATATGGAAATTGAGTGTGATGATGAAAATACAATTACTGAAATATTAAAAGAATTAGAATTTGAAGACAAAGAAATCGTATCTATTAATACTGAACGGTTGTATAAAAGAAAAAATATAGATGTCTTAAAAATTTCTGATTTAAAATTCTAATTATTATTAGTACAGATAATTTTATAGTGAATAGTGATGATGATATAGATATGGGATCTTCCAAAAACAAAATTACCAATTATGGAGTAATAATAAAAGCTTTATGAAACTTAATTTTTGGGCAGTTTCTTTTTATAGTT
>CALVRL010000046.1 GCA_944358625.1 uncultured Bacilli bacterium | reverse complement strand
CTGCTGGTGCTGTTTCAACTACTGGTGCTGTTTCAACAACTGGTGCTGTTTCAACGGCTGGCGCTGTTTCAACAACTGGTGCTGTTTCAACGGCTGGAGCGACAAAATCATTTACATCAACAGTTTGTTCTTGAGTAGTTGGATTAGTAGTGTCTGTTAAACCGTTTTCAGCTGCATGTGCAGCAGTTGGCATACCAGCAGCTATAGCACCCGCTACAGCTATAGGTCCTGCAGCTGTCATAAAAGTTCTCATAACATTACCTGCTACTCTACCTATTTTTTCTCTAAAAGATTCGTCAATTCCTTCAGCTCTTAAATGTTTTGCATTCCTATTAAGAATAAATTTCATATTCATACCCCATTTCTAAAATTATAAAATATGCATATAACTTCTCGTTTTGCCGCATATATTAACACTAAAATTAATATTTGTCAAATTGACACAATAAATATTATACATATATAAAAGGTTCTATTTCATTATATTCTTCTTTTAGTAACTCCATATAAATTTCATCATAATATTTTCCTTTAGAATAATGTGATTTATGCCTTGTACCAATTTTTTGAAAACCTAAACTTTCATATAATTTTACTGCTCTTTTATTGAAAGAATAAACCTTAAGCATTATGTTGTTTAAATTTAAATTATTAAAACCATATTCTAATAGTAATTTTATAGCTTCCTTACCATATCCCTTACCTCTGTTTTGCTCATCTCCCACAAACATAGATAAAGAACTACATTGATGAATTAAATCGGTATCATATAAATTAATACTTCCAATAGGTTCATTTGTCTCTTTTAGAATAATTATAAAATTATAATTATTAGAATTTTCTGTAAGCCATTTTTTTACACTATTTAATGTAATAATTTTACCTTCAATACCAATACTTTCACTAATAATAGAGTCATTTAACCATTTCACATAAACAGATGCATCTTCCAAGTTCATAGGTGATAGATAAATATTATAACCATCTAATTTAGGAAAATATTTCATAAAAACACCTTCTACACTTATGATTATACCAAAATATATATATTTTTACTACGTTTTTTATAAACTTTACTTAATTTTACAGCAAAAAAGTTAGTTTAATTCACTAACTATTTTTTTAAACTCGTCTCCTCTTTCTTCAAAGTTATTATACTGATCCCAACTCGCACATGCAGGGCTCAAAAGAATAGTATCGCCTTCTTCAGAAATATTATAAGCGGCTTTAACACTTTCTTCTAAATTATCGGTAACGGTAACATCGATATTGTTTTCTAAAGCAAAAGTTTCTATCCTTTCTTTTGTTTCTCCATAACATACAATATGTTTAACGTGTTTTAAATATGGAATTAATGGCTCGAAGCTGTGGCCTCTATCTAAACCACCTAATATAAGAACAACATCATTATCAAAAGATTTTAAGGCAGTTATAGTAGAATCTGTATTTGTCGCTTTGGAATCATTATAAAATTCTCTACCATTTATTTTAGCTACAAATTCGATGCGGTGGGCAACTCCGGCAAAATTATTTAGAACTTCTTTGATAATATTATTTGATATATTAAATTCTTTAGCTACTAAAATAGCTGCCATAATATTTTCGTAATTATGCATACCTTTTACTCTTATATCAGATAAACTAATAACTTTTTCACCGTTTAAAACAATATTATCATCTTTTATGCAAATATCAGCATCTCCATTAGAAGAAAAATATTTTTTTCTGGCTTTTAAATTTAATGTTAAATCATATACTTCTTTATCATTTTTATTTAAAATGGCTAGTGAAGATTCATCTTGATTATTAAAAATACGTAATTTATTCAATTTATATTTTTCATATGTTCCAAAAAAATCTAAATGGACTTTGTATAAATTGGTTAATACAGCTATATCTACTTTAAACTTATCTAAATTAACTAACTGATGACTGGAAATTTCAGTTACTATAATATCTCCTTTTTTTATTTCATCTATTTGAGAACATAAAGGATAACCAATATTCCCGGCTAAATGTACTGGCAAACCTGCTTTTTTTAAAAATTCATAAATAATAGTTGTCGTAGTTGTCTTGCCATTTGAACCGGTTATTCCAATTATTTTTACTTCCTTTAAGTATCTATATGCAACTTCTAGTTCTGTTAAAATTGGAATATTATATTTATTTGCTTTTAAAACTATAGGATGATCTAGTCTTACTCCTGGGTTTTTAACTACATAATCATAACTATCATCAAAAAGTTCTTCTTGATCTTTGGTTATAATAACATTTATTCCAAGGTTTTCTAACTCCTCTATTAAATTTAAATCATCACACTTCATATCGGTTATTAAAATATGATTATCTTTTGAAAGCAATTTTGCTACTGAAACCCCACTTTTACCCATTCCTAAAATAAATATTTTTTTATTTTTAAACATAAGTCTCTCCTATCTTAAAGAGGTTTTATTTAAAACCTCTTCATAATTCTATTAATTTCACTTTCTAATTTAGACTTCATAATAACATCGGCAAATCCATCTTGCAGGTAATGAAGCTTAATAAATTCTTTATTATCATTTATCATTATAACAACTGGTGTATTAAATTTTTTGTTTTTCTTAAGTTCTTTTAATACATCTAAAGCGCTATATGTATTAGTCTCGTCATCTAATAATATTAAATCATATTTAATATTATTAGAAATTTTTTCAATTACATCTCTTCCGAAAAGTGAACCGCTAACTTCTGCATCATGACTTTCCAAAAATGACGTGATTTTTGCTAGTTCTTTGGCATCATCATCCACTACCATTACTCTTTGATTATGATATAAGCTTTGTTCGTATGACTCTAATTTTTTAGAGATTTCTTTATCTTCTGATTCAACTATCTTTTGTTCTAGAATAACACTTACTGTAGTTCCAATATTATCTTCGCTTTTAACCATTAAATTACCGCCTAAAAGTGAAACTAATTTTTTAACTTCTTTTAATTTTAAAATTTCACCATCTCGGTTACGCAAATCTATACTAGCAAGTTCTTCGCTATTCATACTTAAAATATCATTAACTTCTTCGATGCTCATACCACTTCCTGTATCACTTATATTTATAATCAGCCTACATACACCATATTTTATAATTCCACTTATGTCTAAATCGATTTCACCTGATTCAGTGTGATTTAAAGCACTGTCTAAAATAGATGATATGGCTTGTTTTAATTTAATAGAATCTCCATATAAATAACTTGGAATTGCACTGCTGATGGAATAGTTAAATTTTATATTAGAATCAACTTGCTTTTCAAATTTATAAGCAATTTCTTTGAATATATTATTTGGATTATATCTACTATCATATATTTTTAATTTTTTGGTTGTCATGCTTGAAACATCTAAAGCATCATTTATTAAATAATCTAAATTAACACTTGTATTTTTGATATATTTAATACCTTTTTTAATTTCTTTTATATCTTTGTAACTTTCTAAATCAGAACTTACTTTCATAATGTCTTTTACAGGCCTTTTAATTTCCTGCGTCATTCTAAACAAGAAATTAGAAGTATCTTGGTTAGATTTTTCAATAAGCTTTCTATTTCTATATAGCTCTCTAACAAGCTGTACATCTGGATTTTCAATTGTAAAATACATTAAGAATGTAACAAATGTTTCAACAAATGAAACAAGTAAAACTTCTGGCATAGATGATTGTAATAAGGCGCTTAAAGATCCTGTTATTACATAAAATATAATTGGAATACATTTTCTTTTTTTTATGTTTTTAAAATTTTTAATAATCATAAATATCCAAAAGAAAATACATATAGCTGTGAAATTATAAACGACTTGGACACTAGGACCGGAAGAATATATTTTATATGGTTCATTTGTGAAATAAATTGGAAGTGCGAAAATAATAATACCAACTATTAAGAATAAAATCATAAGTATTGGGATAACTTTTTTTATTTTCTTCTTTGCTTCTTTATAACTTATGACAAATATATATAAACATAATGTAAGTACCCAAACTACTATACAAAGTAGGTATATTTTGCCTAGAAAATAAGTAATAATACTTCCTTCTTCTAAATAGTAAATACCAAAAACACTTGCTATATCAAAAATAATAGCAAATAAATTAGCAAACATAGTACCAATAAAAATACTATTTTCTAGTGTTTTTAATCTCTGTTTAGAAAAATAAATAATAATAAGTAATACTATGAAAAATAAACTACATATTTGAAAATATATACTACTTAACATTTTCGCACCACCTTCTATAATACATTTTACCATAAAATACTAATTTTGTTTGCATAAATTACAAAAACCTCAAATATACTTGAGGTTTTTGCTAGATTCTTAAAGTTTTAGCACCACGATCTTTAAGATTTTCATTTAAATTTTCTAATGAATTTTTATTTTCTTCTGTTAAAATTTCATATTCATTATCGATTATTTTTTGAATTAAATCTATATCTTGATTATCTAAATTTATTAAATTATATAAAACTAAATTATATAATCTATTTTCAAAATCGATCATTGCTTCTTTTACTTCAGAATCGTTTAAATCTTTGTCAATATATAAAGGCTCTCCTACATTAAGTATAAGTTTACCGCCTTTTTTATGTCTACCATTGACAGCTGCTGGGATTAATGGTGCGCCATAATCTCTTGCCCAAAAAGCTGCACTGCTTGACATTGGTAAAAACTTACCTGTGTTTTCAAATGCTTTATTTCTAGTTCCTTCAGGGAAAATCCCTAATAAACGATCATCTTCAAGTCTTTTGATAGCTTCTTTAACGGCTTTATGTGCATGACCATATCCATTTTCTTCACCGCTTAAAGGAATACTATCTAAACGTCTCAATATTTCACTTTGAATTTCTAAACCGCTTTCAGAAACTATTTTTTTAGCTTCTTCCATAACTTTAATAGGTTTAGAATATTCTCTTTCTTTTAATGAATCTATTTTAGCAATAATTTCTTTTATTATTTCTTCTTCTTTAGCAAAATCTTCTAGAGGAACAGAATTTATTACTTCTTCTATCCATTTTTTAGCGTAATTAGCATCTCCAAATCTGTCTACTGGTATCATGCCTAACTTGCTATAGTATGGGCCGATTAAAGGATTATCAAAGTATTCTTTTTTTGCTAAAAATGAAATTATTCTATCAGTATTTACCATAAGTGGTAATTGGTCATTAACATGAAGGTGATTCATGGCTATAATACCTGAACCTTTACTTGGTATGTTTTCAAGTCCAATTGTTTGAACAGGGTTCACATATTTATACCATAAACTAACTAAAGCTTTAGAATTTCTATATAATTTATTTCCAGCATAATTTTCTTTTAATATAACTAAATTATCAACGTGAATAGGCTGTTCAATATTTATGACTAAATTTTCATCTTGAATAGCTCTAAAATCTGGTGAACTTTTTTTGGTCATAGGTATATATTTAATAAAGTCTACTCTTACTGGACGATATTTTTTGTTATGGAATTTTTCGGCACATATTTTCATAATTTTTTCTTGCATTTCTTTAGATGGTGTAATACCTTTCTTTAATTTAACTTTAACTATTGGTACTTCACCGCGGTAACTATCTTTTTGACCAAATACGAAACAGTCTTCGACAGCATCTATATTGTCTCTAATGACGTCTTCTATTCTACTTGGATAAACATTTTCACCGCTGACAATAAGCATACGTTTTTTTCTTTCACTATAGTAGAACTTACCATCTGTGCTACATCTAGCTAAATCGCCGGTATGAAGCCAAACATTTCCGTCTTTGTCTTTCTTTAAAGCTCTTTTGTTTTCTTCTTCATTATTTAAATAACAAAGCATAACTGGCGCTCCTGAAATACATAATTCTCCTTCTTCGTTATAAGGTAATTCTTCGCCTGTTTTAGGATCTACTATTTTAGCTATAACGCCAGGAATAGGAATACCAATACATTTAGGTTCGTTTTCACCAACTAATGTCCAAATAACGCCACCTGATCCTTCGGTTATTCCATATCCGTCTGTCATTTTAGATCTGCTTCCTGCTTTACTCAATATTTTGTTGAATTTAACCTTTTCATCAGCATTTAATGCAGCTCCACCATTAATTGTATTTGTAAGCTGGTCTATGAATTTTAAATCTTTTTCGGTTAATGTAGAGAAAATAGCTCTAAAAAATGTTGGAACACCATTACAGTTTTTGACTGGATAATGATTTTTAAAATATTTTGCGGCATCTTTCTTAGCAAACTTAACTATAGCTACATTATTCATACCTTGACAAGCTGCAAAGTGGAATATTTGATTATCACCGAATACATGGAACCAAGGCATGGCATTTAAAGTTACATCTCCAACTGAAGAATTTGTAATAAGTGTGCTGAAGGCTTTAGCAATAGCATTGCAACTTTCATTTGAAATTAAAGCGGCTTTTTCAACACCGGTAGTACCGCCTGTATAATATACAATAGCGCCTTCATTTTCTTTATATTCACTATCTAAATTACCAGTATAGTTTTCACCTTTTTTAATAAATTCATCTAGACTTATAACTTTATCTATTCCTTCAAAAACTTTAGGATTAGGATCGTTTTTACCTTCTGTTAGTTTGTATCCTGTTTTAAGTGGCTGTTTCATCAAGGTATCTACGCCAATATTAATGAATGTTTTAATTTCAATATTTGGATCATCAAAATAATCTTTTAAGGCTTCATAGCTACGGTTAAACATAAGCATCATTTTTGGTTTTTCACCTTTTAATGATTTTTCGTTTAAATAATGTTTCATTTCATCTTTGCTTGAAAGTGGGTTAACCATAACTGCTACAGCGCCAATTCTATTTAAAGCATATTTTGCAAACTGCACTTCTGGTAAGTTTGGAAGACCGATAATTACATGGTCACCTTCTTTAATACCATATGCTTTAAAAGATTTCGCATATTTTTCTACTTCTATAAAAAATTCTTTAAAAGTATAAGTGTTTCCGAAATTATCATCTAAAATAATTTCATCCATATTGTTTTCGTTTTGCTTTTTTAAATAATCATATATTTTCATATGTGGCGCTTCAAAATCTGCTTCTTCTTCAGTATAGTATTTAAGCCATGGCTTATCGATAGAAGCGTAACCCGCTTTTGGTAAAAATTCATTTGGTCTTTTAATTTTAGCTTTTTGCTCTTTTTCTATTTTTTCTTCTCTTATTTTTTCAATAATGGCGCTGATTTCATAAGGGGTATCTACTTTATATACTCCTTCTTGATTATAATCTTTGTTATAACTTGCTTTAATAGCAATAACTGGGATGTCACTATTAATTAATGATTCGATGTTTTTTACATTATCTTCTAAAGCTAAATCTAATTCATATTCCTTATAAATTTTTGCTTTTGTTCCTTCTTTACAGAAAATTATTTTGTCTTCGTCAATATCAATACCATTTTCTTTTAAGTAGTCTTTGACAAATTTTCTGTGAAGTGCTCCCCAAGCATTTTTTCTATCTGTCGCATATCTTTCTGTGACAATATAAGGAACATCACCGTTTTCGTGTATTTTTTCTATTAGTTCCTTAATACCATTTCTAACTGGGGCTTTTCTAGCAAGTTCAAAAATAAATGGTTTCCAAAATTCTCGTCTCATATATTCTTCATCTTTAGATAATCCAAAGATATCACGAATATCAAAACCGTTTGGATTTACTACTTCTTTATTATATTTTTCTTTGAAAAAAGGAATAGCGTTTTCTAATTGGAATTTTTCAATATTATTAATAATACCATCAATATCAATACCTATTCTCATAATAAAACCTCCCTAACTTTATTCTTACTGCTTAATTTTCCCCTTTTTATTTTTTATATATTTCCCTTTCAAATAAAATATAATGCAGTTATTCTATCACTTTTTGTTTATTTTTTCAAATTTAATATTTTTTCTCTCTTTTTATCTAAATCATTTAATATTAAATTATTCATGTATATTTGATAATTTAAATCACCAAGTTTAATTTGTCTTATTACATAAGGTATACTAGTGCTTATTAATCCTCCTGCCATACCACCTATAATCATTGCTCCACTATCTAAAGTAGATGCACTGGCTATAAACATTCCGGCTACTGTTCCGGTAAAGACACTTAAATAAAAATGTGAATTTTTGTAAGGCCTCATCTTTATTTCTTCTTTTTTATTTTCGTACCTTTGAATCAGACTGTCTGTTGCAATAATATTTTGATCAATCTCTTTTAAATTCATAAATAATAATTCACCACCCAATTTCAATTATATAGACTATTCCTTTAAAAATCAACAGTTTCTCTATAGTTTTACGATAAAAATTCAAAAAAACTATTGAATAAAAAAAAATAATTTGCTATAATGTTTTTGTCACATGGCGAGATAGCTCAGTTGGCTAGAGCATACGGTTCATACCTGCTCTGTAAAGACCAGTTTTTTAATTTTATAAAATCAATTTTTTCTTTATTTTACAAGGGTTTGCGAGGATGCAAATTTTTTTTATAAAAAATTTGTAGTTAAATTTTAGTTAATTTTTTATAAAAAATATTTTTTCTTACTCAAATTTATTTAAACTTACTTATGTTTATTTTAATTTATTTAATACATAAAAAAAACAACTCTGTACTAGCAGTTGTTTAATAAATAAAATTATAGTCTTGGTAAATTCTCACATTTTCTGG
>CALVRL010000045.1 GCA_944358625.1 uncultured Bacilli bacterium | reverse complement strand
GAAGAAGATGAACTAAAAAAACAGTCCTATTTAGATGAAGGCTATGAACTTGGGGAAGAAAAAGGTATGAAAGCTGGGCAAAAAATAGGCAAAGAGCTTGGAAAAAAGGAAGAAAAAGAAAATTTAGCTGTGAAAATGTTAGAAAATAATATAGATATATCAGTAGTTTCTAAAATAACAGGATTATCTATAGAAAAATTAGAAAAATTAAAATAGGTTTTCAAAAAAGAGAACCTATTTTAATATTTTATCAATAATACCATAATCAAGGGCTTCACAAGCAGATAAAAAATAATCCCTTTCTGTATCATTTTCAATTTTTTTCAAATCCTGATTAGTATTTTCACTTAAAATTTTATTGAGTTTTTTCTTTAACTTTAATATTCTTTCAGCTGCAATTTTAATTTCAGTAGCCTGTCCTTGCGCACCACCTAAAGGCTGATGAATCATAACCTCACCATTAGGTAAGATAAATCTTTTACCCTTAAAACCAGAAGAAAGTAAAAATGCTGCCATACTAGCCGCCATGCCAATACATATAGTAGAAACTTTGCTTTTAATATAGTTCATCGTATCATAAATAGCCATACCAGCACTAATACTTCCACCAGGCGAATTAATATATAAATTAATATCATCATGATTCAAAGAATCCAAATAAAGAAGTTGAGCCACAATAGAATTAGCTAAATTATCATCAATTTCACCACTTAAAATAATAATTCTATCCTTAAGTAGTCTCGAATAAATATCATAAGCCCTTTCACCATCATAAGTCTTTTCTATAACACTAGGTATAAGCATATAAAATCCCTCCCATAATTATAATAGGTGTAAAGAGAAAATATTATTCATTAAAAAACATGACAAATTAGTATATTTATGTTAAGCTAAAATATAGTAAAGGAGGCTTTTCATGCGCAATTTAAAATTAAAATACAAAGATATATATTTAGATGAAATACCAGAAGACACAACCTTATATGAAGTTTCCAAAAAAGTAAAAGATGATTTCAAATATCCAGTAGTAGGAGCTAGATTAGGAGAATTTTTAGTAGGTTTAAACACAAAATTAAAAAATAACGACAAAATAGAATTCTATGATTTATCAACTCCCATAGGAAACCGTATATATTCTAGAAGTTTAGAATTTTTAGTAACAGTCGCAACCAAAAAAGTATTAGGAGATAATGCTGACATTTTAATAAATTATTCATTAGAAAACGGAATATGCTGTGAAATAGTAGGGGAAAAAATAACCAAAATAGAAACAGATAAAATAAAAAAACAAATGTTAAAAATGGTAGAACAAAAATTTGTTTTTAAAGAAATGTTAGTAGATAGATTCGAAGCCATAAAATATTTTAAAAAACATAATCAAATAGACAAAGTAGAAAGTTTTAGATACATGACTAATAGAACCGTAACTTTATATTCATTAGACGGAATTTATGATTACTTTTATGGACCACTAGTAGTAAATACAGGGCTATTAGATAAATTTGATTTAATATATATTAAAAATAACAGTTTCATACTAACATATCCAAGCGTAAAAAACCCAAACAAAGTAGATGAATATATTCAGCACGAATTAACATACAATACATATAAAAACTTTCAAGACTGGGGTAGAACAATTGGCATAAGCACAGCCCCAGATTTAAATAAAATATGTACAGAAGGAAAATATATAGATATGTTAAGGCTATTCGAAACTCATTATGAAGATCAGTTATCCCTAATAGCCGAAGAAATATATAAAAATAAAGATAAAATAAAGATAATTTTATTAGCCGGACCATCTTCCAGTGGTAAAACTACAACTGCTAAAAAACTATCATTATACCTAAAAGTAAAAGGTTTAAAAAGCCATCAAATTTCTTTAGATGACTATTTTGTCGATAGAGTAAATGCCCCAAGAGATGAAAACGGTAACCTAGATTTTTCAAGTATTGATTCCATAGATGTATCACTATTTAATAATCATTTAACTAAATTATTAGAAGGCCACAAAGTTTCTATGCCAACATTTGATTTTATAACAGGTAAAAAAGTATATGAAGATAAATATTTAAAATTAGAAGAAAACGAAATATTAATTATCGAAGGAATACACACATTAAATGAAAAATTAACCAAAAATATAAAAAGAGAAAACAAATTTAAAATATTTATGAGTCCACTTATTCATTTAAAATTAGATAATCATAATAGAGTGCATACGACAGACGTTAGAAAAATAAGAAGAATAGTTAGAGATAATTTATTTAGAGGAACAAATGCCGAAACGACATTAATGATGTGGCCAAACGTCGATAAAGAAGCAAGACTTAGTATATATCCATATCAAGATGATGCCGATGCCATGATAAACTCATCATTAGGATATGAACTTTCAGTTTTAAGAATATATGCTGAACCACTTTTATATGGAATAGATGGAACGAGTAAAGTATATCCAGAAGCAATGAGATTAATAGATTTATTAAGAAATTTCCTGCCAATAACAAGTGAAGTAGTACCAAAAGATTCAATATTAAGAGAATTTATTGGTGGAAGTGTTTATGAAGATTAGAAAGGATTTGATATTATGATAAAAGTAGCAATTAACGGATTCGGCCGAATTGGCCGTTTAGTATTTAGAATTATGGAAGAAGATAAAGAAATGGAAGTAGTAGCCATCAACGATTTAACAAAACCAGAAGACTTATCATATTTATTAAAATATGATACTTCACATAGAAGATATCTTCCAAATGAAATCACACATGATGAAGAAGGAATTATCGTAAAAAACAGAAAAATAAAAGTATATAGTGAATTAGATCCAAATAA
This sequence comes from uncultured Bacilli bacterium, assembly GCA_944358625.1. Lineage (GTDB taxonomy): Bacteria > Bacillota_I > Bacilli_A > RF39 > UBA660 > Coprosoma. Next base: position 6,230 of record CALVRL010000045.1, on the reverse strand, counting down.
TTTACCATGGAAAGATTTAGATATTGATATAGTATTTGAATGTACAGGTAAATTTACAAGTAAAGAAAAAGCCATGGCACATATTAATGCAGGAGCAAAAAAAGTAATTATATCAGCACCAGCCAAAGGAGATTTAAAAACAGTAGTATATGGAGTTAATGAAAACACATTAGACGGAACAGAAAAAATCATAAGTGCAGCCTCATGCACCACTAACTGTCTAGCTCCAGTAGTAAACGTTTTAAATAATGCTTTCGGTATTAAAAAAGGATATATGACCACAGTACATGCTTATACAAACGACCAGTCAGTCTTAGATGTACCACATAAAAAAGGATATGCCTCAAGAAGAGGTAGAGCCGCAGCCGCTAATATAGTTCCAACATCTACAGGAGCTGCCAGTGCTTTAGGACTCGTTATTCCATCATTAAACGGTAAATTAGATGGAAGTGCAATGAGAGTTCCCGTTACTACAGGTTCAGTTATAGATTTAACATTAGAACTAAATAAAAAAGTAACAAAAGAAGAAGTAAACGAAGTATTTAGACAAAATCAAAATGAAACTTTAGGTTATACTATAGATCCGATAGTATCAAGCGATATAATCGGAGAAACCCACGGAGGAGTAGTTGACGGATTATTAACAGACGTATTAGAAACAGAATCAGGAGATTTAGTAAAAGTAGTAGCTTGGTACGATAATGAAATGAGCTACAGTAATCAAATGGTAAGAACAGCAAAGTATTTAAGTAAATCTATTTAGGTTTACTTTTTAAATTTGAAAAAATATATAAAAAGTTTATAATATAAACGAGGTGGTATTATGATTAAATGTCCAAAATGCGAAGTAGCAAATGATGAAGATGCTTTATTTTGTAAAAGATGTGGTTTTCCATTAGACGAAAACCCAAAAAATTATGGCGAAAGTAAAAAAGTAAAACAAAAAAGAAGAAAAACAAAAACCAAAACAAAAGTTAAAACAAAAATAAAATATAAAGATAAAAATGACAAACAAAAAGGTAAAATGAGTTTTTTTCAAAGCTTCATGATGTTTTTCTTTATTATGCTTAGTATATGTGCTTTAGGACTTGCAGCTTTTCTAGGCTATTATATTTATCAAAACAGTAATATAGAAGTGCCTAATGTTTTAGGATATTCATATGAAGATGCCAAAATGACCTTAAAAAACAGTAAATTACAAACCGAAATAGCTGAAATAACAGTAACCGATGAAGATAAAGTCGGTGTAGTCATTAAACAAAATAAAAAACCAGGTTCCAAAGTAATGGAAAATACTATTATCAAATTAACTGTCGGAGTATTAGATACTAAAGTAACCGTCCCAGATGTTATAGGTTTAAAACTAGATGATGCCATAACATTATTAAATAAAAATAAAATAAAATATGAAATAAAATATGAATCATCAGAAGAAGATAATATCGTTTTAAAACAAAGCATCAAATCAGGCAAAAAAATAGAAAATACAGAAACAGTAATTATAACCGTTTCTAAAAAAGAAACTATAGATAATTTAGAAAATAATAAAACAGAAGAAGAAAAAGAAAAGGAAGAAGATAATCTCATTTAAAAAAATGAGGTTTTTCTTTTGAAAAATGTAAATAATAATTAGTAAGCCCTTAAATAACTTGTTATTAATAAAAAAATAGTATAAAATAAATAATAGGTGATAAGAATGAAAAAAGGGTTTACATTAGTTGAGTTATTAGCAATTTTAGCAATTTTAGGAGCCGTAATTTTAGTATCAGTACCAAGTATAATATCGACAAATAAAAATTCTAGAGAAAAAAATTATGCACAGTATAAAGAAAGTATAGAAAATGCTGCAGAGGTATATGTAGAAACGCATCCAGATAAATATAATGAATTAAAAACGGTAAACGGAACAGCCATAGAAATTAATACCGAAGATTTAGTCGCAAGTGGTGTCATTCAAGGAACACTAGTTAATCCAAAAACCGATGTTCAATTAATAAATGAACCAAGTAAAGTTAATGTAAAAAATCAAAATGGTACACTTATCTATACATATGAGCCTTAAGGAGGAAAACAAATGAAAAAGACAATCAAAGATTATGAATTAAGTGGTAAAAAAGTAATTATCAGATGTGATTTTAATGTGCCTATAGAAAACGGAGTAATAAAAGATGAAAGCCGAATAATAAAAAGTTTAAAAACTATTAAATATGCCTTAAGAAAAGGAGCAAAAGTAATTTTAATGTCCCATTTAGGCAGAATAAAAAGTGAAGAAGATAAAGAAAAATATACTTTAAAACCCGTTGCTTTAAATCTAGAAAAGCATCTAAAAAGAAAAGTAACATTTATTAATGAAACAAGAGGAAAAAAACTAGAAGAAGCCATTAAAAATATGAAAAATAAAGATATAATCCTAATAGAAAATACTAGATTTGAAGATTTAGAAGGAAAAAAAGAAAGTAATAACGATAAAAATCTGGGAAAATATTGGGCCAATTTAGGAGATATTTTTATAAATGATGCTTTTGGAACTATCCATAGAGACCACGCTTCCAATGTAGGAATAGCTACTAACTTACCAAACGGCATAGGCTTTTTAGTAGAAGAAGAAATAAAAAAACTAAATAAACTAATAAATAAACCAAAAAAACCATATATTATCGTTTTAGGCGGCGCTAAAGTAAGTGACAAAATAGGAGTAATAGAAAACCTAATAGAAAAAGCCGATTATATTTTAATAAGTGGAGGAATGTCATTCACATTTTTAAAAGCAGCAGGTTTTAATATTGGAGATTCCATTTTAGAAAAAGAAAAAATTCCTTTCTGCAATAAAATGTTAGAAAAATATCCAGATAAGATAATTTTACCAATAGATGTAATTACAGCCAAAGAATTAAAAGCAAATGTTAAAACACACGAAAGATTTATAAACGAAATAGAAGACGAAATGGGTTTAGATATAGGTCCAAAAACAGTTAAATTATTTAAGCAATATTTAAATGACGCTAAAACAATTTTTTTAAATGGTCCAGCCGGATGTTTTGAAATAAAAGAATTTTCCAAAGGAACAAAAGAAATATTAAAAATCATAGCAGAAAGTAAGGCCTACACCGTAGTAGGTGGTGGAGATTCAATAAGAGCAGTTAAAGAGTTTAAAGTAGAAGATAAAATAAGTCATATATCAACTGGCGGTGGTGCTTCTTTAGCATATCTAGAAGAAATAAAATTAAAAGCATTATCCGTAATAGATGAAAAATAATAAAAGAAACTTCATAATTATATTTATAATCACTGCCATAATTTTATATTTTGCCTTAAAAGATGATTTTTTAACAAAAGTAAAATACTTATTATCATTCGATATAAAATGGATAATAATAGCATTTTTATTAATCTTATCATACTGGTTTTTAAAAGGTTTAGTATTATATTACTGCGCATCTAAAATAAAAAAAGATTATACACCTAAAAAAGGAATATTATTAATGGTGACAACCCAGTTTTTTCATGCTATAACACCATTTGCCGCCGGAGGTCAGCCATGGCAAATATATAAATTAAAAAAAGATGGACTAACCCTAGGAGAGTCTACAAACGTAATTATACAAGATTTTATAGCCTATCAAGTAGCGCTCGTATTATTAGGTGGATGTGCTATTATATCAAATTACATAATACATATTTTTCCATCAGACTCATTATTAAAAAAACTAGTAACCATAGGTTTTATAATAAATACAGCAGTAGTTATCGTATTATTTGTAGTTGCATTTAGTAAAAAATGGAATAAAAAACTAATTGACGGAACAATAACCTTTTTATCAAAGATAAAAATAGTTAAAGATAAAGAAGAAAAATTAAAAAAATCAGAAAAATTTATCCATAATTTTCATAAAAGCGCTATTATTTTATTCAAAGATAAATTTAACATGTTTAGAATAATATCATTAAATTTTATCGCGCTTATAGGTCAGTATTTAATACCATTTGCTTTATTTATGGGATTAAATATTTATATAAACCCACTAATAGTAATAATCACATCCGCATATGTCATGTTAATAGGATCAATGGTACCAATTCCAGGAGGAACAGGCGGTTTAGAATTCAGTTTTGTAGCTTTTTTCCAAAACTTTATCAAAGGACCAAAATTATCAATTATCATGATAGTATGGAGATTAATAACATATTATTTTGGAATATTTATAGGAGCTATAGCTTTAAGTATTAAAAAGGAGGGCAAAAAATGCGCATAGGAATATTTACAGAAACATATACACCATATATCAGCGGTTTAGTAACCAGCGAACTTATGCTTAAAAATGCCTTAGAAAAAAAAGGACACACAGTATATGTTGTTACAGCAAATTTAACAAGTTCAAAATATGAGTATGACGAAAAAGAAAGAGTACTTAGAATACCAGGAATACCAACAGGAATATATGATTCAAGGCTAACAAGCATATATCCTATCAAAGCTATAAATAAAATAAAAAGTTGGGATTTAGAAGTAATACACTCACAGACAGAATTTGCCATAGGAACATTTGCTAGACTATTTGCCAAACAGTATAATATTCCAATAGTACATACTTATCACACCATGTATGAAGATTATGTGCATTATATTACCAAAGGCCATTTTGATAAATCAAGTAAAAAACTAGTAGAATATTTAACTAAATTTTACTGTGATAAAACTATAAATGAATTAATAGTGCCTACAAAAAAAGCCTATGATTTATTTAAAGAAAAATACAATGTTAAAAGAAATATACATATTGTACCAACAGGAATAGAAGTTGAAAGATTTTATAAAGAAAAAATAGATATTAAAAAAATAAGAGAATTAAAAAAGAAATATAACTTTTCAAAAAGAGATTTTATAGCCATATTTGTAGGAAGAATAGCCGAAGAAAAAAACGTTCCATTTTTAATAGAAGTGACAGAAAATATAATAAAAGAAAAACCAAACTTTAAACTATTAATTATAGGAGACGGACCAGACAAAGAAAATTACGAAAATATGGTCAAAGAAAGAAATTTAGAAAAAAACATTATCTTTACAGGCAAAGTAGCCTGGGAAGCAATACCAATATATTATCAGTTAGGTGATGTATTTGTTTCAGCTTCTCAAAGTGAGACCCAAGGTTTAACAATTATAGAAGCCATGGCCGCATCTTTACCAGCTTTATGTATCGATGACGAAAGTTTTAGAAATACAGTCATAGATGATTTAAACGGGTATTTATTCAAAGATAAAAAAGAATGCAAAGAAATAATTTTAAAACTAATGAATGATAAAAAACTACTAGAAAACATTCAAATAGGCGCAAGAAATAGTGCAGAAATGCACTCATCTAAATATTTTGCCGAAAAAGTATTAGATGTATATAAATTAGCTATCAATAACCATAAACCAGGATATAGAGAAAAGATAACTAATTTTATTAGAAAGGTATTTTCATGAAAAAAGTATTAGTCAATTTAAAGATGTATCAAACATCAAAAGAAGAAGTAGAAAAATACATAAATGATTTAAAAGGTGAAAATGTAATATTATTTCCATCTTTTATCTACTTAGAAAAATATATAGAAAATGGTTTTATCTGTGGTGCGCAAAACATATCTACAAATTGTGTAGGCGCATACACAAGTGAAATATCAGTCAAAAGTCTAAAAGATTTAAACGTCAAATACGTTTTAATAGGTCATAGTGAAGTTAGAAAAAATTTTAATGAAAAAGAAGAAGACATTAATCTAAAAATAAAAAAAGCTTTAGAATATGGTTTAACACCAGTTTTATGTGTAGGTGAAACTTTAGAAGAATATAATAATCAAAAAACAAAAGAAGTTATCAAAGAAAAGTTAATTAAAGATTTAGATAATATAAAAGGAAAAGTTATAATTTCCTATGAACCAATATGGGCCATAGGAACAGGTAAAATACCTAAAAAAGAAGAAATAGAAAATATAGTAAAATATATTAAAACCTTAACACATCAAGAGGTATTATATGGTGGAAGCGTTTCACTAGATAATATAGAAAATTTAAATCAAATAGATGTAGATGGCTTTTTAATAGGAAAAGCCGGATTAGATGTTAGTTGTTTAAAGAAAATTATAGAAGTTGTAAGTAGATAACTTCTATTTTATTTTCGACAAAACTAGCTATTTTTTACTCTAGAAAATAGTGTCAATCTTTTGTATAATTTGAATATAGTAAAGGGGAA
>CALVRL010000044.1 GCA_944358625.1 uncultured Bacilli bacterium | reverse complement strand
GACTATCTAAAAAATCTTGCCAAAATGTTCCATAATAATAGTAAAAAAGACTTCTGGGTATGCCTACTTTCATATTATCACCAATATAAATGTATTAACCTTTTATTTAATTTATGAATATTTATTTTGTTTTAGTTAAAATTATTATTGGAGGTGAATTTGAGAAAGTGCAGAAGATTTGGTGCAGTGTATATGACTGTAAGTACTGTGATGTATATAAGGATTTATGTAAGAAAAAAGAAATTAAGGTGTCTACGTGCAGAGCAGATGATGAAAAAGAAAGTACAATGTGCGATAGCTATAAGAAAATAAAGTTAGATTAAAATGTTTTGTTTAATTTGATTATCTGATATAATTATATGGGAGGCAGTATTATGCATATCAAATTATTAACTAATGCGGAATTTTTAGAGTTTTCTAAACTATTTAAACCTAGCTCTATTTATCAAACTCCTTATTATGCTTTTGCGATGCATGAAGAAAATTATTCTTCGATGTTTGTAGGACTTATGGATGGTAATGTTTTAAGGGGCGCTAGTTTGATTTTAGTATATAAAGTAAATGGTTTTAAGTATGCTCTAGCGCCAAGAGGTTTTTTAATCGATTATAATGATGATGAGCTTGTTTCTACTTTTACCAAATTAATTAAAAAGTTTTTGAGTAAAAATGATATCGTTGCTGTTAAAATTAATCCGATGATTATTAAAAATATATATAATAGTAATGGTGATATAATAAGTTCTAATAATCTTTATGATGTTACTTTTGAAAGATTAAAAAAATTAGGTTATTTCCATCTGGGTTATAATAATTATTTTGAAGCTTTAAAACCTCGCTTTGAATCATATATTAATCTTGATTTAGATTATATTAAACTGTTTGCAAATATTAATAAAAGCTGCCGAAATAAAATAAGAAAAGCTGTCAGAGATGGTATTAAAGTTTATCATGGCTCTTTTGATGAATTAAATATCTTATATGACCTTACTAAAGATAAATATCCTAGAGGATTAGAATATTTTAAAAATTTGTATAAGTTTTTTGATAGGGATAATTTAATAGATTTTTACTATAGTAAATTAGATACTACTGATTATTTGCAGTATTCTCAAGCTAAATATAATGAATATTATAAAAAAAGCCATGAACTTAGTAAAAAACTTATTTCTAAAAATGGTAATACTGATAGACTTATTAGTGAAAAATTAAATACTGATAAGTTTGTAACTAAATACCGTAATCAACTGGCTGAGGCTACAGAATATTTAAGAAAATATCCTAATGGTATTATTACATCAGCTATACTTGTTATTAAATGGCAAGATGAGGTTTATATGATTATTGATGGTCATGATGAAAAATATAAAAAATTTGGTTCTAAACAATTAATCATATGGAAACTGATGGGTAGATATGCGAAACTTGGATTTAAAAAATTTCATTTAGGCGGTGTTAGTAATATAAATAAACCTAATAATAAATACCATGGTTTAAATGAATTTAAACTTAGTTTTCATGCGAATGTTATTGAATATGCGGGTGATTTTGAATTAATTACTAATTCTCCTAAATATTTCTTATATAAAAATTCCTTTGGAATTACAGGTATATTTAAAAAGTGATAACTATTAAGCTATCACTTTTAATTTGTTTTTATGTTTTGGGTAAATAAAAAAGTGCTTTTATACACTTTATAATTCTACATTGTGATAAACTGTTTGAACATCTTCTACTTCGTCTAACATATTTAACATTCTTTCGAAGGTTTCTTTATCTTCTCCTTCTAACGTAACTTTTTCTTTTGGTAACATTGTTATCTCATCTAAATCAAATTCTAATTTTGGATTTTTAGATAATAATGCTTCTTTTATTTTATTTAAATCGTTTGGCATTCCATATACGATTACTTCGTCATTTTCTGTTTCAATATCACTAACATCTAAACCATTTTCTAAAATTGCATCTAAGGCTTCTTCTTCGGATAATCCTTTAAAACTTACGATACATAAATGGTCATACATATAACTTACACTTCCTTGAGCTCCCATTTTAACATGACATTTATTAATAACTGCTCTAACGCTACTTACTGATCTATTTACGTTATCTGTTAGACATGAAACAATTGCGGTTGAACCTGATGGGCCAAATATTTCATAATTTGCTTCTGTATATGTTTCGTCAGCTCCACTATTTACTTTATCTATTGCTCTATTGATAATATCATTTGGAACTTGCTCTTTTTTAGCTTTATCGACTAATCTTTTTAAAGATGGATTACCTTCTAACTCTGTTCCTCCGTTTTTTGCGGCTTGATATATTTCTCTTGCATACATCGAATATAATTTAGCTTTTGCTGCTCCTGTTTTTTGAATACTAGCTTTTCTTACTTCATATGCTCTTCCCATAATATACTTCCTTTCTGTGCTTTTTTTAACGCGTCTTTAGCTGCTTCTTGTTCGGCAGCTTTTTTACTTTTAGCTGTACCACTACCATACACTATATTATCTATTATAACGTCAACTGTAAATTTTTTATTATGTGATGGTCCTACTTCTTTTATTAATTTGTATTCTAAACTTTTTTTATCTGTTTGTACAAATTCTTGTAAGGCTGATTTATAATCGTCGAAGAAATCAACTTCGTGATTTTCTATTATTGGAACTATATTTTCTTCAAAAAATGTTTGGACTTTTGAAAATCCTTGGTCTAAATATAAAGCTCCTAGGAATGATTCGAATATATCTGATACTATAGCTTTTCTATTTCTACCACCATTTTCCTCTTCACCTTTACCTAGTTTTAAATATTTATTTAATCCTAGTTTCATTGAATATTCATAGTTAGCTGTTTCACATACGTAATGAGCTCTTATTTTTGTCATTTCTCCTTCGTTATACTTATTGCTTTTATATAAATAATTACTCATTAAAAGTTCTAATACTGCATCTCCTAAAAACTCTAGTCTTTCGTAGCTTTTAACTTTGTGCTCGTTAGAGTAAGATGTATGAGAAAAAGCGGTTTCATATAGCTTTATATTATTAGGCTTTATATTTAATTTATCTAAAAGTTCCACTTCAAATCACCTCGTCTATTATATCACTTATAATTTTACATTTAAAGATTTATACATCACATTCTATAATATTTTGCCATTTTTTATCTTTAATACCATATAATTCATAACATGTATCAAAGCCATCTGTAGCAACTATTTTTTTATTTACAATAATTTCATAGTTTTTATCGTTTTCAAAATCTACTATATCAAATAAATCATAACGGTATGTTCTATCTTTATAAAATGTATGAATTATTTTACCTTCTTTAACTAAAAAATAAGCTGTTAATTTTATTCCGTCTTCTGGTCTATATATATTTGTAATAAAATATAATGTTTCATCTATACCGTCATTATCAAAGTCTAAAGTGACACTATTTCCGCTGAATGTTTGCAGATAATCAAAATCAAATTCTTTTAATACATCTCTTACGATAGGCGTATTATATATATCAACTTCTTCTATATTATATTTTATTTGTTTAAAATTTTTAATGTTGGTTGCATATTTTAAATTATTATTTGATAATTCATCCGCGCCTTTAAAGCCTTCATTAAATATATCGAAATTAGGTTTTAATTCAGCTTTTTTATTTGTTCCATCTTTATAATATAATGTATATTCTCCTTCAATATTGTTAAATTCTTTAGTAGTTTCGAATATTTCATTACTGTCATACTTCCAAAATAAACCATCTGTATTTACAATATATTTTGGAACGAAAAAATCATTTATATCTTTCCCAAATATTACTAATACTATAAATAAGTAAATAACAATGATAATTCCTATTATGACAATTAATTTTATTTTTTTCTTATCCATTTTATCCCCTTCTTCTACATTAATTGTAACATATAAAGCATAAAATTGTCACTTAAAAAGCCATTATTTAGACATTCTAATGACTTTTTGTTTTACTGGTTTGATTGCTATATCAAGTTCTTCTATATCCTCTTCATTAAGTGAGGATGGATATACATTTAATATTTCAGCTATTTTTTTACTTTCTTCTAACAATATTTGTTCATGTATTTTTATCATTCCTTCAAAACTATCTTTTTTAGATTCTAGAAATAATTTTTCATTAATATTCATAGCATCGGCATTTTCTTTTTCAATATTATAATCTTTTTTTAATCTTCTAGAAAAATTACTTATTTGAACTGAGGTCAAATTTTTTTTAGGTACATATTCTATAATGTTTTTTAATTTTGATCCTTTATATATATTAGAAATGCTTATTATAAATGGAACAATTGATAATAAACTAATACTTGGTAAATTAAAATAAAAACCGCTTTTAATTAATAATGCTGTTATTGCTATAGAGATTAAAGCAATTAAATAGTGCATTACCTTATCTTGACTTCTCTTTTTAGTCTTGTCAAAAAATAATCTAACATAATATGGTCCTTCTAAAGCACCGCTTTTAAATTCTAAATCATCAATTGATAAACTTTTTATTTGGTGAGAATTTAATAATTCTCCTTTAATAGTATTTCTTTTTCTAGTAGAAATTTTTCTAGCTAATTTAATATTTCTCGCAAGATCTAACTCTTTTTGCGTTGGCTTTGGCTTTTTTGAAATTTCTTTTTCCCATTTTCTTTGATTGTCTCTATAAAGATTTATCATATCTTTTGATTTAATATACTTTTCTACACTTGCTTGTAATTCTTTCAACTCTTCTAAAGTTAAACTTTGTAAAATAATTTGTAAATTTTCTTCATTCATATAAATTTTCCTTTCACGAGGCTATATTATAGTGTTTTTTTTACGCTATGTCAATTCTATTTTATTTACCTTTTACATTTATCCATATTTTTTGTATAATTATTATATGAAGAGATTTTTAATTAAATTAATTAAAATTTATCAAAGTATTCCCGGTCCATGGCATAATAACTGTAGACATATACCGACATGTTCCAACTATGCGATAGATGCGATTGAGACATATGGAGCTTTAAAGGGTTCTTGTATGGCTTTCAAAAGGATTATTAGATGTAATCCTTGGGGAACATATGGTTATGACCCTGTTAGAAAGGAAAATGATCATGAAAAAAATTGTTAATTTATTTATTTTATTTGTATTAGTTTTTAGTTTATCTGGTTGTTTAAAAAGGGATAATATGGAAGATATTTCTATTTATACTACTAATTATCCTAGTGAATATATAACTCAAAGATTATATGGTGACTATAGTGATATTAAAAGTATTTATCCTGATGGGGTTAATATTAAAGATTACAAACTAACTAATAAACAAATTGAAGATTATAGTAAAGCTGATTTATTTATATTTAATGGTATAAGTGATGAGAAAGATTATGTAGAAAAGATGAGAAAAGATAATGGAGATTTAAAAATCATCGATACTACTTTATCTATGGAATACACTAATGGGATAGAAGAATTATGGCTTGATCCTTCTAACTTCCTAATGATGGCTCAAAATATTAAAACGGGATTTGGTGAATATATAGATAGTTATTATTTGAATAATAAAATCGAAGAAAATTATGAGGGACTTAAAATTGAGGCTTCTAATTTGGATGCAAAATTTAAAGAAACAGTTTCTAATGGAAATAGTAAAATCATAGTTGCTTCTAGTAATTTGTTTAAATATTTAGAAAAATATGGTATTACGGTTTATTCTTTAGATGAAAGCAATACTGATGTAAATGCAATATATAGACAGGTTTTAAATTTAGCTAATGATGGTTCTATAAAATATATTTTTACTATAGCAAATGAAAAAAGTAACTCTACTGTTCAAAAACTTTTAGATAATACTAATTTAGAGGCCGTAGAATGGCATACTTTATCTATTTTAACTGAAGAGGAACGTTCAGGAAATGAAGATTATTTTACACTTATGAATTCTAATTTGGAATTACTTAAAAATGAATTATATAAATAGTGAACTTTATTTGGTTCGCTTTTTCATACATATTTTGATAATTATCAAAATTAATAAAATTAAAACTATACTTATAATTACTATTTCTTCTTTGATAAAACTTATTATATTAAAATTTATATTTTCATTTAAAATTATATTTTGAGTATCTATTAATTTATCTTGATAATATATTTTTAATGTTCCTAATTTTTCTTCTTTTTTATTAAGTGGTGTTAGTTCTTTTTTTCCATTATAGATTAATTTTATGTCATCTTTGTTATAATTATTTTCTAAATATTTTGTAATACTTTTATTTGGATATAGATTAATTTCTTCTACATTTGAATATTTAACTTTAATTTTTTTAAATGATTTATCTTTATCTACTATTATTTTATTGCTATAATTTTCGATAAAATAATCGTATACTATTTTAGCATCTTCTATATTATGAGGTGCTTTTTTATCATAAAGTGCGCCTAATGTTACTAACATATAATTTACATCATTTGCTTTAGCTATGGTTGCAAGACAAAGCCCTGCGCCATTTGTCGTTCCTGTTTTTCCCCCTAATACGTATGGTATATCTATTTCATATCTTTTGGCATTACTTTGTATGGTACTTTTGAATGTTAATTTTCCATCTGATGTTTGATATTCTTTAGTAGTTATTATTTCTTTAAATGTCTTGTTTTTTAAAGCCTCTTTAAATATGATAGAAACTTCTTTGGCTGTAGAATAATTATTTTTATCATCTAAACCAATAACTGTTGAAAATTTTGTGTTTTTTAAATTTAATTCTTTGGCTTTTTCATTCATTTTGTTTATAAAATTTTCTTCGCTGCCTCCTACATTTCTAGCTATTGCTTTGGCGGCATCGGCTCCAGATGGTAATAGAAGAGCAAATAATAAATCTTTATAAGTAACTACTTCTCCATTTGTAAAACCTGCTTGGACAGCATTTGCTTCTATTAAACCTGCAAAATCTTCTTTTGTTAATATTACTTGTTTATCTAAATTATCTACATTTTCTATAGTAACTAATGCGGTCATTATTTTGGTTAAACTTGCTATTTGCCTTACTTCGTCACTATTTTTTTCATATAATACCTCTCCACTATCTAAATTATATAATATAGCACTTTCTGATGATATATTTAATTCCAAAGCGTTTATTTTACCTATAAACAATATAAAAATTATAATTAAACTTAATATTTTTTTCATAAATTTACACCACCTTATTTTAATTATATAACAAAATTTATAATTTAAATATAGTTTATTAAGTTTTATTTTAACATATTGTAATGAGTATTATAGTAAAACATATTGTTAATGCGTTCAGTTAAGAATATTCTAAAGGTTTATGAACAATTTAATTAAAGTCAATTGCACCATTTAATGGTTATAGTAAATTTTAATATTTAATTTAGATTTATGCTTATTAAAGGCTTAATTATTGCACAGTAAAAGAAGGTTTATCTTAACCTTCTTAACTAGTTTCTTTATCATTAGTTTCTTGTTTCATCAATACTATTAACATTGAATAACTAATTTTTTTATTTTTTATTATACATAGTATTCAATAACACTTTTCTATTTGCATTTGTTCCTTCTTTTTGAACGCTTTGACACTGTAAAGCTGTTATACCTGCTGTACCTAATATTATTCCTATATTAAATACATTTGCATCTTTAATTAAAACACCTGTTCCGGTAGTTAAAATTCCTGAAAAAATAGCTATTTTACCACCTGCATTTAACTTATTCATGTTTTCCCTCCTCACTATAAATTTTTACTAATTTTTTATTAAAATTTTTCTTATCTATTTGACCTTTAGCGGCTAAACTTAAAAGGCCGAAAGTAGAAACTAGGCCTAGCGCTGCTACAAAATTATTTTCAGTAAGTATTCCTCCACCTGTTAACATTATACTAGCTGGTAAAAAATTTATACCAGTATCTCTTTTAAATTCACTATTTTTAATATCTTTTTTTAATCTAGATATTTCATTTAATCTTTCTTCGTTAGTCATATTTTTCTTCCTTTCTGGCATATATAATATCATATTTTTTATATTCGTCAACTATTACTTCTTTATATATATAGTATTTCTTTTCTTTTAAAAAGTTTTTTAAATCTTCTATATTAGTATGACTTGATAATATTAAATCATTTTTAATATCGAAATCTAATATTTTCATTATGTTTTTTGTCCCCATACCACTTATAACTATTATTTCATTATTTAAATCAATACCTTTAAGTCCATCATTAGTAATCACTTTTATATTTGCTTTGTATTTATCAGCGTTTTCTAAAGCTGACCTGCAAGCATATTTGGATTTATCGATAGCTAAACACTCACATTTTTTATATAAATTTAAATAAATGTCTAAAAAGGCGTGGTCTGCACCAACGTCTATAATTTTACTATTAGGATTTATTAAATCACTAATAGCTTTTAATCTTTTGGATAATCTCAATTTAATCACCTAGATAATCTTTTAATTTTCTACTTCTAGATGGATGGCGTAATTTTCTTAATGCTTTAGCTTCTATTTGTCTTATACGTTCACGGGTTACTCCAAATAATTGTCCAACTTCTTCTAGTGTTCTAGGTCTACCATCTTCTAGGCCAAATCTTAATCTAATAACTTTTTCTTCTCTTTCAGTTAAAGTAAGTAATACTTCTGATATTTCATCTTTTAAAAGTTCATTGATAGCAAAGTCCTCTGGACTCATATTTGTCTCATCTGGAATAAAGTCGCCTAAATGTGAATCATCTTCTTCACCTATTGGTATTTCTAAACTAACAGGTTCTTGTGATATTTTATATATATCTCTAATTTTTTCGACACTTGTTCCCATTTTTTTAGATAGTTCTTCTTCGGTTGGCTCTCTATTAAGTTCCAAAGTTAACTGTCTTTCTACTCTGGCTAATTTATTAATGGTTTCTACCATATGAACAGGAACTCTGATTGTTCTTGCTTGGTCGGCTATAGCTCTTGTAATAGCTTGTCTAATCCACCAAGTGGCATAAGTTGAAAATTTATATCCTTTGGAAACATCGAATTTATCTACTGCTTTCATTAATCCGATATTCCCTTCTTGAATTAAATCTAAAAATAACATTCCTCTTCCGACATATCTTTTAGCTATACTTACAACTAAAC
>CALVRL010000043.1 GCA_944358625.1 uncultured Bacilli bacterium | reverse complement strand
TAATATGAAAGTAGGCATACCCAGAAGTCTTTTTTACTATTATTATGGAACATTTTGGCAAGATTTTTTAGATAGTCTAAAAGTAAATTACATTATAAGTCCAAACACAAATAAAGAAATATTAGAAAAAGGAAGTAAAATTGCAGCTGATGAGATGTGTCTATCTTTAAAAATATATTTAGGTCATATAGATTATTTAAAAGATAAATGCGACTATATATTAGCGCCAAGGATAAGTAATTTTAAAAATTCAAACCAAACATGCACCAATTTTTGGGCAATATACGATATTATAAATAATATATTTGATATAAATATTTTAAATTATAATATTGATTTAGAAAAGAGAAAAACATTAAAAAAAGGTTTATACAAAATAGGAAAAACACTAAACAAAAAGAAAAGAGAAATAAAAAAAGCATATAAATATGCACTATTAAAGGAAAAAAAGAAAGTAAAAAGAGATCATAATATAAACTTAAACAAATTAAAAGTAAATAAGAAAAAAATATTAATAGTATCTCACCCATATAATACCTATGACGAAATAGTAGGAAAAAACATAATTAAATATTTAAAAGAAAATAATATAGAACTAATATATTCAGATAAATTTGACCCTAAAATTGTAAATCCATTAAGCAAAAAAATATCACATGATTTATACTTCAAATATAGTAAAGATAACCTAGGAAGCATAATTTATAGTGAAAAATATATAGATGGCATAATATTCATATCCGCTTTCCCATGTGCGCCAGATAGTCTAGCAAACGAACTAGCCATGAGAAAAATAAACAAACCATATTTAAATTTAGTTATAGATGAAAATCTATCATTTGCTGGATTAGAAACGAGATTAGAAAGTTTTATAGATATGTTAGGAGAAATTAAATGAATAAAATAGCCTTTCCCCACATGGGAGATTACTATGTACCAGCAAACTATCTACTTTCACATATTTTTCCAAAAGATATAATTATAAAAGCCCCTAAAATAACAAATAAAACAATAGAAATAGGGACAAAATATTCACCAGATTTCGTATGCACACCATTTAAATACACTTTAGGAACAATGATAGAAAGCCTAGAAGAAGGGGCAAATATCTTAGTGCAGATGGGTGGAGGATGTAGATATGGATATTATGCAGAACTACAAGAAGAAATATTAAAAGAGTTAAATTATAAATGTAAAGTCATTAATCTAGTAAAAGAAGGAGTCACAAGCCCAAAAAGAATAAATAAATTATTAAAACAAATAGATAAAAAATATTCCAAAATAAAAGCCATATACTATTCATTTATAGCATTTAAAATGGTCAAATACATGGATCAAATAGATGATTATATAAGAAAAAACATCGGTTTTGAAATAAAAAAAGGCTCATTTGAAAGCCTAAAAGAAGAAATGCTTATATCATTTAGTTATATAAAAGGTTACAATGATTTAAAAAAAACATATAAAAGATATTTAAAAAAATTCAAAAACATAAAAGTACGTAAACCAGATAATCCAATAAAAATAGGAATAATAGGAGAGTTATATACTATAATGGAACCATTTTCCAACTATTATTTAGAAAAAGCTCTAGCACAGAAAGGAATAGAAATAACAAGATTTACAAACGTCTATTATCTATTATTCCAAAAAGCTAAAAAATTCAAAAAATATCAAAAATATTCAAAGAATTATTTTAAATATAGTATGGGTGCAGACGCATCAGATAATATAGCCAGATGTAAATATCTATGTGAAAACAAATACGATGGAATAATACATATAAAATCATCTTTCTGCACACCCGAAATAGGCGCCATGCCAATAATAAATAATTTAGCAGCAAAGTATAACATCCCAGTTTTATTTTTTAGTTTTGATTCAGCTACATCAGAAACAGGAGTTATAACCAGATTAGAAGCATTTTATGACATGTTAGAAATGAGGAGAAGAAAATGAAAGAATGTTATTTAGGAGTAGATATAGGTTCAATATCAACCAAAGGAGTTATTATAGATGAAGATAATAACATCATAACATCTTCATACATATGGACAGAAGGTAATCCCACTTTAGCAGTAAGAAAACTATTAAATATTTTAAAAAACAAACTGCCAAAAGAATACATATTAAAAGGTATAGGTACAACCGGAAGTGCAAGAAAATTAATAGGATTAATGTTAGATGCTAATATAGTAAAAAATGAAATCACCGCCCATGCGATAGGAACATTAACCTTTCATCCAGACGCTAGAACAATACTAGAAATAGGTGGGCAAGATTCAAAAATAATACTACTAAAAAATGGTATTATCACAAATTATGCAATGAACACATTATGCGCAGCAGGAACAGGTTCCTTTTTATCAAGTCAAGCCAAAAGACTAGGCATAGAAGTAGAAGAGTTTGGAGACTATGCCTTAAAAAGTAAAAATCCCGTTAAAATAGCAGCTAGATGCACCGTCTTTGCAGAATCAGATTTAGTTCATAAAGCAGGAGTAGGATATCCAAAAGAAGATATAATAGCCGGGCTATGTAAAAGTATCGTATTAAATTATTTAAATAACGTTGGCAAAGGAAAAAAGATAGTTAAGCCAATTATTTTCCAAGGAGGAGTATCCAAAAACAAAGGAGTAGTTAAATATTTTAAAGAAATATTAAAAGAAGATATAATAGTAGATGAAAATGGACATTTAATGGGAGCTTTAGGCGTAGCTATTTTAGCTAAAAAAAACAAAATAGGAAAAACCTATTCTTTAGAAATGAAAGATTTAAAATTTATAACTAAAGCCTTTGAATGTCATAGATGTTCAAATAACTGTGAATTATTAAAAATATATAAAAATGATACACTAGTAGATTCATGGGGAAGTAAATGCGGTAAATACTAATTATTTTAAAATTAGTTTTTTTTCATCTAAAACCTCATGTTTTAAAGTAAACTCTAAACTAGCTTCACTATAAGTTTCTAAATTTTTAATACCAATTTGTTTAAAAATACCAGTATTTATAAAACCCCTACTAAAAAGTAAAGACATTTCTATTATACTAGGATTATCTTGACCACCAAAGCATAAATCACTTAAAGGTGGAATATTTATCAAAAAATTATTTCTTAATATTTTTAAAAGCATTTTATGATGATGACCTTCTAAAATTAACTTATTAGGTATAGGTTTATAATTAATAGAATTTAAAGGATGAGACATAACAATTTGATCTTTTTCCATATTAATCAAAGTAAAACCATAACCACCACTTATTAAATCTTGTCTTCTTTGGTATAAAGCCTTAGAAATATCCCTAGAAGTTTCCAAAGCACTATAATCATGATTTCCAAAACATATAAAATTTAAAATATTTTTATCATAAGGATAATTATTTATAACCTTATCAATTTGCTCATCTATATTACTAATAGTTTGATTACCCCTAGTAAAATTACCATCGATTAAATCACCACAGTTTAAAATAATATGTATATCTTTATCCCTCGCATAATCATAAGTTTTATATAGATAACTTAAATTTTCTAGTTCGTTACCAATATGAATATCAGAAACAACCAAAGCTTTAAATTTAGAAGAATCACATAAATTTAAATTAATAGTATGTTCTTTATCATTTTCTTCAAAAACATATCTAATATTTCCATCGTCAAAATATATAGGAGATATATAATATCCATCATTGATTATTTTCAAAATCTTTTGATGCACCTGTCTAGGGCTTAACCATAGAATTTTAGCCATTTCATTTAAAGAAAGATCATTATTAATCATTTCACATATCATTTTTTCTTTTTCTGTCATAGTAATACCTCTAAAATAATTTTAACATTCATATTAGTAAAAAAGCAATAAATATTTTTAAGGTTATTTCAAAATTAAATTACGTAAATTTGACATATATTAAAAAAATGTTATAATATATCGCACATAAAGGGGGAAATATTATGTTAAAAAAGGTTAATTTTGATTTACTTAAAAATAAAGTCACCTTATTTAAAGGAGGAGTGTGTGCATTAGCCCTAGTAGTTATAGTCACACTTCCAGGATGTAAAAGTGATGATAAAAGTGGTTTTCTTTTTGACGTAGTAGATAATGCATCAGTAAATGAACAAACAGGTGTTTATACAATTACAATGCGAGACGGTGATGTTTATAATATTACTAAAGAAGATATAGAGCA
Source organism: uncultured Bacilli bacterium (assembly GCA_944358625.1). Classification (GTDB taxonomy): domain Bacteria; phylum Bacillota_I; class Bacilli_A; order RF39; family UBA660; genus Coprosoma. The sequence continues at coordinate 5,266 of CALVRL010000043.1, read as the reverse complement.
GACATATGACTATCCAATTGATCCAATGTATGAAGAACCTTGGTGTCCCAAAATGCTGGTAGATACTGGAGGAGAGTTAGATGATATTACTAATATCACATCAGATAGTCAGTATCAAGAAGCTATTAGAAGTAATGACTTGGTATTAGTAAAAAGGGTAAGATAAAAAACTGTATGAAATTATTTTCATTACAGTTTTTTTCTGAATTAATGATTAATTCATCTTTAAGAAAATATATAATTATAAAGAAAGCAATAATTTTAAAATTGTAAAAAATATTTGACATTAATCATAAACTAGTGTATAAAATATATTAGTCAAAAAGGAAGTGAACAAATGGGAAAAGATTTAGTCATTGTAGAGTCACCAACAAAAGTAAAATCAATTAGTAAATATTTAGGAAATAATTATATTGTCTCTTCTAGTAAAGGTCATATAAGAGATTTATCTACAAAAGGAAAATATGGTTTAGGAGTCGATATTGAAGATCATTTTAAACCAGATTATAAAACAATAAAAGGTAAAAAATCAGTCATTGATGAATTAAAAAAAGAAGTAAAAAAAGTAGATAAAGTATATCTCGCAACCGATCACGATAGAGAAGGAGAAGCTATCGCTTGGCATCTTTATGACTGTTTAGGGTTAAAAGATAAACCATATAGTAGAGTAACATTTAACGAAATTACTAAAAATGCTATTTTAGAAGCAATGAAACACGAAGGAAAAATAGATAAAGATTTAGTAAACAGTCAAGAAACCAGAAGAATATTAGATAGAATAATAGGATTTAGGTTAAGTAAATTAATTCAGTCTAAAACAGACGGTTCATCAGCAGGTAGAGTTCAAAGTGTAGCTTTAAAACTAATAGTAGATAAAGAAAGAGAAATAAGAGCTTTTAAACCAGAAGAATACTGGACCATAGAAGCAGAATTTAATGATTTTAGTGCAGATTTGTTTGCATATAACCACAAAAAATTAGAAATAAAAACAGAAAAAGAAGCAAATGATATATTAGATAAATTAACAAAAGCATTTAAAATTGAAAGTGTAGATAAAAAATTAAAAAATAGACAGTCAAAACCAGCATTTACAACAAGTACTATGCAACAAACAGCATCAAGCAAATTAAGATTTTCATCAAGAAAAACAATGAGTGTAGCGCAAAAATTATATGAAGGTATTGATTTAGCAAACGAAACAGTCGGTTTAATAACATATATGCGTACAGATTCTGTTAGACTTTCAAATGAATTTATAAAAGAGACATATAACTTTATCGAAAATAAATATGGAAAAGAATATACAGGTTCGGTTAAAATTAGTAAAAAAACAGAAAATGTTCAAGATGCCCACGAAGCAATTAGACCAACAAGCATTGAAAGAACACCGGAAAGTGTAAAACCATATTTAAAAGATGATGAATATAAATTATATAAATTAATATATTATAGAGCTTTAGCTAGTTTAATGTCACCAGCTAAAGTAGAAGGAACGACAGTTATTTTAAATAATAATGATTATAACTTTAAAGCAACAGGACAAGTTATCGTATTTGATGGTTATTTGAAAGTATATAATGATTATGAGGATACAAAAGATACCATTTTACCACCATTTGATACATATAACTCAAAAGTAATTGTTTCAAATAATATTACAAAGTCCCAGCACTTCACAGAACCCCCAGCAAGATATACTGAAGCTAAACTAATCAAAGAAATGGATGAACTTGGAATAGGTAGACCAAGTACATATGCAACTATTATAGATAATATAAAAAATAGAGGATATGTCAATTTAATAGAAAGAAAATTTGTACCAACAGAAATAGGATTTGAAGTAAATGAAAAACTGCAAGAGTGTTTTAGTCATTTAATAAATGTCAAATATACAGCAAACATGGAAACAGATTTAGACAAAATAGCTGAAGGTAAAGAAATATGGTATAAAGTATTAGAAGATTTTTATAAAGATTTTGAACCAGCATTAAAAGATGCTTTCGATAAATTACCTAAAAAAGAAGCCGAAAAAACAGGGGAGACGTGTCCTGAATGTGGTCATCCACTAGTAATTAGGAAAGGAAAATATGGATCTTTTGTAGCGTGTAGTAATTTCCCAGAATGTAAATATATTAAACAAGAAAAAAAAGAAGAAAAAATAATTTGTGACTGTCCAAATTGTGATGGTAAAATAATAGAAAAGAAAACGAGAAAAGGTAAAATATTTTATGGTTGTAACAATTATCCAAAATGTAAAACAGCATATTGGGATAAACCAGTAGGTGAAAAATGTCCAAAGTGTGGGGAAATGCTTGTAGAAAAAAAAGATATAATTAAATGTTCAAAATGTGATTATACAAAGGATTTATGAAAATAGAAAAATTAAATTATAGTAAATTAGATGAGAGCATAAAACAAACACTAGTTGGAGAAGAAGTAAAAAATGGAACTTGTATTTATTATAGAATATATGATAAATCAAATTATAAAGATTTTTGGGTTTTTACTGATGAAAATAATAGGTTAATGATAAACATTGTTAAACCAGATATAATGGAAAATAACAAAATAATGGATTTTATTTTTAAAGCATTAAAAAAAGATTTTAAATATATTACATTACATATACCAGTACATTTAATAAAACCAAATAATTTAGCTATTAAATATTGCTTTAGACATGAAAATGTTTATGAAGCTATTACAGCAAAAAAAGAAATAGTAAAAATTAATATATATAAAAAAGATTTACGTTAATTTGCGTAAATCTTTTAATTAAACCAATTATCAAAAGAATGTTTAAATACTCTATAAGCATATTTTTTCGCACCATAGTTAAACTGTCTAATTAATTCGTGGTCTTCATCATATTCACCAAATGAATTATCCATACCACTACCAGTAACTAAATTTCCATCGTATATTTGAACACTACTAACAATGCTAGAATAAGGGATTTCTAAACTATCTTCAAGTTCATAAGTTTTATCCTCTTCATTTATTTTATACATATAATAATATGAAGTTTCACCCTCTTTATAAGTACCAACACCAGGATAATTAGTCCATTCAAATTGAGGTCTAGTTACAATAGAACCATAGTTATTATTAAACATAATTAAGAAATATTCTTCACCATCGCTAGGAATATAAGTAACAGCGTGTTGACCAGCTTGAGAAACAAAATCACCATTTTTTTCTAACATTAAGTCCTTATAAGAAGTTCCTTCAAGCATACTTTCATCAGTAATTAAATATTTAATTTTAGGATCGGTTTCATAATCAGATAAGTAGATAATAGTAGAAATTTCTCTCGCACTTAAAATTAAATCATCACCCTTTAAAGTTAAAGCGTTCAAATGAAGCCAGTCTAAAGTTTTACTATCTTCAGGTAAAGTAGCTTTTTCATATAATTCAGGAAGTAAATCTTTCATATCCACTACCTTTTTAATATCACCATTATCTAAATCTAAAGTAATAATGACATCTTCTTTAGTATCCTTACCAACTTCGTCAACTAAAATAACTAATTTATTATCATCTAAAATCATATCGTGATGCATTTTATAATTTTTAAGATTATACATTTTTTCAATTTTACCCAAAGAATTAACTTTTAAAATACCTTTACTATTATATGGATAATACATATAATCATCATCAAATATAATCCTGTCAGCTCTATAACCATCTAAAATAAGCTCGTTTCTTAAGACACCTTCATTATCATATAAATAAATATTGGCTTCATAATTTTTATCATGACCTAAAACAGCATATAAGCCATCAGTAAGTTCATTTTCACTTTCACCTTCAGTTTTTTCAAGTTGTAAATCAATATCAGATTTAATTTTAGGGGTAGTTATTTTAGTTTCAAAAGTAGTATCACCATCAGTGATAGTAAGAACATTTTCTTCACCAGGAAGAAAACCAACCAATTGATATTCTTTATTTTCACCTAAATCATGTTCATAATCAGTATATCCCTCAGTTTGAATTTCATAACTTAAATCATCATAACTATCACCCAAATATACATAATATGACATACTAGCTGTACCATATGGATTATAAATAATAAGTGGATTTTCCAAAGAATAATCATTTTCTTTCAAATCATTAATCTTATCTTCAATTACATTTTGATAAGCTAAATTAAAAATACTCATATTTTCATCAGTTTTAACCTCATATACCCCTTCAGAGTTAGCTTCCAAAGAAATATGATTTTTAAGCCAGTTTTCATTATTCATCCTATTGTCTTGATAGTGTTCATAGTATTTATATCCTCCAAATCCTATTCCACCAAGTACTAAAACAACAAAAATAACTATTAAAATTTTTTTATGTTTTTTCATAAATACACTCCTCCTATATTTAGGATATCCAATATATGTGAAATCTATTTGAAAAATAAACAAACTTTATTTTATTTAAACAATTGTTATTTTTTTAAGAAAATGATAAAATTTTATTAAAGGAGAGTAATATGAAATTATATGTTATTAGACATGGTGAAGTAGATATTAATAAAAAAGGTTTATTAAACGGAAGAAATAATACACATCTTACTACAACTGGAATAAATCAGGCCAAACAGGCATCAGAATTATTAAAGAATATTAAAATTGATATAATTATTTGTTCTCCACTAAAAAGAACTATAGAAACTACCGAAATTATCAATATAAATCACATTCCTGTTATTTATGATAATAGAATTTTAGAAAGAGACACTAAAAGTATGATGTATCAAAGTTTTAAACAAGTTAATCTTAACTATTTTTATAATTTAGAAAACAAAATTCTTTATAAAGACTGTGAAGGATTTAAAAGTATTATGATGCGTATTACTGATTTTATCGAAGATATTCAAAAACAATATAAAGAAAAATCGGTTTTAGTAGTAACACATGGTGATATATGCAAGGCTATTTACTGTTATTTCAATCATATATCTGATGTTTCTAAAATTATCCAATTTCAGCAAGATAATGGCGCTATCGCACAATATGAAATTTAATTGCTCATGATTTTGCCATTTTTAATGAGTGCCCAAATTGGTGTCGAAAGAGTGTCATAATATGTAACTATGTGATAATTATTTATTACAAAAAAACTTGGAAATGCTTAATTTTTCCAAGTTTTTATATAGTCTAAAATGGCGTCCCCTAAAGGATTCGAACCTTTGACCCACGCCTTAGAAGTCAACTGCGTTTTCAAAATACCTATCAACTATTATTAACACCCATAAAACACAAACAGT
>CALVRL010000042.1 GCA_944358625.1 uncultured Bacilli bacterium | reverse complement strand
ATCAAAAAATATAAATAGAAAGGGATTAATCAATATAGAAATTAATTAATATTTCTATAAGATTAATTATACAAGGTGAATAAAAGAAAAAAAGATATTATAGGAATGAACGGTACTCAAGTAGTCAGTGTTTATTTGTGTTTTGAAGTAAGAAATTATGACAATGATAAGAAGAAGTTTGTTGCTATTGATTGATAATATATTTTTGTGTAGTTAAATTGATTGCATTTTTGATAAGATATGTTTTTATTTTTTAAATGTTATACTAGCTATTATATATATGGAATATACTTATATAGTAGCAGATATTTTACTTCTAGTACTGAAATTAATATAGTTGCCTATAAATATTAAACACTTGATAATTTATTTTGCTTTGGCAATAATAATTGGACAATCATCATCTAAAGAATGATTGTATAAAATGTTAACATCATAATTTTTATTCTTTTTTACTATATTGATTAGGTACTTGTGCCAGTCTTTATAAGTCCATTTTTCTTTGTTAAAATAATTAATATTAAGCGGTTCTATTGCACATGGGCATAAATATATTATAAAATCTTTATTCGAGGTAAAGCAGTCGATTATTACTTGCTCGGTTATATTACAAGGCCTAAAACCTATAATTAGGTCATAATTGTTAAAGTGGAATCCATATGATAAATCTGTTTCTAATGTTTTAATATTATTATAGTTGTTAATAATAATTTTATTGTTTATTGCAGTTATTTCACAATTTGAATTTTGTTTAATTATGCTAGAAAGTATTGGAATGTATCCACAGCCGACTTCAGCAATATTTAAATTATTTAAATCAAAGTAAGTTTCAATGAGTTTAAAAAAACGAAAATAATCAGTTTTTGTAATATCTATTTCATTTAAATAACAATATATTTGGTTTATATCACAAGTATAGCCATATTTTATTTTTTGTAGTCTGTTTTTTTCAAAATATTCAGGATATATATCTTTATGTTGTTTTAAAAAATTAATGATATTATTTTTACTCATAGTAATCACCTAATTAAATATTATATAAAAATTTTTTAAAAAAATCTATATAGTTCATATTAAAATTGTTGACATATTTGGAAAAATATGGTAATATATTCCCAACTTAATGGAAATATATTGCCGTTAAGTGTGAAAGGTGGTTAACTTATATGAAAATTAAAGTTGAAAAGTTAGCAAAAACACAATTTGCTTGCCACGTTGATCAAAATTGCTAATGAATGCATGAATTAAAGCCCATCTTTTATGGGCTTTAATATGTTTATAAAGGAGTTTTTTATGAAAGTAATAATTAATCCTACCAAACCATTTTATTTAGATGAGTTAAAAAAAAAGATTAGGTGTGGTAATTTCCCCGAAACTGGAAAAATAATTAATTATGAGTCAGAAGAATTTGTAAGTTTCTTTAAGGAAATGTTAGAATTAATTGACATTAAAGAAATGAAAAAAATAGCAATTGATAAATATTTTATGTCAGCCGATGATTTTGATGCTCTAATAAATTATCTATTAGAAGAAAAGTTTATTATAACAGATATTGAATTTAACAAAATATATAACTCAAAATTATATAATAGACAAAATGCATACTTTTTTATGCTTTCGGACAAAGTTTGTGAAATTAGTCCCTTTAAAAATCAAAGAATTTTAATTTTAGGTTTGGGTGGAATTGGTGCAAATGTTGCTGAACAATTAGCAAGATCAGGCTTTTGTAATTTTAGTGTAGTTGACTGTGATGTAGTAGAGGCTTCTAATTTAATTCGTCAAAATACTTATTATTCAGATGACATCGGAACAAATAAAGTTGATGCTTTATCAAAAAGATTAACATATATTAATGGTAATATAAAAGTAGACAAGCATAATGTAACAATATGTTCTGAAACGGATGCTCTACAGTATATTCAAGATTCTGACATTGTAATTTGTACTTTAGATAAGCCATACAGAAAAATAAGAAGAATTATCAATGATGTTTGCATAAAATGTGATAAACCTGTAATTTTTTCTGGCTTTGCTGAGCATGTTGGTATGATAGGACCATTTATTATTCCGCACAAAACAGCTTGCTTAGAATGTATAGATCATCAAAGTGAAGAAATACCTTTTCAAAATGTAAAAACAACACCATCTTTTGGACCACTTTGTAATATTATTTCAAGTATTGTTACTTCGGAAATAATTAATTATTTTATTGATTATAAATCAAATAAATTGGTTGGAAGTACTTTAATGTTTAATATGTTTGATTATAGCATCAATGTAATTAAATGGAAAAAAAATTCTATATGTAAGAAGTGTGGTGATAAGAATGATAGTAAGTAATTTGAGTAAAAATATTAATGGAAAAGATTTGTTGGATGATATTAGTTTTGTACTTAATGACGGTAATAAGGTTGGTCTTATTGGGAAAAATGGTGTCGGTAAGTCTACTTTATTAAAAGTTATTTCTGGAGTATTACCAATAGATTCAGGAAAAATAAATCTTAATGGACAAACTATAAAATTATTAAAACAAGAAATTTCTAAAGATGATTATGATTATTCAGTAATTGATTATATAAAAAAAGAAATTAATATTTTAGAATTGGAAAGGAGATTACACGAACTTGAAAGTAACTTGACCGATGATAATATGGAAGAGTATGGTAATGTCCTTGAACAATTTTTAGGAGTAGATGGATATAATTTTGATTCTAATTTAGATATGGTTTTAAGTGGACTAAAATTAGATATTGATGTAAACAAAAAGGTTGGCACGTTATCAGGTGGTCAAAAGATAAAAATACTATTAGCTAGTTTGCTTTTAAGTAATGCTGATATATTATTATTAGATGAGCCAACAAATAATTTAGATATTGAAGCAATAGAATGGCTAGAAAATTATCTTATTAATTTAGACAAGAAAATGATTATTGTTTCACATGATGAAGAACTTTTGAATAATATTACTAACAAAATATTTGAATTAGAAGGCGGAAAAATTACTGAATATAATTTAAAGTATTCGGATTATTTAGATTATAAAGATATGGAGTATGAACACAGACTTGAACAATATGAACAAGCACAAGAGCAAAGAAAAAAAATAAAAGCATCTATACAGGAAGCAAAAGAATGGGCAAATAAAGGATTATCAACAAAAAAGAAAGACAATGATAAATTATCTGCAAATTTTTCAAAAGAAAGAACAAAAAAGACATCATCAAAGGCTTCTAAATTAACTAAAGAATTAGAAAAAATAGAAGTTGATACTGATTTTAGGAAACGTGAGCCAATTAATTTTACGATTGATTATTCGGATATAAAAGGTAACGGTGATATTTATATTGAAGATTTAATTTGTGGATATAAAGATTTTTGTACTCCGGCTATTAAAATAGATATCCCATTCGGAACTAGGATTCAAATATTTGGTAAAAATGGAAGTGGGAAAACAACACTTATAAAAACTTTGTTAAAAGAAATTCCACCAATAGGAGGAAAAGTACATGTTGGAAATGATGTGAAGATCGGATATATTTCACAAGATAGCTTAGACAACGATTCATCAGATTTATCTATATATGAATATTTGTCACAAGATAGTGATATTGATAAAAGTAAATTATTTAATATTTTAAATAAGTTTCATATAAACTATGAAGATAAAGATAAAGCATATAATTCATTATCGCCGGGGCAAAGAACAAGAGTTAATTTAGCAAAACTAGCTATTAATAAAATTAATGTTTTGATTTTAGATGAAGCAACAAATCATTTAGATATTGAAGCTATTCATATATTAGAAGAGGTTATTTCTTCATTTAATGGTACAATAATTAGCATTTCACATAATAGAGCTTTTAATGAATGCTTAGATCCATCTGTGATATTAAATGTTGAAGATGCTACTTTAACATATCCTGATAAAGTGTATAAAAAAAAATGAAAAAATAGAAAGTGATGTACATCTTCTTAATTAAATTAAATAAAATTTTGTAAAAATCAATGTACATTTTCTTGTAAAAAACAACTGAATTTGTACTAACAAATGTATGACAAGGGCTAAAAGAGCCCTTTTTTGGTGCAAAAATTGTACTAACAAATGTCATACAAAAAGAAAAATGTCCGACAATGATTTTTCTAAAACCCCTTGAAAAACAAAAGAAAACTCGCCACTGGCGTGTTGTTGTCATACCTACTTAACCTGCTGGCAAATCACACACGCAAAGTACACGACTTTTATTATTTTTTATATCTTTAGGTACATTATTTAGAAGTAAATAAAGATAAATTTAACTGATATTAGGTACATATTTTTGTACTTTTTTAATGCTTTAATAAATAAATATAACAAAGATAATTTTTTTAAATTGTGTTTTTATACCACCTATTAGAATAGTATTATATGGGATAATCAAAATACTACCTGTTATAAAAATTAGTTATGAAAAGTAGAAAGGATGAAGTATATGAGGGATATAAAATAACTATTAAAAATGAAATGTATATTAAAAAAAAAGCAAACGAATAAGGGGGTAAGTCAAATGAAAAACACATATATTATAAAATATAGTGACATAGATAAAAATGAAAAACAGTTAAAAGAACTCATAACTAATAAACTAATAAATATAATATTTAATTGGGAAAACAATAAAGAAAATACTTCACAAGAGGTATAAAGTGAGTTACAATAAACTTGTATTTAATGAATATAATCATTCTCTAGAAATGGAGGAATGGTTGTGGCAATAAAGGTAGGTGTATATACAAGATTATCCAATGAGGATAGATTTAAAAAAAACAAAAATGACGATAGTAATAGTATTATAAATCAAAAAAGTATGTGTATGAAATATGCCGTTAATCAAGGCTGGGAAATTGTTGATATTTATACTGATGATGATTTTTCAGGAGCCGGTACTTATAGACCAGAATTTGAAAGAATGTTAAAAGATTGCGAAAGCGGAAGAATCAATTTAGTACTTTGTAAAAGTCAATCGAGGTTTTCAAGAGATATGGAAGTTATTGAAAAGTACTTACACAATAAATTCATATTATGGGGAGTAAGGTTTGTCAGTATTGTGGATAATGCTGATACTGATGAAGAATATAATAAAAAATCAAGACAAATCAATGGCCTTATGAATGAGTGGTATTTGGATGATTTATCAACTAATATAAAAAAATCACTAAAAAACAAAAGAGAAGATGGCTTATTTATGGGAAGTTTTGCCCCATACGGTTATAGACGGAGCGAGGAAGATAAACATAAATTAGTTATTGATCCAGTTCCCGCTGAAGTTGTTAAAAAAATATTTGAATTATATAGAAATGGGCTTGGATATTATAAAATTGCTGAATACTTAAATAAAAATAAAATCTTAACTCCTTCGCAATATAAAAAACAATGTGGCAGTAAATTTAATTGTAATGTCGATCCTGATAATACTTATTGGAGTGTTGATACGATTGCTAAATTACTTAGAAATGAAACTTATATAGGTACACTAGTACAAGGCAAAAAAACTTCCATTAGTTATAAAATACATAAATCAAAAAGATTACCTAAAGATAAGTGGTGTAGAATAGAAAATGCTCATGAGCCTATTATTGATATAGAAACATGGAATGCCGTTCAAGAAAGATTAAATTCACACACTAAAATAAATAGGTCAGGCGAAATACATTTTTTAAGTAAAAAAGTTTATTGTAAAGAGTGTGGAAAAATCTTTACAAGGACTACACATCATGTTAAAAGTGAGCCAACAGGTTTAAGAGTATATCTGCAGTGCAAAGGGGCGAAACGATTTAATACCTGTGATAATAAAAGGTCAATTGTAAGTGCTGAATTAGAAAAAATATTACTTGATGAAATCAATAAATTAATTGAACTTTACTTTGATAAAGAAATGTTAGAAGAAAAATATAAAACTCAGCAATTAAAAAGAGATAATACTAAAGCAAAAATTCAAGCTCTAAAACAAGAAAGTAATTTGCTTGATAAAAAAATTAATGAAAATAAAGAATACTATTGTTCATTATATGAAGATAAAGTAAAAGGTTATATTGATGGCGATATGTTTTTAACTTTATCAAAAAAATTTACAAATGAAATAAATCAAATGGAAATTAGAAAAGAAAAAATTGCTGAAGAGATAAATTTGATTAATAATCAAAATAAAAATAAGATTTCAATCAGCAAAGTTCTAGGAAAATATAAACATATTGATAACTTAAATAAGATGATAATTGATGAGTTTATTGATAAAGTTTATATAGGTAATTATGATAAAGAGACGAAATCAAGAGTTATTGAAATAAAATGGAATTTTGAATTTTAAAATTATGCTAACAAGGGCCCAGGACATGGTGGCGCGGATAGTGGTGCTTTTTATAAGAATATTAAAGAATCTGATGTTAATTTGGATATTACTAAAAAATTAATGGAAGCTTTAAGAAAAGAGGGGGCCATAGTTTATTTAACAAGATATGGTGATTATGATTTGGCTGTCACTAATGCTTGGAATAGAAAAAGAAGTGATTTATCTAGACGGGCTAATATAATTAATAGAAGTGAATGTGATTTATATTTATCTATTCATTTGAATGCGGAAGATAGTGGCACACTTTATGGTGCGGAGGTTTATTATGATACGATTAATCCTGATAATAAAAAAATTGCAGAAATATTTCAAAAGATTTTTAAAGATAAATTAAATTCTAATAGGGATTATAAGGAAAATAGTACGAAGTATTTACAAAGGCGTGTTAGTAGACCTGGGGTTTTATTGGAGGTTGGATTTTTATCTAATTCTAGTGAAAGGGCTTTGCTTACTAATGATACTTATCAAAATAAAATTGTGAATGCTATAAAAGATGGAATAAACATTTATTTTAATGGTTAAATTTCACCATTTTATCATATTATAGGGGTTATTTTGTGCTATAATGTTTTGTAGGTGAGTATATGACAGAGAAAATATTTAAAACTTTAGATGAACAGATAGATATTTTAAAAGGTAAAGGTTTAGTTATTAATGATGAGGCTAAAGCTAGAAATATACTTTTAAGGGAAAATTATTTCTTTATTAGTGGATATAGACATTTATTTATGGAAAAGGGTACTAAAGATAAGTTTTTAGATGGTACTACTTTTGAAGAGTTATATGCGACGTTTTTGTTTGATAGGGCTATTAGAAATACTTTTTTTAAAAATATTTTAATTGTGGAAAATAATATTAAATCTATTACTAGTTATCAACTTTCTAGAAAATATGGTTTTAAGGAAAAGGATTATTTAAATCCTAAAAATTTTTCACAAGATGGTTTACAATTTAGACAAGTTCGTGATGTTTTAAATAAAGTAAAAAGACAAATTAGGGTTAATGGTAGAAAACATACGGCTACTTTCCATTATATTGAACATTATGGTTATATTCCTTTTTGGATTTTAGTTAAGGTTTTATCTTTTGGTATTGTGGCTGAATTTTATGATATTTTAAAATATGAAGATCAAGATGATATAAGTAAATTTTATAAGATTAATCCTGAAACTTTAAGTACATATTTATCTTTGCTTTCTAATTTTAGGAATGTTTGTGCGCATGAGGATATTTTATATGATCATAGAACTCAAAGGGTGATACCTGATATACGTTTTCATGAACTTTTAAATATTCCTAAAGATGAAGATGGGTATATTTATGGTAAAAATGATTTGTTTAGTTTAGTTATTATGCTTAAGGTTATGCTTAGTAAAGATGATTTTAATGAGATGTTTAGTGAAATTAAAAGGGAAGTTAAGACTTTAGATGATATTGTTAATACTGTACCTTTGGATACTATTTTGAATAGAATTGGTTTTCCAAGTAATTGGCAAACAATTAATGAATTAGATTAGGAGGAATATTTTATGAGAGAAAGAATAATTAATGTTATAGTTATTTTAGTTGTTTTGAGTCTTGGTGTTGGCGTTACTTTATATTTTACTAAAGATGATTCTGAAAATAAGATTACTGAAAACAGAAATGTAACTATTACTTCTGAAGATTCTATTAATGAGTCTATTAAAAAGGTATATGATTCAGTGGCTGTAGTTAATAATTATAGGGCTGGTAGACTTACTGGTTATGGTTCTGGATTTGTTTATAAAAAAGATGATAAATATGGTTATATTTTAACTAATAATCACGTAGTTGAAGATGCTAGTGAAGTTACTGTTACTTTGAGTAATGGTGAAGAAGTTCAAGCTGAAGTTTTAGGTACTGATTCATATATGGATATTGCTGTTGTTAGAATAGATGAGGATCAGGTTTTACAGGTTGCAGAAATTGGCGATAGTACTGAAGCTAAACTTGGTGATACTGTGTTTACTGTTGGTACTCCTGTTAGTACGGAATATGCTGGTACTGTTACTAAGGGTATTATTTCTGGTGAAAATAGGGAAATTACAATTACTGATAATGGTACTTCTTATATGATGGAGGCTATTCAAATTGACGCTTCTATTAATCCTGGAAATAGTGGTGGACCTTTGGTTAATATAAATGGTGAGGTTATTGGTATTAATTCGGTTAAACTTGTAGAAAGTTCTATTGAGGGTATGGGATTTGCTATTCCTATTGAGGTTGCTATGTCACAAATTGATAAACTAGAAAATGGTGAGGCTATTGCGAGACCTGTTATAGGTGTTACTCTTTATGATTTGGATAGTTTACCTCTTATTGGTAGTAATATAGATATTGATGATAGTGTTAAATCTGGGGTTGTTGTTGATTCTGTCGAAAGGGGTAGTGATGCTGAAGCGGCTGGATTACAAAAAGATGATGTTATTACTAAAATTGATGATGTGACTGTTAAAGGCTCTGCTCATTTAAAATATATTCTTTATAAACATAATATTGGTGATACTGTAAAATTAACTATTATTCGTGATGGTAAAGAAAAAGAGTTAACTCTTAAGTTAACTCATCAAATTGGGGACTCTCAGTAGAGTTCCTTTTATCTTATTTCTTGACATTCTCCTTCTGATGGTACATAGAAACAGTGGTTTTTATATCTTCCACTATTATATTGTCCCCACCATGTTGTTTTACATGATTCACCTTCTTTTGGAGCATAAAACCATAAGGCGTTTGTGGCTGGATAATAATATTCTCCTTTTATTACTCTATCTGCTAGATTTTTTTCGGTTGTTGTTGGATTACTGAAAAATAAAGGACTATCTACTCCTGAAAATCCTCCTGGGTTTTGGTATATTACTTTGCTTATGGTGTCGACATTTTCAAATGTTAAACAGTTGGCTAGTGCTCTATTGATTACTACATTTCCTACCATTAACATTCCTAAATCACCTTCACCTATGGCTTCTGCTCTCATGAGACGAGCTAAAAGATCTCTTTCTTTGTCTGTTGATCTTATTACTGACATTATAAATCACCAATATAATATATGCTTTTTGTTGAAAAGTTATTATAGATGTGATATAATTTATTTGTCTTAGGGGAATAGTTCAGTTGGTAGAACGTCGGTCTCCAAAACCGAATGTCGTGAGTTCAAGTCTTGCTTCCCCTGCC
>CALVRL010000041.1 GCA_944358625.1 uncultured Bacilli bacterium | reverse complement strand
GGCATCTTAGCCTTGGCAAGGCCATATACTAACCGTTGTACTACACCTGCGTCTTTTTAATTATATAATATTTTATTTATAATGTAAAGCAAAAATGAATAATTTACATATTAAAATATCCATGATAAAATTGTTATAGAGGGAAGATATGGAAAAATTAAAAGGATTAACTTTAGAAAAGGTAGAAGAATTAAAAAAAATTGGTCTTGTTAATTATAATTTTGATGTTAAAACTAAATCAATTGGTCAAATTATAATGATGAATTTTTTCACTTTATTTAATTTTTTGAATTTTGGTTTAGCTTTGATAATTTTTATCGTGGGTTCTTATAAAAATTTACTTTTTTTAGGTGTTGTTATTTGTAATACTTTAATTAGTACTATTCAAGAAATTCGAAGTAAGAAAACTATCGATAAATTATCTTTATTAAATGAAACTAAAGCTATAGTTATAAGAGAAGGAAAAGAATATGAAATAGGGATACATGAAATTGTTTTGGGTGATGTTATTAAATTAAAAGCTGGTAATCAAATAGTTACTGATTCTAGAATTTTAGATGGTGAAATATTAGTTAATGAATCGCTTATAACTGGTGAGTCTGAATCTATTACTAAAAATAAAAATATGGAAATACTATCTGGTAGTTTTGTGGTTAGTGGAAATTGTTATGCGGAAGTTATTCATGTTGGTAAGGATAACTATACTGCTCAAATATCTGCAGAAGCTAAATATATTAAAAAAGTTAATTCAGAAATTATGAATTTTATAAATAAAATTATAAAATATATTTCAATTTTAATTATTCCTGTTGGTGTTTTACTTTTTATTAGTCAAATGGATACGGGAACTTTAACTGATACTGCTGTACATGTGGTGGCTGCTTTAATAGGCATGATTCCAGAAGGCTTGGTGTTATTAACAAGTACTGTTTTGGCCATTAGTGTTATGAGACTTGCTAAATATAATGTTTTAGTGCAGGAGTTATATTGTATTGAAACTTTGGCTAGGGTGGATACTATTTGTTTGGATAAAACTGGTACTTTGACTAAAGGTGAGATGGAAGTATCTAAATTAGTTCCTTTGAATTATGATATGAATGAGATAGTGGATGCTTTAAGTATAATAAGTTACCATATGGATAATGATAATCAGACGATGGAAGCTATTAGTAAAAAATATGCAAGAGAAAATGATTATAAGGTATTAGAAAAAGTTCCTTTTTCTTCACAGGCTAAATGGTCTGGTATTTCATTTGCAGATGTAAGTTATGTAATAGGTGCTCCTGAAATAGTATTAAAAGATACTTCTAAAATAGATGATGAGCTTAATTTATATACAGAGGCTAATAGGGTTATTTTGTTAGGAAAAGTTAATCATAAATTAAATAAAACTCTACCTTCTGATGTTTTGCCAATGGCTTTGATTATTATTAGTGATAAAATTAGAGTGGAAGCTAAAAATACTTTAGAATATTTTAAAAACCAAGGTGTTGATATTAAATTGATATCTGGGGATAATCCTAAAACGGTTGCTGGTGTGGCTAAAAAGGTTGGTATGAATAATATAAAATATATCGATATGAGTAAATCTAATAAACCTATTATAGATATCATAGATGATTACAATGTTTTTGGTAGGGTAAAACCTAAACAAAAAAAAGAAATTATTATAGCTTTGAAAGCTCATGGTCATACGGTTGCTATGACGGGTGATGGGGTTAACGATGTTTTAGCTTTAAAAGAAGCAGACTGTAGTGTGGCTATGAATAGTGGTAGTGATGCGGCTAGAAATGTTTCACAGTTAGTGCTTTTGGATTCTAATTTTTCTTCGATGCCTAAAGTGGTTGCAGAAGGAAGGAGAAGTATTAATAATATTCAAAGATCATCTTCTTTATTCTTGTGTAAGACTACTTATGCTACTTTATTAGCTGTTTTGTTTATGTTTTTACCTTTAAGTTATCCTTTTGAACCTATTCAACTTACTTTAATTAGTGTGGTTACAATTGGTATTCCTTCATTTATTTTAGCTTTAGAACCTAATAATGAAAGAATAAATGGTAAAATTTTAATTAATGTTTTAAAAAGGTCTATTCCAACTGCCTTAACTATTGTAAGTAATATTTTAATTATCGCACTTTTACCTTATATTATAAGACTTACTAACGATGAGGTTTCTACTTTATGTGTGATATTAACTGGCCTTACTGGTTTTATGCTTTTATATAGAATATGTGTTCCTTTTAATGCTTTAAGAAGAATTTTATTTTCGTTTTTGATATGTCTATTTAGTATTGGTGTGCTTTTCTTTAGGGAATTATTTTCACTTACTATTTTGAATTTTAAACTCTTAATTTTAGTTACCGCTTTGTTTATGATAGCAATAGTTTTGTTTAATATATTTACAGATTTATTTTATAAAATTTCTAAAAAGTTTAAAATATGATAAAAGCCTTATATTATGGGCTTTTTTAATAAAAATTTGTTGACAGTAAGTGTAAAGAAGATGTATAATGATAATGACAATAATAAAGCGGGTGGTTGAATGATTAATGAAAAAGATATGGGGGCTTTGATTAATCAAATTCGTGAGGTGACTAGGGATCATATAGACTGGATTAAGTCACAGCTTTTGAAACCTAATAATTTTATGATTGCTAGAGGTAGAGAAGTTTTCATCGATGTACCTAATAGTAATCTTAAAAACATTGTGACTATTCCTAATAAAAACGATCCTAAATATAAAGAAGCATGGGCTAGAGTGTATAATTTAGCTGTTGATTATTTAGAGGGTGTTTTGAGTTTAGCTTATATGAAGGGTAGACTTAATTATAAAGATTTTAAATGGCCTGAATTTAAAGAAGAAAACGCTGATTATGCGAGAGGTTTAGAAAAAGTTTTGGATGAATATAAAGCGCAAGAAATAGCTAGACTTAAAGCTATAGAGGATGCAAAAAAATTAAAGGTTGTTAAAAGCAGTGTTGTTTTAACTCCTGTTAGTGTTCCTGAAGAAGTTAAAAAGATACCTAAAGAAAATGCTATTAAAGAAAATGATATTAAAGAAAAAACAGAAAGTATAGATGTGAAACCTGTTTCTATTAATACTGATTTAGAAAGTTTTTCATTTCAAAAGATACTTGATGGTGATAAGATTTCAAATAGGGATATTAGGGAATTACAAGATATTGGTTCTAAATTAGTAATGGTTCCTTGTTTAGATTTAGATAATATTAAAGAAGAAAAATTGTTTTTGGAAAATATGCATATGTGCAATGACGAGAATGTTATGGCTGGTGCTATGATCTATGGTAAAGCTACTGATGAGAAAGATGCTGGTTATGAACTTAAGAAAATTTTAAAATTATTGGATCAATTTCCTAATAATTCTAGATGTGTAATTTATGAGGTTAATGATAAATTTGCTTCTAAAAACAAAGATGCTGAAATGAGGTTACTTAGTTTTATAAATGCATATACTTTAATTGCTGAAGGTTTAAGCAAAGAAAGCTATATTCCTATTTTATCGATGAATTTATCTAGTAGGAAGATTTTAAATGATATTTATGGTAGATATAAATTAAGTAATAAATTTGAAATTATATATAGGGTTTTAGTTAGAGAGTTGGATGAGCTTAATAAAAATGATTCTACTATTTTAATGGATCCACAGTATGATTATGATGTTATAACGTTTAGAAATCCTAGATATAACAGTGCTGAAGTAATTAAAAATGATTTGAATAGAGATAAGGTTTTGGCTAAAGCGGCTTGAAACCTTAATTTTTTCTAAGGAGGGGTTTATTTGCTTGAGTTAAAAAAAATAAAGAAAGATTATAAAACTGGTGATTTTATCCAACATGCTTTAAAAAATATCGATTTATCTTTTAGAGAAAATGAGTTTGTGGCTATTTTGGGTCCTTCTGGCTCTGGTAAGACTACTTTATTAAATATTATTGGGGGACTTGATAGATATACTACTGGTGATTTGATTATAGATGGTAAGTCTACTAAAAAATTTAAAGATAAAGACTGGGATGCTTATAGAAATCATGCGGTTGGTTTTATTTTTCAAAGTTATAATTTAATTAGTCATATTTCTGTTTTGGAAAATACGATGATGGGTATGACTTTGAGTGGTGTAAGTTTTAGGGAAAGAAAAAGAAAAGCTTTAGAATTATTAGATAAGGTTGGTCTTAAAGATCATGCTTATAAAAAACCTAATCAGCTTTCTGGTGGTCAAATGCAGAGGGTGGCTATCGCACGTGCTTTAGCAAATGATCCTAAAATTATTTTAGCTGATGAACCTACTGGGGCTTTGGATAGTAAAACAAGTATGCAGATTATGGAACTTATTAAAGAAATTTCTAAAGATAAACTTGTTATTATGGTTACTCATAATAAAGAATTGGCTGAAAATTATGCTTCTAGAATTGTAAATATGAAAGATGGAGAAATTATTGGTGATAGTAATCCTATAGATGATAATGTTAAAACTGGTAATTTAAAAATTACTAAAACTTCTATGAGTTTTTTGACTGCTTTGAAACTTTCTTTTGAAAACATTAAGACTAAAAAAGGAAGAACTATTTTAACTTCTTTTGCTTCTTCTATTGGTATTATTGGTATTGCTTTAATTTTATCTTTGTCTAATGGTTTTAATATTGAGGTTGAAAATTTTGAGCAAGATTCTTTATCACAGTCTCCAATTATGATAACTAATCAGACTGTTCAAATGGATGAGAATACTTTAAATGAGTTAAAAGGGGATAATGAAAAGGAAAAATATCCTAGTGAAAAGATGGTGTATTCTAAAAACGATATTTCGGATACAATTATCCATACTAATAAAATAACGGATGATTATGTCAATTATATAGATAAAATGGATATGGATAATATTTCTGGTATTTCTTATCTTAAGGGTACTAATACTATTTTACTTAGTAAAAATGGTGATGATTATAAGTTTTTGAATGATAATTCTAGTTCTTTTACTAGTAATATTTTGCCTTATAGTCCTAGTGATAGTTTAATTGATAAAAATTATGATGTTTTGGCTGGTAAAGTTACTGATGAGGCTGGACTTGTTTTATTTGTAGATAGTTATAATAGAATTTCTTCTTCTTTATTAGAATCTTTGGGGTTAGATGATAGTGCTAGTTTTGAGGACATTTTAAATAAAGAGATTAAAGTTATTTTTAATGATGATTATTATAAAAAAATTAATGGTAACTTTATTGTGGAAAATGATTTAGAAAAACTATATGATAGTGAGGAAAGCGTTTCTATAAAAATAATGGCTATTGTTAGGGGTAAAGAGGATAAGGAATTAATTACTGGTTCAAGTGGTTTATATTATACTTCTGCTTTAGCTGGTGAAGTTATTTCAAAAAATAAGGATTCTTTAATTGTTAAAGAACAACAAAAATTAGATTATAATGTTTTAACTCATCAAAAATTTGATGAAAATACTACTAAAGATAGTGTTTTAGGATATTTGGGCGCTGATGTTTTACCTATGGCTATTTATATTTATCCTAAAGATTTTGATACTAAAGATAAAATTACTGATTATTTAGATGAGTATAATGATGGTAAAAATGAAGAGGATGTTATTCAATATACTGATATGGCTGAAATGATTTCTAGTTTATCTGGTAATATTATGGATGCGATTACTATAGTGCTTATTGCTTTTTCTTCTATTTCTTTAGTGGTTTCTTCTATTATGATAGGTATTATTACTTATATTTCTGTTTTAGAGCGAACTAAAGAAATTGGTGTATTAAGAGCTTTGGGGGCACGTAAAAAGGATATTACAAGAGTGTTTAATGCGGAAACATTTATTATTGGTGTATTTTCTGGTTTACTTGGTGTAGCTATTGCTTATTTACTTACTATTCCAACTAATAAAATAATCGAAGATTTATCTGGTCTTGCTGGTGTGGCTAAATTAAATCCTATACATTCTATTATATTAATTATTATTAGTTTAACTTTAACGGTTATTGGTGGATTTATTCCTTCTAAGATGGCTTCTAGGAAAAATCCTGTTGAAGCTTTAAGAACTGAATAAGCGTCAATTTGACATAATTTATATTTGCGGTATAATAAGTGAGCTTTTTAAAGAAAGAGGTGGAAAAAATGTTAAGTATTTTACCGCAGTTAGATGTTAAAGAAAATAAAACTTTATTACCTGATGAGGTAATGAGTGAAAAGGAAGTTTTATTAGAAAGGTATGCAATATTTTTTAAGGCTAATTTAGCTAGATTTGCTGATTATACTGATCCAAATTATAATGCTATTGAGGTTATTAATGATGAAGGTTTAATTGTAACTCAGTTTATGGATAAACTTCCTAATTTTAACTTATGTCATATTAGTTTGATCGAATCTTTACTTGAAAATCCAATGAAATTAAAGGAAATAAGTTTAGTTCATGCTGTTATGCCATTTGAAGATGCTTACAGATTAATCAGTGCATTATCTAAAGTTCCTGAAGTTAGTGATTCTAAAACGAGAGTTATTTTGGGTACTTTTGATAATTATGGTGATGATCATAAGTTAAATCAAAGAATTTTGAATAATATGATGAATAGTTTAGATTTTTGTGGTTACCATTCAGCTGATATAGATGGTACATCTTTAAGAATGGTATATTCAAATTATAAAAAAAATTTAAGAAAGAGGCACTAAAGCTTCTTTTTTGCTGTATAATGGTTAGGGTGATTATTTATGAAAGAAAAGTTAGTTAGAATTGTTAAAATATTAAATGATAATGGTAAAAAGGTAAGTACAATGGAATCTTGTACTGGCGGTGCTTTGGTTAATGCTATTACTAATGTGAGTGGCGCGAGTAATGTTTTAGAGTATAGTGCGGTTACTTATTCTAATTATTTTAAAATTAAAATGGGTGTGGATAAAGATATTATTGATAAATATACTGTTTATAGTAAGGAAACTGCTAGAGAAATGGCTAGAAAAATATGTATATTTTCTTCTAGTAATTATGGTATTGGTATTACTGGTAAGTTAGGTAAAAAAGATTCTAATAACGAGTGTGGCTATGATAATCAAGTATTTGTCTCTATTTATGATAGTGATGATGATTTATTTATAGATTTTGATATTTTTGTTGGTAGTGATGATAGAAGAGATGATAAAAAAGAGGTTTTAGATGTTACTATAGATAAATTTTTAGATTATTTAGAAGGTAGATATGTATAAGAATTTAGATAATTTATTTTTTAATCTTAATAAATCTAAATTTAGATCTAGTTTTCATTTGAATGATGATTTAAAAAAATATGTAAATGAAAAAGGAATGGATACTATTAAATCTCACGCTTATGATTTTGTTAATAAAAAATTAAAACCTGCTTTTCCTTATAATGATGGAAAACAAACGGCTTATAAAGGTCATCCTGTTTTTGTTGCCCAGCATGCTACTGGAACGTGCTGCAGGGGATGTTTAGAAAAGTGGCATCATATTTTTAAAGGTAAAGAGCTTACTGATATTGAGGTTAATTATATAGTAAGTGTTATTATGAGATGGATAGAAAACGAGATGAAAATTTCTTTTAAAAAATAGTTTAATATGTTATAATTTTATTGACAGATATTGTCTAAGAAAGGAGAATATTTATGGAATTAAAAGGATCAAAAACTGAAAAAAATTTATTAACTGCATTTGCTGGGGAAAGCCAAGCAAGAAATAAATATACTTATTTCGCTTCTACTGCTAAAAAAGAAGGTTATGAGCAAATTGCTGCTATTTTTGAAGAAACTGCTAATAACGAAAAAGAACATGCTAAAATGTGGCTTAAAACTTTATTTGGTGGTGACATTAAAGATAGTTTAAAAGTTAATACTATGGAGGCTTTAAAATTAGCTGCTGAAGGTGAAAATTACGAATGGACTGAAATGTATGCAGAAATGGCTAAAGATGCTAAAGAAGAAGGATTTAATCAAATTGCATATTTATTTGAAGAAGTAGCTAAAATTGAAAAGACTCATGAGGAAAGATATAATAAATTATTAGAAGCAGTTAAAGATGAAAAAGTATTTAAAAGTGAAACTCCTAAAATGTGGGTTTGCCGTAATTGTGGTCATGTTCATTATGGTGAAGAAGCTCCAAAAGTTTGCCCAGTATGTGCTCATCCACAGTCATATTTTGAAATTAAAGCAGAAAATTATTAAAAAAGAATTGCTAAAACTAGCAATTCTTTTTTAATTTTATAATTGGTGTCCCCTTGGGGGCTCGAACCCCAGACCCACTGATTACAATTTTGTTATCGTAAAAGCTTTTTATCTTTTACTTCTATACATTTTTTTCTGTATAGTTCAGCATATATTATCAACCTTTTAGGTTGCCGAGCACTCGTGGGAATATTATATTTATTCAATTCCTATGCGTTACACTGTTCATAAGCCTTGCGTAATCTTATGCTTTAGCACGGTATTGGCATTTCAGCTTTCACCGTTTTTGCTCGGTTTTCACTATTACATTACTGTAATAGGCTCCTAATTTATTTAAGAGTCAGTTGCTCTACCAGCTGAGCTAAGGAGACAAGTCCTTAATAAGTATAACATATTTTTGTTAAAAAAGGAATATTTATTTTTGTTTTAAAATATGCTATATTATCATTTAAAGGAGTTTTTAAATATGAATAATACTTTTTTAAAAAACGATTTAAATATTAAAAACTTAAATTTTGATAATTTGATGATATTAATTGATTTTATTAAGGATGATGATTTTAAATTGTTTTTAAAAGATCTTTTGCAGTTATATGAGCTTGAAATTGATTCTAATACTTTATTAGACCGTTATAAAATTAATAAAATTTATAAAAGAAATGAAAATATTTTAAATATGTTCAAGTCTAAAGATAATTTTTTAAATAATTTAGATGATTATATTACTTTTATTTTTTATATTTTGAATAATATTAAATCTGATGAAGATTTAAATCAAATGAAACAAAATTTGGTTAAAATAAAAAATCTTAATATTGATGATATTTATTTATCTATGAAACCTTTAGAAGAGGTTAAACTATCTTATCAGCCTGAAGGTATGATAACTGATGGTATTTTAAGTAGGGTATTTTATAGAGAAGAAAATTTTTATACTGATACTATTTTTGTTTCTGAATGTGATTTTGATAATGAAGTTGTTAATATAAAATTATTAGATCCTAGTTATGTATTAAAAGGTGTTAGGGAAAGGGTTTTTAGTACTGTTAATGATAATAATAATGTAAGGTGGAGTATTTATATTCATAAACTAGATTTTCTATCTGATTTACCTAGCGAATTAGATACAGTGTGTCAGCTAGAGGATTATCAAAATTTAATTTATTATGAAAAAAAGAAACTTTTTGATATGAAATCAAAAGATTTTTCTAAAAAATTAAAAGAAGCATATGATGAATATTTGTTTTTAATTGATTTAGAACAAGAACTTGGAATTGAAGATAGTAATTTAGAAGATATTTTGAAAATATATTCGAATAAAATTGTTAAGAGTGATAATCAAAAAACTTTAAAGAGAAAGTAAAATTTTGATTTTTGACTTTAAAATTGATATAATATAGAAGAAATTTGAGAAAAAATTAATAAAAAAGAAAAAAAGTATTGTCAAATTTCATAAAATAATGTACAATGATAAAGTCAAATGTCAAATGGGCCTGTAGCTCAGTTGGTTAGAGCACACGCTTGATAAGCGTGGGGTCGTAGGTTCAAGTCCTACCAGGC
>CALVRL010000040.1 GCA_944358625.1 uncultured Bacilli bacterium | reverse complement strand
TGGAGGCTGAGCGGCATATACATGTCCTGCTTCAATTATTGGTCTAAAGAATCTATAGAATAAGGTTAATAATAATACTCTAATATGTGAACCATCGACATCCGCATCGGTCATTATTATTATTTTGTGATATCTTAATTTTTTTAAATCAAAATCTTCTCCTATTCCTGTACCAAATGCGGTTATAATTGTTCTAATTTCTTCGTTTGATAAGGCTCTATCTAATCTTGCTTTTTCCACATTTAATATTTTACCTCTTAATGGTAAAATTGCCTGAGTCATTGAATCTCTACCTTTAATTGCTGATCCACCTGCTGAATCTCCCTCGACTAGGAATATTTCGCATTTTGCTGGATCTTTATCTTTACAGTCTACTAGTTTTCCACCAAAATTAATTACATCTAAATCACTTTTTCTTCTCGTTAATTCTCTAGCTTTTTTTGCTGCTACTCTTGCTCTAGCAGCTGTCATATTTTTTTCAATTATTATTTTGGCTTCATCTGGATTTTCTAATAAATATCTTTCGAAACCTTCTGAAAATACTTTATCTGCTAGTTTTCTAACTTCAGAATTTCCAAGTCTACCTTTTGTTTGTCCTTCAAACTGTGGATTTGGATGTTTACATGACACTATCATTGTTAGACCTTCTTTAACATCGTCTCCTGATAGTGATTCGTCTTTTTCTTTTAATAATCCTGTTTTTCTTGCATAACTATTTATTACTCTGGTTAGTGCTCTTCTAACACCTTCTTCGTGTGTTCCTCCATCATGTGTATTAATGTTATTAACAAATGAGTAAATATTACTACTATAATCTGTAGAATATTGCATGGCTACTTCGAAAAAGACTCCTTCATCTTCACCCGATAAGTGGATGATATCGTTTTGTATTGGTGTTTTGTTTCTATTTAAATATTTAACATATTCACTAATACCACCTTCATAGTGGAATGTCTCTCCTGTTGTATCTTCTTCGTCTCTATCATCTCTTAAGGTTATTTTTAAACCTCTATTTAAGAAGGCTAGTTCTCTTGTTCTTACTTTTAATGTTTCATAATCAAATATATCCGTATCAAATATTTCAGCATCTGGCTTAAATGTTACTGTTGTTCCTGTTCTATTTGTATCACATTCACCTGTTACAGTTAGTTTTTGTTCTATTTTTCCACCATCTTTAAATTTGGCTTCGTATACTTTTCCTTCATGGTATACTGTAACTTTCGTCCAACTTGATAGGGCATTTACGACTGAAGCTCCTACACCGTGGAGTCCACCAGAAACTTTATATCCGCCACCACCAAATTTTCCACCGGCATGTAATACTGTATAAACAGTTTCAACGGTTGATAGGCCTGTTTTTGGATGAATTCCCACAGGAATTCCACGACCATTATCTTTTACGGTTATTGAATTTCCTTTATTGATAACTATTTCAATAGCATTACAATAACCAGCTAATGCTTCATCGATACTATTATCGACTATTTCCCATACTAGATGGTGAAGTCCTTTTACGTCTGTTGTTCCAATATACATTCCTGGTCTTTTTCTAACGGCTTCTAATCCTTCTAAAACTTGAATATCGGAAACGTCATAATGTTCTTCGTTCATTTTTCCACCTCTATTTCAATTTGTCCATTTTTTATATGGATAAGTTTTGCTTTGGTTAGGAGTTTTTTATCAATACAGTCTAAATCTGTTGTTGTTATTATTACTTGCATGTCACTATCTATATGTTTTAATAGATTATTTTTTTTAGTATTATCTAAATCACTAAAGACATCATCTAATAAAATTATAGGATTTGTCTTTTTAAAATCTTTAAATACTTCTATTTCAGATAGTTTTAAGGCTATTACAGCCATTTTTTGCTGTCCCTGAGAGCCGAAATCTTTTAAACTGTTATCTTCTATATTAAAAAGAAAATCGTCTCTATGAGGGCCATATAATGTCGATTTTAGTCTTATTTCTTTTTCTAAATTATTATTAAAAGCATCTTCTAATTTTTCTTTGATGGTTTCTTTATCAAAATTTTCTAATTCAACTGATGGAAGATATTTTATATTAAATCCTTTTATTCCTGATATTTCTTTATAAATAGGATTTAATATTTTATTTAACTTTTCCACAAGTTTATTTCTCATTTGATAAATAAAAATACTTTTATTTACTAAATAATCTGTAAGAATATGAAAATAATTTAAATCGACATTCATATTTTGATTTAACTCTTTTAAATATTCATTTCTGATTTTTAAAAGTTTATTATAATCATTTAAGACACTATAATAATTAATAGATAGCTTTGTTAATTCTAAATCAAAATATCTTCTTCTTTCTTTAGGTGAACCTTTGATTAGATTTAGATCTTCAGAAGAAAAAATTATGACATTCATCTTTTCTATGTAGTCTGATAATTTGTTTACGACTTTGTCATCAATTTTTACTTCTTTTTTTGTTTTTGTAAGGTCTATTTCAAGATTATAAGGCATTTCTTTTATTAATTTACCTTTAATTTTTGCTTTTTCTTCGTTTGTTTTTATTAAACTATCACTTGATATTGTACGATGTGAGGAGAGAAAACATAATAAATATATACTTTCTAATATATTTGTTTTTCCTTCTCCGTTTTTTCCATAAATGATGTTTGTTTTTTTGTTTAAATCAATTTTAAGTGATTTATAATTTCTAAAATTTTGAAGTTCAAGCGTTTTTATAATCATGTTTTACCTCACTACCTATTTTTAAGCTATTATTTTTTATTTTATAGTGCGAGTAGTACTCCTATACCTCATATACATTATATCACAAAAATAGGCTTATAAAGCAAAAAATAGGTAAATATACCTTATTTTTGTGCATTTTTTCGTCTTTTTAAAATGAAAAGCAATTTTGTAGCTCTTAATACTTGATTTTCAAATGATTCATATGATGTATTTAGTTCTAATAGTTGATTATTTTCAAATACAACGCAAACTTTGTTTCCGCTTTTTTTATAACTTACAATGTTGTTTAAAGATATCCAAACACATTCTTCATTTTCTATTGACTGTGTTGGAAAAAATAATAATTCTTTTGTTTCTTCTACAATTATTGGCAATTTGTATTTGCTTCCTAATGCGTTTTTACTTCCATTTATCCTTCCTTCTAGTGAACTACCATAATATGAACAACTATAATTTAATAATTCTTTGAGTTTCATATTTACTTTAATGGTATTTTCTTTTTCAACTACTACTGTGGATAACTCTGTATCTTGTATAAGAGCACATGTTTGAGTATTAATTTCGTACTTTTCTTTAATCATAAAATCCTCCTTCGTCTTTTAAAGACACATCTCTTATACTCATTTTGTTAGTCGAAATTTGTTAGTTTTTGTCATTTTTGGCAAAAAAAAGAACTTTTAATAAGTCCTTATTGGTAAAATTAATTGAATTAAGTCATCTGACTCGGTATTTTTTAAGATAATTGGTTTAATTTCTCCATTAAACATTAGTTTTATATCTGATGATTCTAGGGCTTTAATTGCTTCCATCATAAATTTTGAATTGAAAGCTATTTTTATTTCACTTTCATTATCTTTTTCCACAGTTATTTTTTCTTCGACATTTCCTATTTCTGGAATATTTGAAGATATTAGTGCTATTTCTTTATTTGTTTCAAATTTAATTGTGTTTTTATCGCTTTCATTAGTTAAAAGTGAAGCTCTATCTATGGCGTCATATAGATCATCATATTTTACTTTAAGTGTTAGTTCGTATGTTTCTGGTATTAATTTTGATGTATCTGGATATGTTCCACTTATTAACCTTGTCATCATTATTATTTGTTCAAATTTAAATACTACTTTATTAGCAAATATGTGCATTTCTATATTTTCTTCATCACTATTCATTAATTTTATTAATTCGTTTAGATTTTTTGTTGGTATTATAATGTTTGAATTTTCTTTGGCTTTATTTTCTAATTTAATTTTTTTAACAGCTAATCTATATGAATCTGTAGCTGTACATTCTAAATTTTCGCCTTCTATTTTAAAATTTATTCCTGTTAATACTGGTCTTGTTTCACTAACACTTGTAGCAAATGCGGTTTGATTTATTATTGTTTTGAATAGTTTTTGATTTAAAATTATTGGATTTTGATTGAATTCTAACTCTAAATCTGGAAATTCATTTACATTACTACAATTTAGTGTGAATGAAGAATTTGTGGTATTTATATATAGTTTTGAATCTATTACTTCTTCTAAATTAATAATTTCATTTGGTAATTTTCTTATTATTTCATGTATATATCTACCTGATACTACTATTTCTCCTTTTGTGTCTATCTTTTTGATATTTTTTTTGTCTATAAATGTTTTTATTGATATATCACCATCTGTACTCATTAGGTATAAACCTTCATCTGTTAGTTCAAATTTAATACAGTTTAATATTGGTCTTAAATTTTTTGTGGATATTCCTCTTATAACGTAGTTTAAATGCTCTAGTAAAATGTTTTGCTTAATTTCTAATTTCATGAAATTTTCCTCCTTTTTTTTATTATTAATTAGTTATTTTTTATTATTGATGTGGATAAGTGTGGAAAAGTATAATTTTACACTGTTTTTAAAGGTTATTTTACATGTGGATAAAATGTTTAAAAATTTTATTTTTACACTATTTTATTTGATTTATTATTTTTGATATTTCTATTTCTAAATTTTTATCATTTTTTAGTTCTCTTTTTATTTTAGCAACTGAATGCATTACTGTTGTATGATCTTTTCCACCGAATTCACTTCCTATTTTAGGTAATGATTCTTTTAAATGTACTCTACATATATACATTCCTATTTGTCTTGGAACGGCTATTTTAGATAATCTTTTTTTAGATTTTATATCTTCTACAGTAATATTATAATTGTTTGCGACTAATTGTATCACTTGATCTATTTTGTTTCTAGATATAATATTTTTTCCGATATAGTCTTTTAAGGCTTCAACTGCTAGTTCTAAAGTTATTTCAGAACCATTCATTATAGTAGCATATGCGAACACTCTAGTCAAAGCTCCTTCTAGTTTTCTAATATCAGCTCTACAGTTGTTCGCAATATATTCTTTAACTTCTTCTGGTACATAGCTTGTTATTCCTTGAGCTTCTATTTTTTTATTTAATATTGCCATTCTTAAGTTTAGATCAGGTGGTAATATGTCTATTGTTAATCCCCAGTTAAATCTTGTCCTAAGTCTTTCTTCTAGTTTTTTTAAATCGTCTGGTGATCTATCTGATGATATGATTATTTGTTTATTTTTTGTGTGTAATTCGTTAAATGTGTTGAAAAATTCTTGTTGGGTTTTAGATGCTATTTCTAGATATTGAATATCATCTATCATTAAAACATCTATATCTCTATATTTTCTTTTAAAGTTATCCACAGCTTTAAAATTACTTGTTTCACTTTTTCTATATATATTTAGAAAGTCATCGACAAATCTTTCACTTGTTACATATAATACTTTTTTGTTAGATGTTGCCATAATATAGTTACCTATGGCGTGCATTAGGTGGGTTTTACCTAAACCGCTACTACCATATATAAATAGTGGGTTATACATTGCTCCTGGTTTTTCGGCTACGGCTAGACCTATGGCTTTTGCAAATTTATTACTTTCTCCTGATATAAAATTATCAAATGTGTATTTACTATCTAATCCACTTTCGAATATGGCTTCGTTATTGTCATTTACTTTAATTTGGGGGTTATCTTCTTCTAATTCTTCTTTTGTTACATATTTGAATTTGAAGTTAGATCCTGTAACTTCCATAAATGTTTCTTTGATAATTTCTCCATAGTTTTCTTGTAAATGTTTTTTGTGAACATCTAATGGAACTTCTACTATAGCATATTCGTTGTTTAAATCAATTAATTTCGTTTCTTGAAACCAAGTTTGAAATAATACTGGTTTAAGTTTTATTTCAATTTTGGATAAAAAAACGGACCACATACTTTCTAAATCCATACTACTACCCCCATATTTTCAAAAGGTCTATAACAATTTTACAATAAATTTACATAAAATTCTATAAAAATCGTAAAAAAGGTAAAAAAAAGTTATTAACAGTCGTTTTTTGTCTAAATATAAGGGATTATGTGTTATTTCCACATTAATTGTGGATAAAATTTTATTAACATTTGTGTATTATTTATTTTTTTACACATATGTTGAAAAATGAAAAAAATAGTTTATAATATATGACTTAATTGATGTGGATAATTTATGTGTATAAAGTTTGAAAAATTTTACTGTGGAAAACTTTGATATTGCTTTTTTTTATCTTTTTTGATATAATTGTGTCGCTTTTTTTATTAAAAAGGGTGTTAGTAATTGACAAAGACTCTTTTTATCTATATAATTTATTAAGCAGTTTATTTAGGAGGTGTAATGATGTCTAAAAGAACATTTCAACCAAATACTCGTAAGAGAAGTAAGAAAATGGGATTTTTTGCGCGTATGAAATCTGGTATTGTTAATAAAAGAAGAAATAAAGGTCGCAAGGTATTATCTCATTAATGTGCCACTGATATCAGTGGCTTTATTAGTAATGGGGTGAAGCATGAAAAAAATTAATATTGTTAAGGAAAATAGAGATTATAGCCGTATTATTAAAAAAAATAAATCTTTTAAGTATAAAGATTATATTATATATATAGATAAGAAAGAACCTTCTATATATAGGTTTGGATTTTCTGTTGGTAAAAAAATTGGTAATGCGGTTATGAGAAATAGGGTAAAAAGACAAATTAAGGAAATTGTTTCTCAAAATAACTATAAAAATGATTTTGATTGTATTATAATAGTTGGTAAGGGAATTTTAGATAAAAGTTTTAGTGAAATGCGTGATAATTTGAATTATGCTTTAAAAAAACTTGATTTAGTAAAGGAGCAAAAAGATGCGTAAGAAAATTGGATTATTTTTTATAATTGGTTTGCTTACTTTATCTTTAACTGGATGTACGGAGTATGTTAAAGATAAAGATGGTAATCCTGTTAAAGAGGCAACTACTGGTCAGACGTTAGCTTCTAATATACTATGTAAGCCTACTAATAAGGATGTTATTAAAACTTATAAGAAAAATAAGGTTGATATCAATGAGTTACCTAGTTGCTCAAAATTTACTCCTGCTTCTGGTGAATATGGTGGAATTTGGGAAACTATATTTATTAAACCTTTAAGCTGGTTTATCATTAAGATAGGTGAATTACTTGGTAATTATGGTGTTGCTATTATTGTTGTTACTTTGATTATTCGTTTGATAATATTTCCTATTAGTAAAAAATCGGCTTTACAGTCTGAAAATATGAAGTTTGCTCAAAAAGATTTGGAGAAATTAGAAAGAAAATATAGAGGAAGAGATTCTCAAGAAGATCAAATGATGAAAGCTCAAGAGATGATGGGTATTTATAAAAAATATGATATTAATCCTATGGCTGGTTGTTTATTTGCTTTTATTCAAATGCCACTTTTCTTTGCTTTCTTGGAAAGTTTGAATAGACTTCCTATTGTATTTGAGGGTAAATTTTTAGGATATAATTTAGGTATGAGTCCTTTTGTTAAATTGTTTGGTGGTAGTTTTGATTTTTCGGTATTTGCAGATAGTTTTACTAATGGTGGATGGATTTATTTACTACTTCCAATATTAGTTGGACTTGCCACTTTCTTCTCATTTAAATTAAATTCTGGTGTTAGTAGTGGTAATGAAGAACAGATGCATCAAATGAAAATAATGATGAATGTAATGCTTGTATTTATTGTAATTACTTCATTTACGATGCCAACAAGTATTATTATATATTGGATAACTGGTAGTTTATTTACTATTATTCAAGCTGAAGTGATTAGGAGGATGAAAGAAAATGTTAAAAGTGGTAAAAAACGAATCAAAAACTCAAGAAGAAGCGCTTAACAAGTGTTTGGAAGATTTAAATGTAAATTCTAGTGAAGTATATTCTTATTTTGAGGAAGAATCAGGTTTATTTGGTAAGAAAAAGTATATAGCTTATGTTGTTACTAAATATGATGTTAAAGAATATGTTAAAGAGTTTTTACTAGATTTAGCTAAACATATGAATATTTCATTTAATACTGAAGTAAATGAAAAAGATGGGGTTATTAGTGCGATTATTATTACTGATGATAGTGCTGCTTTGATAGGAAAAGAAGGAAAAACTTTAAATTCTATTCAAACTATTTTAAGACAGTCAATTAGAAATTTTGGTAATTTCGATATTAAGATTAATTTGGATATTTCTGGTTATAAATTAAAAAGAGAAAAAAATATCGAAAGGGAAGTTAGAAAAATTGCGAAAGAAGTTTTAAAAACTAAAATAGAAGCTAAGTTAGATCCTATGAATTCTTATGAAAGAAGAATTGTACATACTATTATTTCTTCTTATGATGGTTTAGCTACTCAAAGTGAGGGTGAAGCTCCTAATAGATATGTGGTTATTAAAATTAAGGAAGATTAATTTCTTCTTTTTTTGTTATTAAAAGACTTAGATATCTTTTCTATCTAAGTCTTTTGATGTAAATGTTTCTCCAGTTTTGTTATTTTTGAAATATATGGTGTAATCACAGATATTTGCTATTTTTTCTATTGTTTCAAAGGTTGGATTTCTTTTTCCTTTTTCATATTGAGTAATGGTGTTTCCTTTTACGTTAATCATTTCTCCTAAAACTTCTTGTTTATACTTTTTTTGTTTTCTTATGTATTTTATTACTGTTCCTATCACTGTAATCACCAATAAAATTATCTCATTTTGTGAAATTTTATTATTGACAACTCACAAAATGTGAGTTAATATATTTTTAGTTTATAAATTGTAGTATGTGATATATTGAGGTGAATATGAGAAAAGTAGGAAGACATAGAAGAAAAAAACAAAAGAAAATATTAATAATAGGAAGTATGTCTTTGTTATTATTTTTATGTGTGGGATATGCGGCTTTTAGTACTAATTTAAGTTTAAAAGCAAAAGGTAATATAAAATGTAATCCAATAAATGTAGAAGATTTAAAAACATTGGTAGTTACTCAGGGTGATGGATTATATAAAAGTAATTATGAAGATGAAGTTTATTATTATGCTGGTGCTA
Source organism: uncultured Bacilli bacterium (assembly GCA_944358625.1). Lineage (GTDB taxonomy): Bacteria > Bacillota_I > Bacilli_A > RF39 > UBA660 > Coprosoma. Next base: position 655 of record CALVRL010000040.1, on the reverse strand, counting down.
ATCCTAATAATTATATTTTATTTAATGATGAAATTTGGAGGATAATTGACATTAGAGAAAATAATAAAATAAAGATAATTCGCAATATTCCTTTAGATAATGCAATGAATTTTGATTCATCTAATAGTAGGTTTAGTACAAATGGTTATTGCTCTTATGCAAATTCTGAAGGAAATAATGGTTGTAATTTATGGAGTGGTAATGGTACATCTTTTGATAAATTTTCGAGGCCATTAACATTATTTTCGTATCGTACTGATAATATGAATTTAGTTTTGAATGGTCCAGATGATATTTCTTATTTAAATAACTATTTAAATAATATTTATTTAAATTCAATAGGAAATGATAAAAAATTTATTGTTCAAGATTATTATGATTGTGGATTACTTCCTACTTTAAAACAAAGTACATATTATTCAATACAAAGTCTTCATGATTCATCTATGGAAAGGTCTGCTAGAAATGGTTATGTTGGAATTCCTAAAGTTTATAATTATATTTTAGCTTCTACATATAAAGGGTGCGGTATGGATAACTATTATGTAAATGAATCATGTACAAAAGCAGCTGCAAAGGAAAATTGGATGTATGATGAGACACATGATTTTTGGACTATTAATCCAACAGAATATGCAAAATATATTGATGGAAA
>CALVRL010000039.1 GCA_944358625.1 uncultured Bacilli bacterium | reverse complement strand
TGGATTTTTCTTACTTAAATTCTTTTCAATTTGTCAAATTGCTTTAGGTGAATTTGCTTTTTTTAAGAGAGTTTTTTAATTAAAATATTAAATTACAAGTTTTTTAAATATTTTAAAGCATCTTCAAATGTCTTTACTGGCACTAGTTCAATATCGTATCCTTTTTCTTTTTTTACTTTTTTTGCTTCTTTATAGTTGTTACCTGCTGGAACTAAAAATATATCTGCTTTTTTATTTACTGCTCCTATTAATTTATATTTAATCCCACTTATTTCTCCTACATTACCATTTATATCTATCGTTCCTGTACCAACTATTGTTTTTCCTTTTGTTAAATCTATTTCGTTTAAATGACTATAGAGTGTTAGTGTTAACATGAGTCCTCCAGATGAGCCTGATTCACTATTTTTAAAATTAAATTCGACTTTTTTATTTGATTTTAAATTAAATGTTTCGGTTACAATCGCACCTACTTTAGGTTCATCTAATACATTTATTAAAGTGGAAGTTCTTTTTTTATTTTCTCCATTTATATCTTTTACTTCTAATGATATTTTATCACCTATTTTTTTTGAGGCTATATATGTAAATAAATCATTTTTATCTTTTATTTTTTTATCATCTACTTTTAAAATTTGATCGCCTATTTTCAAATTTGTATTTGCTAGTTCATCAATATATGTAATATATACTTTGCTATTTTCTATGCTATAGTCAATATCTGAATGTTTGTAAGCAACTAATAAGGCTGTATCATTTGCTTCTTCTAAAAGCATTTTATTTCGGTAGTTTTTTTCTTCTATTGTCTCATTGTCATTCTTAACATCTTCTTCTTTTTCTATATCCCAATCATCGTTAAATAAAGAGATTATTAGTGTTGGAATTGTCGCATGTATCTCTGATACATAGGCCATATTTAATGAACCTTTCATTTTAAAATTTTCGGTAGTTTTTATTTTTTCTTCTGTATTTATTAAACCTCCTGGAGCTGATATGTAATATGGAAATTCAACTAAAAATAAAGATAAAATCAAAACATAAACTATTATAACTTTATAGTATTCTTTTAAATATTTTTTAATATTATTAAATAGGTTTTTCATATGCATTTCCTTTCTAAAATTATTTTATATGAAAAAGGTGAAATTATGAAGAAAATAGAAAGTATTTTAATATTAATTTTATTAATTTTTGTTGGATTTGAGATTTTAACTGAATCAGAAAGTATTTTGAACTCTGTCAATTTTTCTTTAAATGTTTTTAAAAATAACATTTTTCCTTCTTTATTTCCTTTTTTTGTTCTTTCTAATTTACTTATTAAATGTGGTATGCCTGAATTTATGGGTACTTTATTTAAAGGTATAATGAATAAACTTTTTAAAATAAAAGGTATTACGGCTTTTATCTTTTTCATGAGTATTATATCAGGAAATCCGGCTAATGCAAAATATACTAAAGAGTTATATTTAGAAGGTAAAATAGATAAATATGAGGCAACTAAAATACTTTGCTTTACTTGTTTTTCTAATCCTTTATTTATTTTGGGTACTGTTGCTATAATGTTTTTAAATAATAAAGATGTTGGCCTTTTAATTTTAATTTGTCATTATTTGGGTAATGTTTTTGTCGGTATAGCTATGAGAAAATATCATCCAAGTAAAAACGAAAATAGTAAAATTAGTTTAAAAAAAGCTATTGATAAAATACATGAAAAAAGAATTAGTAATAAAGAAAGTATTGGTGAAATCATTACTAATTCTTTAATTAATAGTATAAATACTTTGCTTTTAATTTTAGGTGTCATTACTACTTGTTTGGTTATTACGACTATCATCGATAATAATTTAAATTTAAATAGTATTTTTCAAAGTGTTTTGAATGGTTTTATCGAAATGACTCAAGGTTTAAAATATATATCTAAAGAAGCTATTCCTTTAAAATTAAAATGTATTTTAACTGTTATGATTTTATCCTTTGGTGGGATTTCTGTACATATGCAGATTATGAGTATCTTAAGCGATACTGGTATAAAATATTTACCTTTTTTATGTGCGAGAATTTGTCATGCTATTATATCTTCTTTAATGCTATTTTTCTTGTTTGATTTATGGTTATGATGAATAATAATATGTAACATCATAATTATAATCGTGTTTTAAATTACCGCTTGTTAAGACCATTTGAATATTTAAATAGCAATTATTTCCATAACAATCTTGATTTAAGTTATAACTTTTAATATTAACTGTATCAGGCATTTCAAAATTTTGACCATTGATGGTTACTTTTCTTCCTGATTGATTTATTGTTAAATTGTGCCCATTAATATTACAAGTATTTTCGGATGTACATTGTACAGAGGCACTAGAGGTTAAATTATTTTTAATGTTTTTAGATATAATACTAAATTTTTGTTGAATTGCACTTTTAGTACCAGCGTCGGCAAATACATCTTTAACTTCGATTAAAACTTCAAATAAGAATACGGTAATAATCATTGTTAAAGCAAATGAAGCGATTAATTCAACTACTGTAAAACCTTTGCTATTCATATTTAACCTCCTATTTTAAATGAATCCTCTAATGTTCCTGTTCCTGTTAAAGATACATTTGGTGATAAGTATACTACTGGATGAACACTGATATTTGCTGTCGATGATTTAATATTTGTTTCTATACTTCCATTTGAATTAATTACTGTTACAAAATTTGGATCATATGGTGTTATTGTCCATAGTTTACCAGTTTTTGGTATCATCCAGTTAGTACTTTTGCACGTACTAGCGTTACTATTTACATTGCTTAATGTAGAGCATATGGTGTTAGAATGTGCTTTAATATACTCACTTGCTGTTATTAGTCCTACTCTATTGTTAGAAATTTCTGAATTTTCTTTATCTATTTGATCTTGTAAAGTTGTATTAGTAATAGAACCTATACTAAATGTTTTTTCTACAATATTATTTCTGTGTGCTGAACTAATTGAATTCAAATAAGTATTATTTAAATATGTATTTAATGATGAAAAATTGTAATTACTTTGGTCCGCACTATCCCAAACAAGATTATTTATTCCATTTACTCTCATGATTTTTAATGAACCATCTGTTTCTTTTGAAATTATTCTCCACTTTTCTCCATTAAAATCAATATAGTTGTTTGGATTATTACCTTTATAAATATATCTTCCGTTATCAAAATATAGCCCTGTTCCACTTGTAACTAAATTTACTTCAACTCCGCCTATAGATGTTGTTGGAACTGTCGGTACATCTGGTATATCTGGTGCGGTTATTTCGTTATCCATAGCTATAGTGGCATATGTTCCATTTTCAAATTCAGCAAATAATCTACCTTTATTTAAAACTGTATTTGTTTCTACTCTGGTTATAAACTCACGCATATTTTGATTTATTTCACTATCATTATGATTTGAAACATAATCTTTGATTATTGATATATCTGAATATGAATAAATAATTTTTTTTGCATCCATTTTATTTATTAATTCTGTACAAAAGGCATCACTTAATCCTAAATTAGTATTACATGTACCTTCTTCATATACAACTACATATGGTTTACTATCAGTTAGTTGATTTGATAAATTATAATTATTTATTTGAAGATAATTTGCTACTGAAGCCAAATCATAAATAGATTCTACATTGTTATAATTATAACTATTTTTATAGTTTGTTATTAAATTGCTAAACTGTATATAGAGTAATATTAAAACTGTTAAAACAAATGTCGAAACAACTAGCGATTCGGCTAATAAAAAACCCCTATTATCTTTTTTCATAATTTTTTTGCTCCTTTTGAATTGTTTTTATTCTAAAACTATTATATAATATATTTAGGATAAAATCTAGTCCTAATATTAAAAGAATAGAAAGGAAAATGTATATGTTGAGAACTTTAGATTTCGCTAAAATGCCAATTGTCGATATAATTAATGATATTTTAGTTGATGCGAAAAAAAGAGGTGCGAGTGATATCCATTTTGATCCTTACGACGATCACATGCTTATTCGAATTAGAATTGATGGTGTTTTAATGGATTATGCTAAAGTACCAGACGAATATAGAGATTATTTAGTTACACGTATTAAAACTATTTCTAAGATGAATATAACTGAATCTAGACTTCCTCAAGATGGTGCTATTAAAGAAAATTTAGATGGTTATGATTTGGATTTACGTGTTTCTTCTCTTCCTGTTAGTACTGGTGAAAAAATTGTTGTTCGTATTCTTGATTATACTAGAAGTATGGCTGGATTAGGGGATCTTGGTTTTAGCGAGGAAAACTATAAAAAGGTTTTAGAGATGATTAGTGTCCCTAATGGTATTATTTTAGTAACTGGGGCAACTGGTAGTGGTAAAAGTACGACTGTTTATTCTATTTTACAGCAGTTAAATACTTCGGCTACTAATATTATTACAGTTGAAGATCCAATTGAAATGGATATAACTGGAATTAATCAAGTTCAAGCTAATCCAAAAATTGGTTTAACATTTGCAAATGCCCTTAGATCTATATTGAGACAAGACCCTAATATAATTATGATAGGTGAAATTAGAGATACTGAAACTGCTAGAATTGCTGTTAGAGCTTCAATTACTGGTCACTTGGTATTATCAACTTTACACACAAATACTTCACTTAATACTATTGAAAGATTAATTGATATGGATGTTCAAAGATATTTACTTGCTTCGGCTTTGGAAGGTGTTATCTCTCAAAAATTAGCTAGAAAGTTATGTCCACATTGTAAAATAAAAAGAAAAACAAGTGAATATGAAAAAATGGTGTTTAAAACTGTTTTGAATAAAGATATTGATGAAATATGGGATACCGAGGGATGTGAAGAATGTCATGATGGTTATAAAGGCCGTATTGCTATACACGAAGTTTTAAGAATTGATCAGGATATCCGTGATGCTTTGAGTAATGGTAAACCTAAAGAAGAAATTAGAAAACTAGTTTACGATAATGGAAATGTTACAACTATGCTTCAAGATGGTTTAGAAAAAGTCTTACAAGGATTAACTACTTTTGAAGAAATTTTAAAATTAATAGAGCTTGAAGACGATGATATGATTAGTAATAATAGTGAACTTAAAGAAGCTATAATTGAAAATAAAGAAGCACTATTAGAAAAAGAAAAACCTGAAGGTGAATATTTAGGTGTTCGTGAAGAAGATTATAATAATACAAATGAAATAGAAAGTTTAGATATTTAAAAACGCAACTTAATTAAGCTGCGTTTTCATATGCCTTTATTTCTTTAGAATAAACATTATTTAAATTTCCTTTAGTTACTGCTGTAATGGTTCTTTTTTCGTTTGATTTTAAATTTTCTCCAATATGTCCTCTTAAAGTAATAACTATATTTCCTTTTTTATCTTTTAAAACTATATTAATATCTTTAATATTACTATCGGTTTGATTGGTGTTTGTAACATCAGCGGTAAAAGTGCTGTAGCCATTTTCTGTAATTAAAGAAATATTGTTTAAAACTAAACCTTCGTATGTTTCTTCTTTAATTACTTCTGCATTTGTATTTGCAGTAATACCATCATTTTTGGCTATATTTACTTTTTTAAAACTAAAGGAAATAATTAAACCGATGATTAGAGCAGTAAAAACCACTAAAAATATAATTAATTGTAATTTATATTTTTTAATAAAATTTAAAATTTTTTCTTTATTCATTTAATACCCCTACTTTCATTAAATTAATTATAAATTATTTTAGGGGTATTTTCAAGAACTATAAATAAACTTTTAGTTTTTCTATATATTCTTCACCAAATTTTTTTAATTTTTTTGCTAAATCTATTACTTTTTTATCGGCTACTTCTTTATAATTATCAATATGTTTACTTAACTCTAAATTTCCCATAGTTAAACCTTGAATTAACATATTAGCTATATTGGCATCACTATTATCATTCAGCATTTCTTTACTGATATTCATTTTTGACATGGCTTTTGCCATCATTCCAATAGGTTTTGCTTTTAATTCTTGTTTATTTAATAATTTTTCTGTTTCTAAAGCATATTTTTCGTAATTTTTTTTAATTTCTGGTAAAATTTTTTTGATTTTATTATCTTTTCCTTTTAAACTATTTATTAAATCTTTGGTACTTTGCATCCCCATATTACTTGTTTGATAAATATATTCTAACACTTCTTCATTTTCGTTCATATCATCATTCCTTTCTAGGTTTATTATGTACTTAAGATATTTTTTTATACATTATAAAAACTACTTTTTGAAGCAGTTTTTATCGTGAGTATTTAGTATTCCTATAGCCTCTAGGTAAGCATATATAATGGTTGTTCCAACAAAACTCATTCCTTTTTTCTTTAAATCGTTAGAGATTTTATCAGATAATTTGGATGATGTTTTATGTTTTTCGTGTATTACTTTATAATCTGTAAAATGCCATATATATTTATCAAATGCTCCATATTCTTTTTGAATCTCTTTAAATATTTTTGCATTTTTGATGGTAGCTTTTATTTTTAATTCATTTCTTATAATACCTTTATTAGCTTTTAATTTTTTTATTTTATTTTCATCATATTTTATTATTTTATCAATATCAAAATTATCAAACGCTTTTCTAAAATTTTCTCTTTTATTTAAAATACATTCCCAAGAAAGTCCTGCTTGAAAAGATTCTAATATTAAAAGTTCAAATAATTTTTTATCGTCATGTGTTGGCACTCCCCACTCTTCATCATGATATTTAATGTATAATGGATTATTTAAATTACACCAGCTACACCTATTTTTATAATTTTCTAATTTTAATAATTTTTCTTTTTTATCTATGCCTCCACTATACCCTGTTAATTTTTTATCTTTTGAAATAACTCTATGGCATGGAATTATAATCGGTATTGGATTATGAGAAATAGCTTTAGCAATAGCTCTAGGGTGAGTGTTTAGTTTTTTGGCAATATCACTATAAGATATAGCTATTTCATAAGGAATTTTTTTTAATTCATTCCAAACTTTTATTTCGAATTTTGTGCCTTCTGGTTTTAATTTTAAACTATCTATGTTTGGCTTTTCTTTGTTAAAATATTTATCTAACCATTTTTTTGTTTCTTTAAATATTTCTAAATCTTCATTATATATGGCTTTTCCTTTTATTTTTTCATAAAATCTATCTTTTTCAAATAAAATATACTTTAAATATACTCCATCACTTATTAAAGTAAGTTTTCCTAATGATGAAAAGTAATCTACTTTATATAACATATTATTTATCCAATAACCAGTCTATTATATTTTTGTGAATAATACCATTCATACTATAATCCATTTTATCCATGGTAATTACATATTTTGGGAAATTATCATCTACATTTTTATATGCTCCAAATTCTCTTTCGATTACTTTATCATCTGATAAAATATCCGCAACTTGTATATAAAATCTTTTATCAAAGTCATCAACAACAAAATCAATTTCGCCATTTTCTGTCTTTCCTACATAAACATCATAACCACGGGCCACAAGTTCATTATAGACAATATTTTCGAGTCTACCTCCGACTTTTTTTTCTATAGGACTACTTTTAAGTTCCAATATTCCTAAATCGGTTAGATAATATTTTTCAAGTAAGCTCATCACAGCCTTGCCTCTAATATTATATCTATTAACCTTATTTACTATCATAGAATCACAAATATATCCAATATAATTTAAAACTGTGTCAACACTAACTTTTATTTTTTCTGTTTTAAGAAAATTAACTATTGAATTAGCAGAAATAACTCCACCAATATTTTCCATCATAAACTGCACTACTCTATTTAAAAGATTTACGTCTTTAATACTATGTCTTTCTACTATATCTTTTAGTATTACAGTATTATACAAATCTCTTAAATACATCTTCCTTTCAGTTAATGTTTCAGCGTTATAGATTTGTGGCATACCGCCCCACTCAACATATTCCATAAAAGATTCATCTAAACTTTTTTTATTATTTTTACTATCTTGCAAAGCCAAATATTCTTTAAATGTAAATGGCATCATCTTAATATTGATATATCTTCCTGCTAAATGCGTTGATAGTTCGCCTGATAATATTTTACTGTTAGAACCTGTAATGAAAATACTTACATTTAGTGTGGCTCTAAAAGAATTAATTACCCTTTCAAAATCTTTAACATTTTGTATTTCATCAAAAAGTAAATAATATTTTTTATCATCCACAATTTTATCTTTCACATATTTATGAAATTTTTTAGGGTCAGTAAGATCTATAAAACTATAATCTTCAAAATTGATATAAATAATATGACTATCGTCTATATTTTTCTCTTTCAACTCTTTGATTATCTGTGTCATTAATATTGATTTACCACATCTTCTTACACCAACTATAATTTTAATCAAATCACTATCATATAAATTTCTGATTTTTTTTAAATACATTTCTCTTTTTATCATATGTTTATTCCTTTCTATATATATTTTACTACTTATTACTATCATTTACAACATAAAAGTTTCGAGTCAATTCGAAACTTTTGCGTTTTTTTAAAATCTTTCTAGTTAAATTCTTAATTTGAATGTTTTAGGAGCAAATTTATAAACTAAATATAATGATATTAAGGAATATGTAATGCTAAAGATTATAGTGGCTAATCCAAAATAAAATGTCGATAGTTGTTCTCCTATAAAGAAATAACATACAAAATAAGTTAAACCTTGTATTAAACTATATGTAGAACTTTTTATTTCAGTATTTACATTATATGGCTGAAGTAAATAATACATAACTAAATAGTGAACTGAAAAAAATATACTCATAGCTACAATTGATACAAATAAAATTATATAATTTAATGTTTCATTAGTTCCACCTGATATATATAAAAGAAATGATAACCCGCTACCAATTAAAAGGGCTGGAATTAAATTTATTATCATTAAAGTTTTTAATCTTTCTTTGAAAACTCCTAAAATTACTTTGGGCGTCCTATATATGCGGTAAGTCAGCATACTATGATCACAGTTCATAAACATTGCTTCAGTTAAACTTGTTCCTCTATTTAACATGTACATCACAAAGACAAAATATGGCAAAGACACTAATAAAATAGCATTTACTTTTTTAGCTATGTCTTTATTTGTTAAAACTACAATAGTTAAAATGATAAAGATAAAGATAATTACAATAGACTGTTTTTTTATAGCTTTAGTTAATATCTTACTATGTCTTTTTACAAATAATTCGTGGAAGTATGCGAAACCGTGTTTAGTGCTGGTGAAATTTTTATCTAACTCTATTTGTTTTGAAGATCTTTCTTTAATCTGTTTTGTGCTTTTAGCATTTTCTACCGCATAAACATTTTCGTTTGTTAAAATTTGTTTATATATTTGCTTATATTTATTAAATGAATTAATTGTTTTGAAACCTATTATAAATAATATTAAACTTATAATAAAGAAAATAATAAATATATATTCATTGATTACAATATTTATATATGGTAAAAGGTAAGCTATTAATAATAAAATTCCAATAATAATCCATGTTTTTTTATCTAAATTATTTTCATTTAATGCTATTTTTGTTTTATTAAAGTTGCGGAGAATATAGGCACTGTAAGTGGTTTTACAAAATACTACAAATAATGGCATTAAAATACATATGTATAATGGTACTTTTAAAAGTAGACCAAAAATTATAGTAAATGGCATAAACCCTATAAATGTTTTTATCATGGCATATATATAATTAGATAAAGTGTATTTTTTTGCATCCATATTCATAATAACCATTGCATAATATTTATCTTTAGTAGGATTAAACATATATGTATTCATAATAGCTCCTATTAAAGTTAAAAATAAAAATATATGAATAAATAAGTTTGGATTATTTGTTTTGTATGTAGGATATATACTAAATATACACAAAAATATATATATAAGTTTACCTAGGAAAATGTTACATAGCTCTATAATTATACT
>CALVRL010000038.1 GCA_944358625.1 uncultured Bacilli bacterium | reverse complement strand
GATGAACTCACTTCGTTCGCCCTTGATTTTTTAAACCCGGTTTTTTTATGATGTCTACCAAACAGGGTTCACATCACTTAGTAGGATTTTTTAATTTTTTAATAAATGCATCTATATCATTTTGTGCATAATATGGAAAACTTCCAGTAACAATACATTTAGCTGTTGGAACATCATTTTCCATCAATATGCCTAAAATATCATTAGCTCTATCTTTATCAATGGTGAATTTTTCATCACCAACTAGATAACTATATATTATAGGATTAGAGTGAGTGGATGTTGGATTAAATTCTCTTTCGGTATCGTATAGACTTAACCAGTTACCATTATTTCTAATTTTTTCGGTAATTTTTAAGACGTTTTCTAAAGATCTATATCTCATATCTGCGCCAAAAGTTCTATAGTTTGTAATTCTTTGGTCATCCATAAATTCACCAAGAATAGTAATAGATTTAGGTTTTCTTTCAAAATGACTTTTAATTAATATTTCATAAAGTTCTGTTAAATCTTTATCGGTAATATTCCAATATTTATAAGCAAATTTTATTCTAGCATCTTTTTTTAATTTTCTAGTACCACTTTTTTGAATTAGTTCACATACATCTTTAATTTCTTGTCTATTTTCATACATATTATTTTCCTCCTTTTAGTATTTTTACATGTTCAATATAACTAGGCATTTCTTCTTTAGCAAAATGTGGATATGCTCCTTCTATTATACATCTAGCAGGAATTATGTCTTCACTAATAATAGCTGCTTTGATCATAATAGCTTTTTCTTTGTCAAATTTAATAGGCTTTGCCATTTTATCTGGAAAATATTTATAAGTAGGACGTTTTATTCTACTTTCTTCAAATATTTTATCTTCATCAAATATTTCTAGCCAGTTTTGATGGTTGTATTCTTTTGCAATAGTTGTAGGATTAGCAGTTTTAATTTTTAAATCGGAAAAAACATTTTTATCATAATTTTTCAAATAATCATATTGTGAATTTGGATATCTTACTAATAAATCATATCTTTCCATAAATTCAATAATTTGTCTTTCTAGATTTTTATCAGAGCAAGTTAATAAGATATCTAATAAACTAGTATTATCATTAAGACTATAATAATCTAAAGCAAACTTTATTTTTTCATCAATAGTTAATTTTTTTCTAACTATTGGTTTTTGTGGCTCTTTGTAACTGTGTGTACTTTTTATTTCTTCCAGCATCTCACTTAAAATTTTAATCTTTTCATTTGCCATAATAATTCCCCCTTAAAAAAGCAAGGATTATTATAGCATGTTTTGACTAAATGTCAAATTTACATAATAAAAATTAGTAAAAAAAATAAATAAATATGATATAATTTTATATAGAGTTTGAGGTGAAAATATGAAAATATATAATACGTTATCAAAAAAGGTAGAAGAGTTTATTCCTTATAGTGAAAAAGAAGTTACAATGTATACATGTGGACCAACAGTTTATTATTATGCTCATATTGGGAATTTAAGGACTTATATTTCTGAAGATGTTTTAGAAAAAGGGCTTAGATATTTAGGATATAATGTTAAAAGATGTATGAATATAACAGATGTAGGACACTTATCAGGTGATAGTGATACTGGAGAAGATAAAATGGCTAAAGCTGCTCAAAAAGAACATAAATCAGTTTTAGATATTGCTAAATTTTATACAGAAGCTTTTTTTAAAGATTTAGAAAGATTAAATATTAAAAAGCCAGATATAATAAGTCCAGCTACTTTGAATATTGATTCATATATTAAAATGATCAATAAATTATTAGAAGAAGGATATGCTTATAAATCAGGTGGGAATGTTTATTTTGATACAGCAAAGTTTCCAAATTATTATGAACTATCCGGAAGAAGTAAAGATGATTTGTTATTAGCTGTAAGAGATGATGTAGAAGAAGATAATAATAAAAAAAATCCTTTTGATTTTGGTTTATGGTTTACTAATTCTAAATTTCAAAATCAAGAGTTAAAATGGGATAGTCCTTTTGGATATGGTTATCCAGGATGGCATATTGAATGTTCTGCTATAGCTATTAAAAACCTTGGTGAACATTTGGATATTCACTGTGGAGGAGTAGATAATATATTTCCTCATCATACAAATGAAATCGCACAATCTGAAAGTTATTTAAATCATAAATGGTGTAATTACTGGGTTCATATGGAGTTTTTAAATGATAAAGAAGGTAAGATGAGTAAATCTAAAGGAGATTCTAAAGATTTAAATAGTTTAATAGAAAAAGGATATAATCCTATAGTATATAGATATTTTTGTTTGCAGTCTCATTATAGAAAAGTTTTAGTTTATAGTCTAGAAAGTTTAGATAGTGCAACAAACGCTTATAATAAGTTAAAAAATAAAATTAAAAATATTAAAAATAATTTATCTGGAGAAGTGGATTATGAAAAATCAAAACTTTTTCAAGATAAATTTAAAGATGCTTTTTCTAATGATATGAATACTTCTATGATGCTTACTACTTTATATGATGTAATTAAAAGTGATTTAAATAATAGTACAAAACTTTATTTAATTGAAGATTTTGATAAAGTATTATCTCTTTCATTATTAGAAGAAGAAAAAATATCTGCTGAATTAGAAAGTTATATTAATGAAAAAATAAAAGAAAGAGCTATGGCTAAAGAAAATAAAGATTATGCTAAAGCAGATGAAATTAGAGATGAATTACTTTCTAAAAATATTATATTAAAAGATACGAAAGAAGGAACAACGTTTGAAATTAGAAAGTAATGGTCTTTTAATTATAAATAAAGAAAAAGGATATACTAGTAGAGATATAGTTAATATAATAAGTAGGGAGTTTGAAACTAAAAAAGTGGGTCATAATGGAACATTAGATCCTTTGGCTACGGGTGTTTTAGTTATTACTATAAATAAATATACTAAATTAAATACTTTACTTACATCAGAATATAAAGAATATATAGCTGAAGTAACTTTAGGAATTAAAACAGATACTTTAGATATAGAAGGTAGAGTATTAGATAAGAAAGAGGTTCATATTAATAAAAATGATTTGGAAAAAACATTAAAAAAATATGAAAAGTCTTACATGCAGGAAGTTCCTATATATTCAGCTGTTAAAGTTAATGGTAAAAAACTTTATGAATATGCAAGAGAAGGTATTCATGTAAAATTGCCTCAAAAAGAAGTAACTATTAAAAAAATAGAATTATTAGATTTTAAAGAAAATAGATTTACGTTTAAATGTTTGGTTAGTAAAGGAACTTATATAAGAAGTTTAATTAAAGATATTTTAGATGATTTAAATATCATAGGAACTATGAGTAATTTAATTAGGACTAAACAAGGTATTTTTGATATTAGTGATTCTTCTAGTTTAGATGACATAAAAAAAGGTAATTTTAAATTACTTAAAATAAAAGATGTTTTGGATATAGAGCAAATAAAAGTAGATGATGATTTAAAATTCAAAATTTTAAATGGTGTTAGATTAAAAGGAAAATATCCTGATAGAGTATTATTTTTAGATGAGGATGAGGAACTTGCTATTTATAAAAAAGATGGTGATATCATGAAATTAGAGGTTATGTTAAAATAATTTCTTTTTCGTAGCTAAAAAATAAAAAATGTTTTAAAAGAAAAATTAGATAATTCAACTGTTGCAAAAAAAGAAGATATACAAACTGATTTAGTTATGAATTTTTTAGTAACTGATTAATTTTGAAAAACTATTGCATTTTTATTCAATTTAATGTATATTATTTATGTACTTATTTCTCGGATTTAAAGAACTCCATCTTTATTTCTTGGATTTAAGCAAATATTAAATAAAGGAGGTTTAAAAAATGGCTTTAAGTAAAGAAGAAAAAGCAAAGTTAGTTAAAAAGTATGCTAGAAAAGAAGGCGATACTGGTTCAGCTGAAGTGCAAATTGCTATTTTAACTGAAGAAATTAAAGAACTAACTGAACACTTAAAAACACATATTCACGATTATCATTCACGCCGTGGATTACTTCAAAAAGTTGGTAGAAGAAGAAGTTTGTTACAATATTTAATGAAAAAAGATGTTACAAGATATCGTGAAATTGTTAAAAGTTTAGGACTTAGAAAATAGTAGACACTCTTTTTAGAGTGTCTTTTCATAGAAAGGGTTGTATATATGAAAAAAACATTCGAATTGGATTTTTATGGAAGAAAAATAACTGTAGAAAATGGGGAAGTAGCTAAACAAGCTGATGGAGCTGTTTTAGTTAGATATGGTGATACTGTTGTATTATCTACAGTTGTTGTATCTAAAGAAGCAAGGCTTCTTTCTGATTTTTTTCCGTTAATGGTACTTTATCAAGAAAAACTTTATTCAGTAGGTAAGATTCCAGGTGGTTTTATTAAAAGGGAAGGTAGACCTAGTGAAGCTGCTACTTTAGCTGCTAGAATGATAGATAGGCCAATGAGACCTCTTTTCCCAGAGGATTTTAGAAATGAAGTACAAATAGTAAATACTATTTTATCTGTTGATCCTGATAATTCACCAGAACTTGCCGCACTTCTTGGATCATCAATTGCTACATCTATCAGTAAAGTTCCATTTAATGGACCTGTAGCTGGAGTAAAAGTTGGAATGGTAGATGGAAGGTTAATTATAAATCCAACTGCAAGTGAATCAGAAGTTTCAGATATAGATTTAACAGTAGCCGGTACTCATGAGGCAATTAATATGGTAGAATCATCAGCTAAAGAAGTAAAAGAAGAAGATATGTTAGATGCTTTGATGTTTGGTCATGAAGCTGTAAAAAAATTAGTTGAATTTGAAAATCAAATTGTCAAAGAAATTGGCGAAGAAAAAATGGAATATGAAAAATTAGAAATAGATTCTGATTTAAAAGAGGAAGTTACTAATTTAATAAAAGATGACATCGATAAAGCTTTAAGAATTAAAGATAAATTAGAAAAATACGCTAAATTAGATGAAATTAAAGATAATTTAATAAATAAATATGAAAAAGAAAATGAAGATATGCATCAAGAAGAATTAGAACAGTTAAAGGCTAAATTAGTAATTATTTATAATGAGATAGAATATGAACTTTTTAGACAAATAGTTGTTAAAGAACATACTAGGGCAGATGGAAGATTAATGGACGAGATTAGACCATTATCTGCATGTGTAGATTATTTGCCTAGAACTCATGGTTCAGCTTTATTTACAAGAGGTCAAACACAAAGTTTATCTGTGACTACATTAGGTGCTTTGGGTGAGCATCAAATATTAGATGGACTAGGTTTAGAAGATAGTAAAAGATTTATGTTACACTATAATTTTCCTCAATTTTCAGTTGGTGAAACTGGTAGATATGGCGCTCCTGGAAGAAGGGAAATTGGACATGGTGCGTTAGGTGAAAAAGCATTATTACAAGTAATACCTTCAGAAGAAGAATTTCCTTATACTATTAGAGTAGTATCAGAGATATTAGAAAGTAATGGATCATCATCACAAGCTAGTATATGTGCTGGATGTATGAGCTTAATGGCTGCGGGTGTTCCTATAAAAGCTCCAGTTGCTGGAATTGCTATGGGATTAATTACTCATGGTGATGATTATACTATTTTAACAGATATTCAAGGTATGGAAGATCATTTAGGTGATATGGACTTTAAGGTGGCTGGAACTAAAGATGGTGTATGTGCTTTACAAATGGATATTAAAATTAAAGGTATTACTAAAGAAATATTAAAAGAAGCTTTAGAACAAGCTAAAAAAGCTCGTTTACAAGTTTTAGATGTAATGCTTAAGGCAATACCTGAACCACGTAAAGAAGTAAGTAAATATGCACCTAAAGTTATGACATTTATGATTGATCCAGATAAGATTAAGGATGTCATTGGTAAAGGTGGAGACATGATTACTAAGATAATTTTAGAGTCAAGTCATGTTAATTCAGTTAATGATATAAATGCTGTTAAAGTTGATTTGGAAGATGATGGACAGGTTGTTATTTATCACACAGATAAAGATGTAATAGAAGAAACTGCTAGAAGAATTAAAGATATTGTAAGAGAAGTAGAAGAAGATAAAATATATACAGGTAAAGTTACTAAAGTAGAAGATTTTGGCTGTTTTGTGGAATTATGGCCAGGATGTGAAGGTTTAGTGCATGTATCACAATTAGATATTAAAAGGGTAGAAAAGCCTAGTGATATGGTTAAAGTAGGAGATGAAATTCTAGTTAAATCGCTTGGTTATGATAAAAAAGGTAGACTTAATTTATCTAGAAAAGAAGTATTAAAAATGAGTGAGAAAAAGAAAGATTCTAAAGAAAAATAATCTTTCTTTTTGATTTTGAAGTATATTAAGTAAAAATATATTAGTTAAATTTTGTAAACATGACTGGTAAAATTAAATTATATATGATATAATTTAATTGTCTAAAAGAAGAATACCGCTATGAAAAACCTACTAAGTATAACGATAGGGAATCTAATTTATAAGTGGTGTTGAATACTTAAAATTTTTAAGGATCCAAAAACTTATAATGTGATGCCCACCTGGAAGATCAGGTTTTTAATTCGTTAAGGTTTCTCTTTTGGACTTTGCTTTATAAAAACGAGGATTTTTCCTCGTTTTTTTAGCAAAAAATATTGAAATTTGTATATTATATAATGTATAATAAATTCTGTTTTAGAAAGTGAGGGAAAATAATGCGAATGAAGAATTTTTTGTGGGCAGTAGGGTTAGTTTTATTCATTAGTGTATTTTCTATTCTCAAATTTGGCTATAATGAAAAAAATGTAAATTATAAAAATCTTTCATTTAACAATAATGAGATTAGCATAAATCAAATGGGCAGTTTTACTTTAAAAAATGCTGTAGAATATGATTTATTAGACTTTTTATCAATAAAGGATTGTTATGTTATGATAAATGGTGATAAAATAAATAGTTCTACTACATTTCCTGTTAATTATGGAGATTCTGTCGATATTCATTTAGAATGGTCATTACCTAATTCTGGTTTTGGCTTTACAACAGATGATACATTTGTATATCAATTTCCAAGTAATTTATCATTTGCAAATATTGAATATGGAGCTATCAAAGATGGTGCAGATGTAGTCGGATATTATTCAATTAAAGATAATAAAGTTACAATAAGATATACTGACGAAGAGTTTTTGAAACTTAGTAATATTTCAGGAACATTAAATGTATCTGGCCAGGTTACAGAAGCTACAACTGGTGGTGAAAATGGTGGACGTGTTGATTTGGAAATACCAGGAGTTGGAACTTTTCCAATTTATGTTGAGCCACAAGGTTCTTTAGGAATTAATAAAACTGTTAAAAAAATAGAAAACGGTATTTATGAATTTGAATTAGAAGTAACATCAGTGGATGAAAATACTAATGTAGTTATTGGTGACAATATGGGTGATTATATACATCTAAATAAAGATTCAATAAAAATTTATAATAACAATAAAGAAATTACAGATGATGTAGATATTCATTACAATTATCCATATGGTGATAGTGAAATAGAGTTTATCTTTATGATTCCTAAAATGGAAGATGATGATAAAATAGTTGTTATTTATCAAGCTAGTGTTGATGATAAAGGTTATTTGTGGGATTTTAATTCATCTATAGACCAATATGAAAGACTCGAAAATTTAACAAATATTGCAGGTACTAGAAGTGATGAAAATCCAACATGGAGTTATGATTCTGTTACTGTCGAAACAAGTAAGTCAACAGTATTTAAAGAAGGTTATTATGATAAAGATAAAGAAATTTTTTGGTGGAATATTTATGTAATGCCAGGTGAAAAAGGAACTACATTAAGTGATTATTTTGAGGGTCAAGAATTTATAGAAGGAAGTTTAACTGTATATGAGACAGATATAGATCATATAGATGGAGATTCTATAAAGAAATCAGATTTGTCTATTACTTTTGAAGATTTGGAAGATGGTTATACTTTTAAACCTGATTTTACTGGAAAGCTTGTATATATTATTAATTATGCAACTAAAGTAACTGAAGAAGGTAAATTAGAAGGGGAAGTTTACAACGAAGCTACAATTCATGTGGGCGAAGATAAAGTATATCATGGTGTTGTTATTGAAACAGGAGTGCCATTGATTAATAAATATATTGATGATGCGGATGATAAAAAAGGTATCATTTCTTGGGTATCTGAAATAAATGCTTCTAATAGCGAACTTAAAAATACTGTATTTAGAGATATTTTAGGTGATGGTTTAACTTTAATTAAAGAATCTATTAAGATAAATAATGAGTTAATTGAAAATACAGAATTTAAATTAAGTATTATTGAAGGTGGATTTGAAATTGAATTTGGAGATATTGATTTAGGAGAAGTATTTAAAATTACTTATGATACTGAATTTGATAATAGTCATTCGGGTATATTTATAAATGAAGCAATTATAACAGCGGATGGTATAGAAGCTAAAGATGATGAAGAATATGAGTATACTAAGAAGGAAAATTATATTACAAAATATGTTAATAAAGAAAGTGATAATTTTAATAAAACTGGGGTAGCAACTTGGGAAATATCTGTAGATGAATTACCAGATGAAACAGAAAATGCTTATATTGATGATGTTATGCCTGATGGAATGGAATATGTTCCGGGTTCAGCTAAAATAGTATTAAATAGAAATCCATATACAACTTATCTAGTTACCCCAAAAATAGAAGGTAATTTTTTAACATTTGATTTAACAGACTATATTAATCAAATTCAAGGTGAAAGCGGTATTTCTGTATTTTATCAAAGTAGATTAAAAGATATTCATAGTGAAGCAAAAACGTATACAAATAAAGCTTATATAGTAATTGATGACAAAGAATATCCAGAAGTTACAGCTTCGATTACAGATGAAGTTACTAAGTTAATCGATAAAGAAGCTATTTATAATACTTTGACTGCACCAGATATAGAATATACAATTAAATTAAATGAAGGTGCGGCTGATATTTATGAAGGATCTGATACTATCATATTAGATGATCAGATGGGTTCAGCTTTAGATTTTGTTATGGGTTCTATAGAAGTTAATGATGAAAAATGGGATAATTACACATATGATCCAGATACTCGTCTTTTAACTATTACACTTCCAGATAGTTTAGCTTTAACTATTACTTATAAAGCTAGGGTTAATTTAGCTATAGGAGAAGAATTAAATAAAGAAAATGCCTATAATTTTGTTAAGTTATCTGGGTTTGATGAGGATTATACCGAAGATAGTGTCGAAATTGTTGGTGAAGTATTAGAAAGTTCTGCAACATCATCAGGTGATTCTAGATCTATTTATGTATATAAATATAAAGATGGAAACGAAACTAAACCTTTAGAAGGTGTAGAATTTAAGTTATATGAATGTGAATTTAAAGGTAGTGGTAATACTTTTACATTTACAGGTAAAGAAACTCTTGTAGATACTTTATTAACAGATGAAACTGGATATGCTAGTTATGGTGGTATTTCTTATGATACGGTATATAAATTAGTAGAAACTAAAACAGTAGACGGGTATGTTTTAGATACTGAGGAAAGATATTTTGTCTATCCTGGTAATGATGGAATAGAATATCCAGATAATATTGATCAGCATACTAGAACTTGGACATACTTTATCAATAATAATTATTCTAAAATAAATATAAATGTTAAAAAAGTTTGGGATGATAATAATTTTGAAAATCGCCCTGGGTATGTAAAAGTTTATTTAAAATGTAATGGTAATTATGTTTTAGAAAATGGTGAGAAGAAATTTATTGTTTTGAATAATTCTAATAATTGGCAAAATAGTTTTGAAAATTTAGATAAATATGATGGTGATAGTGAGTTAAATTATACAGTTGAAGAGGAAGTTCCAACTAATTATGAAGTAAAGTATAATACTGAAAATAAGATAAATGAAAAAAATATAACAATTACTAATAAACTTACTAAAGGAAGTTTATCTATAAGTAAAACGGTTGGTGGAAATGATGGCGAGATTTTAAGAAATTTTACTTTTAAAGTTACGTTAACTGATGAAAATGGAAAAACTTTAACTGGTGAATATGAATATACTGGAAGTAAAACAGGAACTATTAAATCAGGAGAAACTATTAGTTTAAAACATGGTGAGAGTATTACAATCAATGGTTTACCAGAAAAAAGTAGATATGAGGTTATAGAGTTAGAGGCAAATGAAGATAGATACGAAACTACTTCTAAAAATGATAAAGGAATAATTAATTTTGGTAATAATAGTGTAGAATTTACAAACATTAGAAATGAAGAGCCAAAAGGAAGTTTATCTATAAGTAAAACGGTTGGTGGAAATGATGGCGAGATTTTAAGGAATTTTACTTTTAAAGTTACGTTAACTGATGAAAATGGAAAAACTTTAACTGGTGAATATGAATATACTGGAAGTAAAA
>CALVRL010000037.1 GCA_944358625.1 uncultured Bacilli bacterium | reverse complement strand
GAAAGAAGGAATGAATATGAGAATGTTACCAAGAAGATTTGATTTAGATAGTATGTTTGACATTTTTACTCCAAGTGTTGATATGAAGTGTGACATCTATGAGGATAAAGGAAATTATGTTATTGAAGCTGATATGCCAGGTTTAAATAAAGATGATGTTACTGTTGATTATAATGATGGTTATTTAACTATTAAGGCGGAAAAGTCATCTGAAGATAAAGATGAGTCTAAAGATTATATTCGCCAAGAAAGATTTTATGGTTCTATGGAAAGAAAATTTTATGTTGGTGATATAGATGAGAGCAAAGTATCAGCTGAATTTAAAAATGGTGTTTTAAAAGTTTGTATGCCAAAAGATACTATAGAAAAACCTTCTAAAACTATTGAAATTAAATAAAATGGCTTTTTAAGTCATTTTTTTTGTGGTAAAATTTTTATAGGAGGGTGTTTTATGACAAAAGAGGAGTTAAAAAATTTTTATGATGAGGATTTAAAAAAATATGATTTGAATGAGAATATAAATTTTAAAGTTATGTTTAATAGACTTATTGATGATGGATATGATTTATTTATTGGTATTGATGAGATGCAAGATTTAATTGATAGGTTATTTGCTTGGTATGAAATTAAATATCCTGAAAGAGAATTTGATTTTTATGATGGTAAGATCACTTTAGATTTTGGGATAAAAAAAGAGTTATCTGATTTAATGGATATTAAGCAGTTATTTTTTAGATTAACTTTTAATCAGATTAAATTATTAAATGGTAATTATAGAACTTGTTCAATGAAAGAGTATCCTATTTATGAAAATGGTAAAAAAATAGGTGTTAGTAAAAAGGTTTATTTTAAAATAAATAGAAATGAAAATGATATATACTACAATAAACATAAAGATTTTATTGTTAGTGCGGATGCGGTTAGCGGTAAGGTTGATACTGATTATGAAATTGATAAATATATAACTGATGATGTTAATTTATGTGATTTATATAAGCTTTTTAAAGAAAAATATAAAGATAGGCTAGAGTTTAAAGAACTTGAAGATGCTATTAATAATAAATATATTGATAATTATTTGAGAGATAAATTGTTAGAGTTTGTTTCTTTAAAACTTTTATATTCTAAAAAAACTACTCCTGAGAGGGGATATATTAGAGCTAAAAGATTTATAGATGAATTTAATAAGAGATTAAATTTAAATTTAACTTATGATGAAATTGATAAAGTAATGAATAGAGATTATAAAGAAAATAAGTCTAAGGTGAAAGTTATATCACTTTAGATTTTGTGCAAATAAAGGTGGTATTATGAGGTATAAAAAATTTATTAAAGAATTTAAAAGAGAGTATAAAAAAGATAAGGTTAAGTTTTCTATTTATTTTATTTTAAGAGGATTAGTTATATTATGTTTGATTTTACAGCTTTTAAATGGTGAATTTGAAAATGCGGCTTTATGTTTTCTTTCTTTAATTTTACTTTTACTTCCATTTTTTATTGAGCATTCTTTTAAGGTTGATTTACCTAATACTTTAGAAATAATTATTATGATGTTTGTTTTTTCGGCGGAAATATTAGGTGAAATTAATAATTTTTATGGTATTATTCCTTTTGGGATACAATGCTTCATACTTTAAATGGTTTTTTAATGGCGGCTATTGGATTTAGTTTATTTGATTTACTTAATGATAAATTGAAAAGTATTGAGCTTTCCCCAATATTTTTATGTTTGTTTTCTTTTTGTTTTTCTATGATGATAGGTGTTATTTGGGAATTTTTTGAATATGGTATGGACAAGTTTGTTCATTTTGATATGCAGAAAGATGAGTATATAAATGAAATTCATACGGTGACGTTAGATCCTGAAAATAATAATAATGTAGTTTCTATTAATGATATTGATTATACTATTTTGTATGACAAAAATGGTAATGAACTTGTAAGATTAGATGGTTATTTGGATATAGGTTTAAATGATACAATGGAAGATTTAATTGTCAATTTTATTGGGGCAATTATATTTAATGTTTTTGGATTTATATATTTGAAAAATAGAGATAAGGATAGAGTAGTTAAAAATTTTATTATTAAAAATAAAGGGTTTGAAAAGAATATTTAATATAATATGTTTTTTAGAAAGGATTTGATTATATGAAAATATTGGTTAGTTATTTTTCTGTTAGTGGAGTAACTGAAAAAGTGGCAAAAAAAATTGCAAGTGCTTTAAATGGTGATATACTTGAGATTATTCCTAAGGATAAGTATACGAATTTAGATTTAGACTGGCATAATAAAATGAGTAGGTCATCTCTTGAAATGACTAATGAAAATTCTCGCCCTGAGATTTTAAATAATATTATTAATAATGAATACGATAAGATTTTAATTGGTTTTCCAATTTGGTGGGGCGTAGCTCCTAGGGTTATTAATACGTTTATAGAAGCAAATGATTTATCTAATAAAGATATTTATATATTTGTAACTAGTGGTGGCTCAGGGTGTGAATATGCTTTGGAAGATTTGAAGAAGCATTATTCTAATTTGAATTTTGTTTCAGCTAGAAGGTTTAATGGTATGGAAGATAACGATGATTATAAAAAATTTGTGAGAGGTGGAGTATGAATTTAAAACAGCTTCAGAAAGATGTTTGGCAAAATAAGGTTAATAAAGGATTTAATATTACGGATGTAGAAAAAGAATTTTGCTTTTTATATGGCGAGGTAGCTGAAGCTTATGAAGCATATAGAAAGAAGAAAGATGATTTGGGTGAGGAACTAGCGGATGTGGCTATTTATTTACTTGGGTTATCAGAAATGCTTGGTTTTGATTTAGAAGATGAGATTATGAAAAAGGTTGATAAAAATGAAAGACGTGTTTATAAGGAAGTTAATGGAGTTAAGGTTAGAGTAAGTGATTAGAGAATTATTGATAAGGTAATTCTTTTTATTTTGAAAAAGTTTTACTAAAATATCTAAAACTAGTATAATTATTATGTAAGAAAAAATTGGGAGGCTTTTATGGAATATATTATTACTTTTTTTGAAGGCCTGGCTTCGTTTATTTCTCCTTGTGTTTTGCCAGTGATTCCACTTTATATTTCATATTTTGCAGGTAAAAATGAAAATTTGAAAAAATCTTTATTTAATGCGTTTGGTTTTGTTTTAGGTTTTAGTATAGTTTTTATTTTACTTGGTGTTTTTGCGAGTTCGTTTGGCAAGGTTATACATGAATATACTGATTATTTGAATATTATATTTGGTTTATTTTTAATTATTATTGGTTTTAATTATGTGGGAGTTATATTATTTAAGTTTTTAAATAAGGCTAAAGGGGTTAGTTTTGGTAAGAATGATTTGACTTTTTTAACATCACTTTTATTTGGAATAATATTTTCGTTGACATGGACACCATGTGTGGGGGCTTTTTTATCATCAGCTTTGATTTTAGCTAGTACAACTGGGAGTGTTTTAAAAGGGGCGTTACTTCTTTTGCTTTATTCTTTAGGTTTAGCTATTCCATTTATGATTACTACTTTGTTTTTAGAAAAGTTAAAAAGTACTTTTGATTTTATTAAAAAACATTATAATATTATTAATAAGATTTCGGGAAGTATATTAATTATATTTGGTATATGGAAAATTATAGAGGGTATTATAGGAGTTATTTAGGAGGTTTTATGAGTAAGAAAGTTAAGTTAATTATTGAAATTGTTATTTTTGTTTGTATGTTAGGTATTATTGGATGTGTTTATTATATGAATACTGGTAATAAAGAAGAAGTTTTGGAAGATGCGGTTAGTGTTGGAGTTGTGAAGATTACTGATGAGAATTTTGAGGAGGAAGTGTTGAAGTCTGATAAGCCAGTTATTTTAGATTTTTCTTCTAATTCGTGTCCTCCTTGTGTAGCTATGCTTACGACTTTAATTGATATAGCTAAGAATAACAAAGATATTAAAGTAGCAACACTTAATGTAGATTCTAAAGAGTGTGAGAATATTATTAAAGAATATACAGTTGATGCGACACCAACTATTATGATATTTAAAGATGGCGAGGTTACTTCTACACTGGTTGGAGCGGTTGGTGAAGAAAAGATTATGAGTGAGGTAAAATAGATGAAAAAATATTTGTTTTTGTTATTTTTAATTTTTATGATGACAGGTTGTGGTAATAGTCAGAAATTAACTTGTACATTTGATGATGAGTCAGATGAGATTAAAAAATATTCTAAAATAGAGATTAAGGTTAAAGATGATAGAGTAGCTGATATGAAATTTACAGTTGATATGATTTTTCCAGATGAATATCAAAATCAGTTATTAGATATAGCAAATAGTGTAAGGTCAAGTAAGCCTTATATGAAAGTATCTTTAATTGATGGTGGTATTAGACTTGTAACTGATGATGATAGGGATAGTTTTATTGGAATTAAGATGAATCAAAAAATTACTTATGGTGAGATTAAAGGGATGCTTGAGCTTCAAGATTATGTATGTAAATAGTATATATTTTAATAAATTTAAATAGTTATTTGGTTTTGTAGAAAATATTAAAAATATTTTCTTTTTTCTTGACTTAAAGTAAGCTTTAACTATTATAATTATAATGGAAAGGAGGATTATGGTGTCCTATTCGATAAGCGAGGTTGCCAAGATGATGGGGGTAACGCCTTCTACTTTAAGATATTATGATCAAGAGGGGTTACTACCAAATATTAAAAGAAAAAATGGGGTTAGAGTGTTTGAGGAAGAGGATTTTAAATGGCGTAGGGTGTTAAATTGTTTAAAAAATACAAATATGCCGATAAAGAAAATAAAAGAAAAAGAACAATAAATTTTTTAATCGTTTTGGATGTATGTATAATATTACTTTTTTTAATATTAGCTATATTAGGCAGTCCATATCAATCTTGGAATTATAGCAATCTTGAGTTGGGGGTTATTGGAACAATATGGCATTCGTTTGAATGGATATTTTTTAAAGTTGCTCCAATTATGATTATATTAATTACTTTGATACTCGGAATAATGTTAATAAGAAGAAAATCATGAGTTATAGATTAGATTATCAATAAAGTGATAGTCTTTTTTTATTTTTGTATATTAGTATTGACAAACTGTTATAAAGTGTTATAATTTGAATATAACAGATATAACAGGAGGTGGATAATGAATATTATTATAACAAATAGTAGTGGGCTTCCAATATTTGAACAAATAGAAAATTCAATTAAAGAGGCAATATTTTCTAATGAACTTAAAGAAGGAGAGATGCTTCCGTCTGTTAGGAGTTTAGCTAACGAATTAAAAATAAGTTTTTTGACAGTAAAAAGAGCTTATGATGAATTAGAAAAAGCTGGTTTTATCAAAACGGTGCAGGGGAAAGGAAGTTATGTGTCTCCTAAAAATTTGAATTTGATTAAAGAAGAAAAATTAAAGGAGATTCAAAATTATATTGAAAAGATTTATGAGGTATCTAAAATATCTAATATTTCTAAAGAAGAAGTAATTGAATTATTTAAAATGATTTTTGAGGAGGAAATATAAATGAATAATATTGAGGTAAAAGATTTATCTAAAAAGTATGCTGGTTTTTCATTAGATAAAATTAGTTTTAATGTACCAAGTGGTATGATTGTTGGGCTTATTGGAGAAAATGGTGCGGGTAAGACGACAACTATTAAGGCGATACTTAATATTATAAATTCAGAAGGTACGGTTAAGATATTTGGAAAAGATGGTAAAAAGTGTGAAAAGGAAATAAAAAAGGATTTGGGTGTGGTATTAGATGATAGTTTTTTATCTGCTTATTTAACGCCTAAGCATATAAATGCTGTTATGAAAGATTTTTATCAAACATGGGATGAAGATAAATATAATGATTTATTAAAACAATTTGGATTACAAGCTGATAAATTAGTTAAAGATTTTTCAAGTGGTATGAAAATGAAATTAAAAATTGCGACGGCTATTTCTCATAATCCGAAATTATTAATCTTGGATGAGCCAACAAGTGGGCTTGATCCAGTTGTAAGAAGTGAGATACTTGATATATTTAGAAAATATATTGAGGAAGATGAGTCTAGGTCTATTTTATTATCTACGCATATTACTACGGATTTGGAGCATGTTTCTGATTATATAGTGTTTATTGATAAGGGAAAAATAGTTTTGAATGTTCCTACTTTAGAATTATTAGAAGATTATGGGGTTGTTAAATGTAGGGAAGAGGATTTTTCTAAGATAGCTTTAGATGATTATGTTAGTTATAAAAAAGGAAAGTATCAATATGAGGTTTTAATAAGGGATAAAAATGTTTTTAAGAAAAAGTATGGTATTACTTCTATTGATAAGCCATCTATTGATGATATAATGCTATTTTATATAAAAGGAGAAAGATAGTTATGATAAAAGGTTTGCTTAAGAAAGATTTATATAATTTGGTGAGTTATAAAACTTCATTAATTATGGTGGTGTTATTTTGCGGTATTGCGATTATTGGAACGGATGCAATATATTGGGGTTCTATTGTAATTGGTATGATTGTAGGGATGATTTCTTTATCGACATTTAGTTATGATGAGATGGCGAAATCTAATAGATATATTTTAACTTTGCCTGTTAGTAGGAAGGAAATTGTTTTAGAAAAGTATATTTTGGCTATTGGAGCTACTATATTGGGTAGTTTACTTGGGTTTATATTAACTTTAGTTATTGGTAATATTATGAATTATTTAAGGCCAGATAGGATTATAGATATAAGTATTGATGTCTTGATTTCGACTACTATTGGTGGATTTTTTGGAGTATCACTTATCCAAGTTATTCAAATTCCTAGTATTTTTAAATGGGGTGCGGAAAAAGGTCGAATTCAAATGTTTATTGTTATATTTGTTTTAGCTATAATAGGTATGGGAATTGGTTTTCTTATAAATGAGTTTGGATTTACTATTGATATGGCTAAGTTAGAAGGTGTGTTAAGGAATTTTGGACTGGTTTTTCTTATAATACTAAGTTTGATAATGTATTTTATTAGTTATAAGATTTCATATAAAATTTATAAAAATAAAGAAGAGTAGGTTATTTTGGAAATTTTAAAGTAAGGTTATCTTTGTGATAATCTTATTTTCGTGTTATAATTTTGATAATGGCTTAGGTGGTGTGATATGGAAAAGAAATACTATTTATTTGAACTGGATGGTTTATGGCTACAAGGTTTATCTATAGTTATACTAGTCTTAATGCTTATTTTAACGGGATTTTTATATGATGGCATGTTTATGAATAGTAATGATTTGATTTTGGTATTTGCGGTAATTATTCCTTATTTGCTTTTGCACGAGTTATTACATTCTTTGGCTTATGTTTTGAATGGGGCGGATTATAAAAATATTACTTATGGTGTGCATTTAGAAAAGGGGATAATGTGCTGCTTATGTAAGCAAAATATTAGTAAGAGAAATATTTTGATATCTTTACTTTTTCCATTTATTTTTATTGGAGTTATTACTTATATTGTTGGAATTTTGACTGATAATTTGGTTTTGATTTGGCTTTCTATTTTTAATATATCTGGATGTAGTGGAGATTTAATGATGTTTTGGGGTTTAGCTAAAATTAAGAATTTTGAATATTCAGAGTATGATAATCCAATGGCTTTTGGAATATATACGGCTGAGGATTTAAGTAAAAGGAATCTTTTAGGACTTAGATATATTGGAAGTGCTGCTAGGCTTGATAGAAATGATATGAAGAAGGTTAGGATTAGTAAGATTAGTATAATATTTATTTTGATATTTTTATTATTAGTAATGTTTTTGTATATTTTTAGATAGGGTGTAAAATTATGTGAGGTTTAAAATAGAAAACTTAAAGAATATGGATAAAAATTTTATTTTAAAGATAAGGAGTGTTAGAGTATGAAATATTTTAAAAAAATAATAGGGGATAGGATATATTTATCGCCAAAAAGTGTATTTGAAGAAGATATAGAAAGATATACTAAATGGATGAATGATTTTGAGGTTACAGATTATATTGGTGGTAGTAGTAAGGTTGTAACTTTAACTGGCGAGAGAATGTGGCTTGAGGATATGGCTAAAAACAGAAAAGATATTAGTTTAGAAATTGTAACTTTAGATGAGGATAAATTAATTGGAACGATTAGTTTAGATGGGTTTAATATGACTGATAGAAGTGCGGTTTTAGGAATATTTATAGGAGATAGTGATTATAGA
The DNA here is from genome assembly GCA_944358625.1 of uncultured Bacilli bacterium. Classification (GTDB taxonomy): domain Bacteria; phylum Bacillota_I; class Bacilli_A; order RF39; family UBA660; genus Coprosoma. The sequence goes on along the minus strand of CALVRL010000037.1, from coordinate 2,261 downwards.
AGTCATGGATATGGGACTGAGGCAATAAAACTTATGCTTGAGTATGGCTTTAAATATCTTAATTTGCACTCTATTAGACTTGATGTTTTAGATGTGAACGAAAGAGCTCATAAATGTTATTTGAAGTGTGGTTTTAAAGATACTGGTAGAGATAGGAAAAGAGTTTTTTTAAATGGTAAGTATTATGATATGCTTCACATGGACATATTAGAAAATGAGTTTGCTGGAGATTATATTAGAAATAAGAATGTGAGATAAAAGTGTAATTTATTTGTAATTATGCTTTTTATTTAGTTTTTTTTTGCAAAAATTTTAAGATAGATAACATTTAATAATATAAAAACCCTTGAAAAATCAAGGGTTAATGTCATAAATGGAGCGAGTGTTGTAGTTATCTACAACTTTTTTTCCAATAACGAAAGTACATATAATCTTCCGTTGCTAGTAATAATATACCACATTTTAAGTATTTATGGAATAGATTTTGTTAATTTTATAATTGGTCGTAAACTTTTTTTACTATTTGTTGATCCCAGCCAACTGATAATCTCTCTTTTGTAACTATTAATTTATAAATAGGATTTTTTTCTACTACATCTAAAAAATATTTTAGTATATCAATATAGTCATTAAAATTATTTTCTATCAAACTAAAGATATTAATTAAGTATTGTTGTTTAAATTCATAGCCATTGAAATAATCATTTATTTGTGGGCAAATAAAACAAACTGCTCCACCAATTCCTTGGATTTCCATTTGGTTAGCATTTTCATTTTTAGGTTCTTCTACAATTTTTATGTGTAAAATCAAATGTTCTAAAACATTACAATAAACTAATCTATTAGCCTTTTGATATTCAAATGGATTATTAATAGCAAATTTATCATTACTCAATAAAATTGCTTTATTTTCATCTATGTGATGACAATATAGTCCTTCATTTGTTCTTGATACCTTTGAATTTTTAGACTTACAAGACTCATTACGAAAGTAATCATATTGTGCGGGACCATATTTTTTCAAAAGATAATCAACTAATTCATCATAAGTCATTTTTAATTGGTTTTTAATTTCAGTACTTTCCATATTTAATTTACCTCCTATTAAAATATTGATAGCATATTGCTTTTGCAACCTAATTATATCAAAAATTTAAGATAAATAATAGTGTCCAAAACCAAAAAAGAGAACTACTTATAAAGTAATTCATCACTTGTAAAACTGACTGAAAAAACTATAATTCAAAGTCATCCCGACTTTTATCTTTGTGCTTATCATTTTCTTTATTCCAAATATAGTCATCCTGAATTGATTCAATAGTTTTATCGCTAAATATATTATGAGTGTATAAATCTTTTGAAAAATTCCAATAATCTTCACGTTCTTTTTCTTTGCCAAACATTTTATTTTTAATAAATTTAACTAATCTATCAAATAAGTTTTCAAAGAAATTAATAGCGCTTTGTAATTTAGAATTTTTCTCTTTAAGATCATCAATTTCATCTTCCTGTTTATCTATCTTTTTTTCTAGTGATTTAACTTTAATGTTTAAAGCATCATTATTTTCAGTTAGTATTTTAACTTTTTTCCTGTTTTCTTTTAATTCAGTTTCAACATCATTAAGAGTAATAGATAACTTTTGCATTTTTTATATTCTTCATTAGTTGAATCTACTTGCTGAATAAATTTATCAATTTTATCTTTATCATCTTTATTTAAAACATATTTGTCTTTATTAGTAAAAGTAGTTTTTAAATTATTCATTAATTTTTTAATTTCGTTGGAATCATTATTTAGTTGTAGTGATTTTTTATTTGCTATTTCTAATCGTTCTTTATTTTTAGATAATTCTTCTTGCATTTCAATATAGTTTCTCATATCTTTAACATTATATCTTTATTTCTACCTTTTTGTTTAGTTTTTAAAACATTATTTAAGCCATATTCTTTATTAAAACTAGCAATACATAATGTTCTCATCTTGTTTTGTAATTCAATTAATTTTGTTTTAGTAAATACATCAGATTTACCAACTTGCTTAGACATACCATTTTTACTTTTATATTTAATTGGTACACCGACAATATGCATGTGTGGACTTGTTTCATCATAATGAATAATTGCACTTGCTACTTTAAAGTTAGGAATTAAAGTTTCTAAATTTTTAACTTGTTCTTTATATATATTAGACATTTTATGCTTAAATTTATCATCTTTGGTATCCCAATATTTTTTATCTCCAAGTTCAATAATAATTTCAC
>CALVRL010000036.1 GCA_944358625.1 uncultured Bacilli bacterium | reverse complement strand
AGAACTATTATAACTATTACTAATGTTGTTATAAGTGCTGCTCCTACCATTACTAATGTATTATCCACATACATCACCCTAGTATAATTTTACCATACTTTTAGTGTTTTTTGTCAAAAAATGTCTAGTTTTTGTGAAATAGTAAATTTTAATTAATTATGTATGTGGGGTATTTTAAAAGCTGCTATTTAAAAGCAACTTTTATTTTTAAAGAAATTATTCATTTACTTTTATTTTATCTAATAGACTGCAAGCTAGTTCTTTGGCTTTACTATCCTTTGTAATAGATATAATTTTTAATAAATTTATGGCATTTTGACTTTGGGGAAGCATATAACCTGCTTCTCTAAATATATCTTCTATCATGACTTTGTTTGAATGTATTAGTGTTTTTAAAAGTCTTTCATCTTCTTTACTTTCTTTTAACAAAGTTTCTAATATTTTATTTTGCTCTATTTTACTATTTGCTAGTTTAAATAATTCACTAACTGTTTTTGTATCTTTTTCTTGTTGTTTTGGCATTTCGTTTGGAATCATTGTTATAGCATGAGCTGGACATGCTTTTGCACATGCGCCACAGCCAATACATTTTTCAAAATCTATTTGACCTGTTTCATTATCTGTGGCTCCTGTAGGACATACAAATAAACATAGACAGTCTTTTGAACATATTTTTAAATCTCTATATGCGTGACTTTTACTCATACTACTTTACCTCCAATATTTTAAAACTTGGTACTTTACAAATTGGGCATACTTTTGGTGGAGTATCTCCTACATATATAAAACCGCAAATATCGCAAACCCATATTTTAGTATCTTTTAAATAATCTAATCCTTTTTCTTTATAATTTTTAAGGATTACATTCATCATATTAGTAGCTTTACTAGCCCATGTTAATACTCTTTTAGCGCCTCTATCTTCTGTTTTTAAGGCGTTTTCAAACTCTTTTATATCTTCTTCTATTTTATTTTGGATATCGTTTATTGTTCCTTCTTTATTTTCTTTATTTGAATAATGTTTAGCTAGTTCGTTAAATAAATCTTGCTCTTCTTTTAAATACTGTTTTTCACAGGCTTTGGCTAAATTAGAACAAATATATGAAACTTCAGTGTTTGTTAGTTCTCTTATATCTTCTTCCTCATCAAGGTTTTCTACATTTTCTATTTCTTCTATTTCTTCTTTTATCTCTCTAAAAACGGCTTTTGGTGCGCCACATATTGGACATGTCCAGTCATCTGGTAAATCTTCAAATTTTACGCTTTCTTTGGCATCATCATAAATATAGCCACATATTGTACATTCGTATTTTTTCATTTTACTTCCTCCTACTCTTTATATTCAAATTCATATTCCATTATTCTAATAGAATCGCCTTCTTTAGCGCCTAACTCTTTTAATTCATCATCGATACCCATTTTTCTTAATTTGTTTGAAAAACGCATTATGGCTTCGTCTGTATCTAATCTACTCATGATTACTAACTTTTCTATTTTATCGCCACTTATTACCCAGGTGTCATTTTCTTTGGTTATTTTATATGGTTTTTCTTCTTTAAATTTATATATTACATGACTTTCAAATTTTTCATTTTTATATAAATTTTCTTTTGGTATTTCATCTAATAAATCGGCTAAAGCACTAATAATTTCTTTTATTCCTTCTCCTTTAATAGCTGACATTTCGTATATTTTCTTATCTACTTTTTCTTTGAATTTTTTTAAATTTTCTTTTGATGATGGCATATCCATTTTGTTAGCTATTATTATTTGAGGTTTTTCTATTAATGATTTATCAAAATTTTCTAATTCTTTATTAATGGTTATATAATCTTTGTATGGATCATTGGTATAGCCACTCATGTCTATTATGTGAGCTATTACTCTTGTTCTTTCTATGTGTTTTAAAAATTTATCTCCAAGCCCATGTCCTAGTGATGCGCCTTCTATTAATCCTGGAAGGTCTGCGACTACAAAACTTCTACTACCTTCTTTTACGACTCCTAAATTTGGTTTTAATGTCGTAAATGGATAATCGGCTATTTTGGGTTTTGATGCGGATATTTTAGATATAAATGTTGATTTACCAACACTTGGCATTCCTACTAATCCAACGTCTGCGATTAACTTTAATTCTATTTTAACTTTGATGTGATCACCTGGTTCTCCATTTTCAGCATAATGGGGTGCGGGATTAGACTGGGTGGCAAAGGCCATATTACCTCTTCCTCCTCTACCTCCTTTGGCAATTACACATTCTTGATTATTTTCTGTTAAATCGGCTATTACTAGGTTAGTATCATAATCTGTCACTACTGTTCCTGGGGGTACTGGTATGACTATGTTTTCGGCATTTTTTCCGTTCATTCCTTTACCCATACCGTTTTCTCCTTTATGACCTTTGATTATTTTTTTATATTTAAAATCTATTAATGTATTTAATCCTTGGTCTACTTTAAAAATGATATCTGAACCTTTACCGCCATTACCACCAAATGGACCTCCCATGGCAACATATTTTTCTCTTCTAAAAGCTAGGCAGCCATTTCCTCCACTTCCTGCTATTAATTCAACTATGGCTTCATCTATAAACATGTAAATCCCTCATTTCTTAATTTTATTATACATGATTTTATTAAAAGAAAAAAGGGATTTTTAATAATCCCAATGGACTGTAGCGTCTTTTGCTCCCCACGCGGTTCCAATTGCATCTTTAATTTCTTCATCAGAACCTGTACCTACTATTTGATCACTTGTTGTTTTTATATAAAATACCATTTCATCATTTCCTTGAAAAGCTGTTGCATTTATTTCTTTTATATTTGATTTTATAGTAATGTTTATTAAATTTTTATTTTTAAATGCTCCTGAATCTATTGCTATAACTGGCTGTCCATTTAGATATTCTGGAATAAAAACTGTTTTTTCGCATGAATCTAAATAGCCTGTGATGGTTAGTCCACTTGTACTGCTTGTGGTTGTAAAACAGTCAGGATTAGTTGTTAATGTTTGAACGTCATCTAAAGCACTTTCTTTTATCTTATCATTTGATAGTTTTCTATTTCCTAATATTGAAACTGTTCCTAAAATTAATATTAAAAATAAAGATAAAATCCCATATAATAAAGCTGATGTGATAAATCCTTTTTTATTCAATTTAGCCACCTCTATTCTTTTTAAATTATATCTTATTTATTGTAAATATTCAAGTGGGTATAAATACACTCTTTTATAATTTATTTGAATAGATTACTGTAGGTGGTATTATGCGTAATTTTTGGTGTGGAAGGGGCAAATGGTCTATTATATGTCTTATATGTATGATTATTTTGTTTTATCAGGTTTTGATCACAATATTTGTGGTTACTAGATTCAATGTGTTTTTACTTTTCCTATTTATGATTTTACTGTTTTGCTCTATCTTTAGGCTTTTCTGGTGATAAAAACATTTCTGTTTTATAGATTTTATCTAACATTTTACTTATAATTTTACAGTTTGTATATTCATCTTGTTTAAAATCTATTAAATCTGGCATTGATATTAATATGAAAAGTAATTCTTTTTCTTCTTTTAATAGTGGATATGATTTTTCATATTCATTTAATATTGTTTCAAAATCAAAGTCTAGTATATGATTTTGATATAATTTATATATATCAAAAACTGGATTTCCTATTTTTGCCTTGTCCCAACTTATTAGATAAGGTATGTCTGATTCTAGAAAGTGTTCTAACTTTAAATTGTTATGAAGAACTACTCTCCGTTCTTTTCTTTTTTCTTTTATGTGACTATGCCATTTATCTAATCTTTCTTTGTTTTTACTTAATGTTTGATATATTTTTGTTATATTGTTTGCAAGCATACTTTCACTTGGGCTCATGTATACTTTACTTTCTATTAACGTTATTAAATCTGTATAGTATATGTATAGGTAATTTATATTACCGTCTAAATCTTCATATATTTGCTCATAATAATCTAAATCTATTTCTTTATAATGGGTTGTTTTACTGTGAAGTAGTGCGATTAATCTGATTAAGTCTAACATTTTTTGTTCTTTTGGTATATTTAAATCGCTAATGTATTCACTTAATTGATATGTGTCTTGAATATTATTTAAAAAAGAAGGTATATACTCAAAACTGCGTGATTTTAGATAATTTAATATTTGACTTTCTATTTTTCCTTCTTTATAAACATATTTTTTATCTTTTGTATCTATTATGGTTACTTTTCCTTTTTTTTCATATCTTCTTGCTTTGATGCCTTTATTTTTTAGTATTTCATTAATTTTCATGTGATGGTATTATTAATTTATCACCAATTTGCATGTCCTTTAAATCGTTATATGCTTCTAACTCTTCTTTCGTTATTTCATATTTTTGTAATATGTTTTCTATGGTATCGTTTTCTGTTACTACATGCACTTTATATACTGAATATCTTTCGTTTTCATCTAAATCTTCGAAAATCGATTTTGCACTTTCTTCGCTTTCTTTTCTTTCTAAATTATCGTTTTCTAAAGTTTCTTCTAATACTTCTGGCTCTTCTACCACTTCTTTTTCCTCCTTTTCTTTTAATCCATCTATAGAAACTTCAATATTTATGGATAATATTTTGTTATTTATAACTTCGTAATAAAAATCATTGATATCTATATCAATATCTTTTGTATCATACTTTTTGTCTATGCTGATATCAAATGGTATTTTGTATTCGAAATTATCGGTATTTAAACTTGTGTCTGTCATTTTATATGTACCACTTACTATGAATTCACCTGAAACTAGATTTTCTTCTTTTAGTTTTAGGGTGTGCTCGAGCGAAATACTATTTATTTCAGCCACATTGGTATCAAACTCAATATCTTTGCTAAAAGGTATTATTTTTTTCATGCTATCTCCTCCTATGTAAATATATGTTGATAATTAAAAAAAATTAACTTTTAATTGGTTAATTTTTTTATTTATCAAAATCATCTAGAAAATCGTCTATTGTTAATATTTGTTTGTCTATTTTGTCTAAAGATATATTTTCTTCTTTCCTTTCTTCTTTTGGTTTTTCTTGTGCAAAAGATTCTAATTCTTTGGATGTTATTAAATCTACACTAGTAAATACTTTTTTTATCTTATCTTTAGTAATGTTTGATCCTGTTTGATATCTATCACATATTGGGAATTCTGATGATTTATGGTATGTTATTTCATCTGTTAAAATACCTATTTCTTTCTTATGATTTATAACTGAAGCATAAATTAATTTATATGGATTTGTCTTGACATCTCTTATAGCTAATAATCCTTTTCTAGCTCTTGTCATTAAATCAAATTCACTTATTTTAACTCTTTTACCTGTACCTTTATCGGTTATAAATAAAGCATATTCGGCGGTTTCATTAAATGATATACCGTTTATTACATAATCTTCTTTTAGATTTATTGCTTTCACTCCGCTACCTCTTAAACCGGTTAACGGTACTTCGCTAGTTTTGTATCTTAAAGCAAGTCCATTATGCGTTACTACTAAGATATTTTCTTTTGCTTTTACTACTGATATTACTTTGTCTTTTGGTTTTAGTTTCATTAAGGTTACTGGTTTAGTGTATCTTTGGACTTTTAAATCATTTAAGTTAGTCATTTTAACCATACCGTTTTTAGTAAATGATAGGAAATTTACTTTTTCTTTAAAATCTTTGGTTAAGAATGATGATATAATTTCTTCATCACTACTTATTTTAATGATATTACTGATGTGTTTTCCTAAATCTTTCCATTTTAAATCTGGTATTTCATAGACTGGAACATATAGGAAATTTCCTAGTGATGTAAATAAAATTAAAGTATCCATAGTGTTTGCTTCATATATAGCTGTTTTAAAATCTTTATCTTTTAGTCCTGTTTCATCTTGACTTACAGCAGAATAACTTCTTAATGATACTCTTTTTACATATCCTTCGTTTGTCAAAACGACAATGCAGTCTTCTTTTGGAACTAATGAAGTATTATCTATTTTAATTTCGGTAACTTCATCTTTTATTTCTGTTTTTCTAGGGGTTGCATATTCTTTTTTTATCATTTTTAATTCTGTTTTCATTACGTGTTTCATAGCTTCTTCATTTTCTAGAATTTGTGTCCATATAGCTATTTCTTTTTTCTTTTCTTCTAATTCGTTTTCTAATTCTGTGACATCTGTATTTGTTAATTTATATAATTGTAAATTTACTATAGCTTCGGCTTGAGGTTTTGTAAAATCAAATTCTGTTTGCAGGTTTTCAATAGCATTTGATTTATTTTTAGAGGCTCTAATAACTTTAATTACTTCATCTAAAATTGATAATGCTTTGATTAAACCTTCTAAAATGTGCATCCTAGCTTTGGCTACTTTTAAATCAAATTCTGTTCTTCTTGTAATTACTTCTTTTTGATGGGCTATATAGGCATCTAATATTTCTAAAATACCTAAAACCATTGGTCTTCTATTTACAATTGCTACCATGTTATAGTTATATGAAATCATCATATCGGTATTTTTAAGTAAATAATTGATTATTAATTCTTCGTTAGCGTCTTTTTTTAAATCTATAGCTATTTGCAAACCGTTTCTATCTGTTTCATCTCTAACTTCAGATATTCCTTCTATTTTCTTTTCAATTCTAATTTCATCTATTTTTTTAACTAATGAGGCTTTATTTACTTCGTATGGTATTTCGGATATGATAATTTGTCTTTTTGATTTTGTCCCTGTTATTTCATATTTTCACCTAACATTTATTTTACCTTTACCAGTAGTAAAGGCATCTTTTATTCCTTTTAGACCTTCGGCTACTCCACCTGTTGGAAAGTCTGGACCTTTGACAATGTCTAAAATACTATCTAATCTGCAGTTTGGACTATCAATGCGTTTAATCGTTGCATCGATTATTTCTCCTAGGTTATGTGGTGGTATATTTGTGGCATATCCTGCTGATATACCTGTCGCACCATTTACTAATAGATTTGGAAACCTAGCTGGTAAAACTGTTGGTTCTAATAAGGTATCATCATAGTTTAAACTCATTAAAACTGTATCTTTATTTATATCTTTTAAAAGTTCACCGGCTACTTTAGTTAGTCTTGCTTCGGTGTAACGCATGGCTGCGGCACCATCACCATCCATCGAACCGTTGTTACCTTGCATTTCAACATAACATAGGTTATTTTTCCACCACTGACTCATTCTAACTAGGGCATCATATATGCTGGAGTCTCCGTGTGGGTGGTAATAACCCATGATGTTTCCGACTGCTTTGGCTGATTTTTTTGTTGGTTTATCATAGGTGTTTCCATCTTTGTACATTCCATATAGTATTCTTCTTTGAACTGGTTTTAGTCCATCTCTGACATCTGGCAGGGCTCTATCTTGGATAATTGCTTTGGCATATCTACTAAAGCTATCTCCCATAATGTATTCTAGTGAATAATCGTATATTCTCTTGACTGCTTCTTCCATTTTGTTTCACCTACTTTGCATAATTATCTTCTAGTGTAAATTCGATGTTTTCTTCTATCCATTTTTTTCTTGGTTCGACATTGTCACCCATTAAAACACTAACTCTTCTTTCTGCTAGGGCAGCGTCTGTTAGGTTTACTTTGATTAGACTTCTTTTTTTAGGATCCATGGTTGTTTCCCATAACTGTTCGGCGTTCATTTCTCCTAGTCCTTTATATCTTTGTTTTTCTAGTTTTATTTTGTTTTGTTTTCTAATTTCTTCTGCTCCTTCATCATCCCAAGCATAACCGTATATTTTATTACCGTTTTTTAGGGCATATAAAGGTGGCATGGCTATATATAAGTGTCCATTTTCAATTAAAGGTTTCATAAATCTATAGAAAAATGTTAATAGTAATATGGCAATATGTGCGCCATCATCATCGGCATCGGTCATAATTATTACTTTATCATAGTTACAGTCTTCTATTTTAAAGTCACTACCTATTCCTGCTCCAATTGTTTGAATCATGGTGTTTATTTCATTATTGGCTAAAACATCGGTTAGTGATGCTTTTTCTGTGTTTATTACTTTACCTCTTAATGGTAAAATGGCTTGGAATTTTCTATCTCTTCCTTGTTTAGCTGAACCACCTGCTGAATCTCCTTCGACTAAAAATAATTCGTTTATTTTTGGATTTTTTGTTTGGGCTGGTGTGAATTTATCACTTATTGATTTTTCTTTTCTATTTTTTCCTTTACCATTTCTAGCTTCGTCTCTGGCTTTTCTAGCTGCTTCTCTTACTTGCTTTGATTTAACCATTTTTTCTAATATTTTAGTGGCTATTTCTTTGTTTTCTTCTAGGAAAAACTGAAGGTGCTCGGTAGTTATACTATCGGTTGCTGTTCTGGCGGCTGGTGAACCTAGTTTTCCTTTGGTTTGTCCTTCGAACTGTAATAACTTTTCTGGTATTTGCAAACTTATGATAGCGGTTAATCCTTCTCTTGTATCTGGCCCTTCGAAGTTTTTATCTTTTGCTTTTAAATAACCATTATTTCTTGCATAATCATTGAATACTCTGGTTAAAGCTGTTTTAAATCCTACTTCATGTGTACCGCCATCTGACGTTTTAACATTATTTACAAATGATATTATATTTTCTGAATAACTTTCGGTATATTGAAAAGCTATTTCAACATTAATACCATCTTTTTCTCCTTTAAAATCAAATGGTTTATGAAGTACTTTTTTATCTGTGTTTAAATATTCGGCAAAGGCATTTAAACCTTTTTCATAGTGGTATGATTCTTTTCTATCTGTATTTTCATCATATATTTCAATGGTTAAGTTTTTAAGTAAGAAGGCGCTTTCTTGCATTCTTTCACATATGGTTGAAAATGAAAAAGTTATATTTTGAAATATTTCATCATCTGGCATGAACCTAACTTTCACACCTGTTTTGTTTGTTTTTCCTATTTTTGTTAATTTTTTGTCTAAATGTCCACCGTTTTTAAAACTGATAAAATATTCTTCTCCATCTCTTTTAATAGTTACTTCCATCCATTTACTTAAAGCGTTTACAACTGATGCGCCTACACCATGAAGACCGCCTGATACTTTGTATCCTGATGTTTCGAATTTACCTCCTGCGTGCAGAACGGTATAGATTACTTCTGGAGTAGATTTACCGCTTTCGTGCATTCCTGTTGGTATTCCTCTACCAAAATCTTCTACACTTATGCTTCCGTCTTTATGCATGGTAATATTTATTTTATCACCATAACCGTTGATCGCTTCATCTATACTGTTATCTACTATTTCCCATATTAAATGGTGAAGTCCTCTTTTGTCGGTTGAACCGATATACATTCCTGGTCTTTTTCTAACTGCTTCTAGTCCTTCTAATATTTTTATTGAGTGCTCATCATATTTTGCCATATCATCACCATATAGAATTATAGCAGAAAAACCTTTAAAAAACAAACGAAAATGTCAAATTGTGTGAAGTATTTTTTTGAAAAAACGAACTAGTGTTTTTGTCTATAGTAAATTTTTAGTGAAAAAATTATCATATAACAAATGAGACATTCAATAAGTAAAACCGAATGTCATCTAATTTTAAACTAACAATAATAGATATATTAAAATTATTCTTTTAATAACTCTTCTAATGGTTTAATGCTATACCCTTTAGAGGTTATATAATTTAATATTATATTTAATTCTTTTTTCAATGATGTATTTACATCTACTGAAATAATTGCTCCTGGGAGTAATTCTTTTTTTATATTTAAAAATGGATTATTTTTTATAATTATACTTGGTTTTATGGTTACCGAATCTTGTATTTTGCAAATTCTGAGTATTTCTTTATTTGGTTTTTCGGTGTAACAATAATTATATATTTGGGGTTTTATATTGATTAAAATTGTTTTCATCCAAACAAAATCACTATCTTTATAGTCTTCGTTATTGCTTAAATTTCCGATAGTGTTTCCTTCTTGGACTAATTTAATTATTTGATTATGATGTTTTTCTAAATATGTACTATCTATAAAAAATGTGGCTTTTATACTTCTTTGGTTTAACTCATCAATAATATATGTAATATCATCTTTGCTATCTACTTTAAAAAGCAAGGTTACTTCCATTTTTGTATTGTTTCCATTTATGACATATTTGTCTTTATTTTTATCTAATGTATTTTCTACTTTTAATGGCTTATAAACTAATAATTTATCATCAAAATATCCAATTTTACTCATGGCTTCATAACTTTTTTCTACATCTACTTCTTTTCCGTTTACTCCGGGTATTATGGTATCTTCTTTTATTATTGGTTCGATAGCATTTTCTTTATAACCATCTTTTTTACTTTTTATTTCTATAAGTAAATCATCACTTAATTTGGCTGTTGTGGCTACTTTTTCTGTATATACAAAACTTCCTACCATGAGGGTTATGATACCTACTAGTCTAAAAAATTTCTTCATATACTCACGTATAATCAATCTTAAGGAAGTTAATCCAATTTTTGATTGATTCTCCTTTCTATATATTTGAATTATCATAT
>CALVRL010000035.1 GCA_944358625.1 uncultured Bacilli bacterium | reverse complement strand
TAAAATTAAGATAAATAAAATATTTTTCGTAGCGATTTGTGTCGGAGCGACATAGTCGCGAACGAAATGGAGGTTAATATGAAAAAATTAATTAAAAATATTTTAATTCCCGTTATTATGGGAGGAATTGTAGGATTAATTATTAGTCCATTTATGAATTATAATAATTTAAATAAACCACCACTATCCCCACCAGGAATAGTATTTCCAATTGTTTGGACAATTTTATATATCATAATGGGATACAGTTTTTATAAACAAAATGAACAAAACAAAACCATCTACTATACACAGTTAATAGTAAATGGTTTATGGTCCATTATATTTTTTATCTTCAAATGGTATTTAATTTCTACTATATGGATTATTTTACTAATCATTTTAGTAACTATCATGATTTATAAATTTTATAAAGAAAATAAAATAGCAGGTTTAATAAATATTCCATATTTAATTTGGCTATTTTTCGCCCTATACCTTTCATTTGGTGTATATTTACTAAACTAAAGGTTATTAGATAATTTAATTATTTCTTTTTGATTCAAACCAGTTAATTTAGAAATTTCAGCAACATTCATATTTGCTTTTAACATATTTTTGGCTATATCTTTTGCCTTTTGAGCTATACCTTTCTTTAAACCTTGTTTGACTCCTTGTTTGACTCCTTGTTTGACGCCTTGTTCAATACCTTTTTCTTCAGCGTCAGCTATATCAATTTGTCTTACAAATTCATCAGCTGCTTCTTTGTCATATACTCCATATTCTTCATTAGCCCCTTCGATACTTTTTCCAAATATCATAAGCATTTCATCTCCTTTCGATATTTTTCTTATTTTTTCTTTATCATTTAACTGCATCATAACAAATAACTTTTCTAACCTCGTTAACTTTTCTTTATTGTACCATTTTTTTAATGCTATTTCTAGATTTACATGATAAGTTATGTAATTATCATCCGTAATATATAAATTTTTATCATCTCTCATTTTAGATTCATGAATTAATTTTTTTATTTTACTTCATTCACCATTTAAATTAATCTGAATTACCTTTTTAGCTCTATTATATTTTTCACCCTTTTTAATATTTGAAGCCAAATTATAATGATAAATATTATTTTTAATAATTACACCTTTACTTACATACTTATTCATCTCTATATTTATAATCTCATCTTCTAAATAAATAATTAAATCTGTTACTTTTCCTTTATCACTATATTTCTTCTTTAATAATTCTGTATTACCATATTTAAAATTTTTATAAATATATGAATAATCAATTTTAGTAATAATACTTATTAAATATGAAATGACTTTTCTATTTTCTTTTAATCTAAATACCTTTTTAAATATAGAGTCATAAGTTACTGGTCCAAAATTTTTTACTATATCAATAATTTCACCTCCTCATATATTAAGATACGATATTTTTTTCTAAAATCCTCTTTTTTAAAGAAAAAAAGTCAATTTCTTGACTTTAAAGCAAATAATTTTAATTTGGACAAACAACAATTTTCTTATTTTATAAATATCATATTTTTAAATAATTATTTTACAAAATACTTTTTTCAATTTTCTGTTGGCGAATAATATATATTATCTGGAGTATTATTTTGAACTATAGCATTTTGATTATTAAATGTACTAAGTTTACTAACATAAATACCACCACCGGCTACACCAGCAGTATTTCCACTGATTTCACCTTTATATATGTTTAAAGTGCTGCCAACATCTTGAGAAACATCATTACCAACACCGGCAAATATTCCACCACCAAGACCATCTGTTTTATTATCTATAATTTTTCCGTTATACATATTCATTGTAGCAGAATGAAGTCCAATAGCTCCACCGTTTGTAATAGTATCATGTTTATCTAACGAACTATTATTTTTAATTAAAACATCATTTATAGTTAAAGTTTTATCGCCAAAATAAATAGCTCCTCCATCACCAGCTTCATTACCAATAAATTCTGCATAATTAATTGTCACATCTGAATATCTAGCTATAAAACCACCACCACCGTAATTTGCATTATTATTTAAAAATTTTGTTCCGTCTATTATAACATTTGAATATCGAATAGAAGCTCCACCACCAAGGTCTTCTAAATCAACGTTATTTTGAAAAATAGTATTTTCACCTAAAGTCAGTGAAACTATATTATTTTCTGTACCTTCTGAGCGCAATAAACTACCTTCGGCTTCTTTATTTTCACCATCAAATGTTAGATTACTTATATTTGTTTCACCTGATGTAATTTTTAAAATATAATCTTTCATATTATCTCTTGTTAATTTATAATTACCATTTTCACTTTTTAATGTAATATTTTTATTTTGATCAAATAAAACTGTTTCAGAAATTTTTAAATCCGTCATTATATAAATGTTTGCTTGGGTAGGTGCACTATCATATGCTTTTTCTATTGTCGCATAAGGTTTTTCTTTTGTACCATAACCATTAATATCACTACCATTTGCAGATACATAAAAATCAGTACGCTCTTTGATATTTCCTATAGCTTTTAAAGATAAATTAGTACTAAAAGCTGCATATCCCACACATAAAAATAATAACAAAGACATACTTCCTATTATAATTAGTTTCTTTTGCTTTTTTCTTCTATATCTCCTTATTTTCTTCATAGACTCACCTACTATTCAAAATTATAGACTAATTTAGGCTAACAGTCAATAGACTAATTTAGTCTAATGTACAATGTCCATGGAGGATTAAAAATGAATAGATTAAAAGACTTAAGAGAAGATAGAGATTTAAAACAAACAGAAATTGCTAAAATATTAGGAATTAGTCAAAGAGGATATTCCCACTACGAAACAGAAGATAACAATATTCCAAATAATATTTTAATCAAACTAGCTAAATTTTATAATACAAGTATAGACTATATTTTAGGAATCACAAACATTAAAAAACCATACAAAAATAAAAAACAGTAAATTTAAAATACTGTTTTTTCGTGAGTATAAGTTTAGAAAAATATTTAATCATCTACCACTTCCTTTAGAGCATTTCCAAACTCATGTATTAATCATACAAAATAGTTATGAAAATAATATGATAGGAATATGGTAAATTATGTTATTTAAAATAAATAGCTCTTTTACCAAATAAATTATACATTTTCTGAAATTGAGACCTATTATATTTTTTTCTAGAGCCTGTATAAGGATCAGACACATAAACATAATCATCATTAAATCCTATAATAACTACAGAATGTAAATTACAAATCCAATTAATTTTTCTACCTGAAGATTTATGAATCCAGTCCGCACAAACAGAAGTATTTTTTAGATTAATAGAAACCCAAACTTGAACAGGTTTACCAGATCTAACAATCTCTAAAACATCATTTAAACTATGACCTGTATAATCAGTCATACCAGATTTATAATTATTGGCCAAACTAATAATAGGTTTTTGAAAAACACCATAACCGTGCTGATCACGAGGATCACCCACAAATTCTATCTCAGGGTCTCCACCATATCTAACACCATTTTCCCAGTGTACATCATCACCTTTTTTTAAATTATCAGCCAAACTAGATAAACTAACATTTACCCCATAATATTTAAGCATCAAATATAAAGAAGTAATTTCACATCCATTTGGATAATTAGGAAACTGACTATAAGTAGGAAAATTATTAATCATGAAAGTTTTTTCTTTAATAATAATTTTTCTTTCTCTAACAGTTTCATTACCAAGTTTATCTTTAACTTTATAATAAATAGTGTAAGTACCTTTTTTATTATAATTAACTTTAGAATCATCATAAGTAAAATCTAAATTACCAAATCTAACATCATAAGCCGAAACCCCTTTTTTTAAATCAGGTTTACTTCCAACATAAACAGTTAAATTATTAAGCCCATTCATAGTTATAGAACCCTTATATTCTTTAATAATTAATTTAGCTTTTTTACTAGTTTTATTATTATATTTATCACTTGCTGTAATTTCAACCTCTTGCTCTCCAACTTTCTTTTCAAATTTACTCATTTTTAAATCAATTTTAGATAAATCATAAGTTTTACTAACAAATTCATCTACATCAGGTAAATCTTCATCAAAATACTTTTCTACATTCTTAACTTCCAAAATAGGTGGCGTCGTATCTTTAATAATGACATTTATTTTAAATTTTTCACCATCCACACTCAAATCGATAACATGTTTACCAACACTTTTTATTTTACTAAGTTTAGGCGAAACTTTAACCTTTTTAAATTCATCTTTCAAAATATAATCTAAAATAAGTTCCTCACCATATTCTAACTTTATATCAGAATTTATTTTATTTAAAATGTTATTCCTTTTATAAAATTTATAACCCAAAAACACACATATTAAAATAATAATTATAATTAATGCAGCAATAACAATTTTTTTAATAAATCGTTTTCTTCTTTTATCATCATATTCCTTAATGGCTTTACCAACTTTACTCATATAACTTACCTCTATCAAAATTATAAAACAATTTAAAAGAAAAAGCTAGAATAATCTAACTATTTTCTTAAAGTGCCATTTTTAAGCATGTTAAGTAATTTCATGTTTTGTAAAGCCGTTCCTTTGTAATTATCAATACCATTTCTTCTCGCAATTCTTTTTCTATTTTCAAAACTAGAGTCCACCCCTATAGATTTAAGAGCGTCCACAAAAGAAAGTCCTTTATAATCAGTTTTATAATAAATATCATTACCTTTTAAAACACTTAATAACTCTTCATTTTGCCTAGCTGTTCCCTTATATTTATCAGTAAAACCCGCTTCCTTATAAAGTTTTTCTCTAGAGTCAAAAGAACTATCATAGCCAATAGACTTCAAACCATCAACTATAGAATTACCATTATAACCACTTAAATCAGGTAACTCTCCTCTATCACCTAAATCATCTTTATTATCAAATATATCTCTATAAAGTATATCCATATCTACATTACCCTTAATACCAGCTACCTTACCAGACGAAGTATACTGCCACATATCATACTTTCCTCTATAAGTATTAGTATCATTGTACTGCGCTACCCAAATAGTATATTTTTCTTCTAATTTTTTATAATCTAAATAAGTTGTAAAAAAATATTTATTAGTATAAATACCAGCAGAATAACCAGATTTTTCTATAGTATCACAAAAAGCCTCACACATATTAGTTAAAACATTTTTACCTAAATTAATTTGACTTTTATCTTCAATATCATAATAAACAGGTAAATTCAGCCTTCTATTATTTAACCACTTTAAAGTAACTAAAGCTTCTTTTTTAGCCTCATTTACATTTTTCGCATAACTATATAGATAAACTCCTATAGGAATACCAACATCCCTAAAACCCTCATAATTTCTTTCAAATTTAGGATCTTTTTGACTTTCATACATTCCATAGCCGATTCTAATAATAACAAATTCTATACCATCATTTTTAACCTTATTAAAATTAATATCACCTTGATATTTAGAAACATCTATTCCTTTATAAGCCATATCATCGCCTCCTAATTTTATATATGAAAAAAAACATAAAAAGAAACCACAAAAAACTAATTTTTAGCTCTTTGTGGAAGCAACATTTTAACCTTTTTAGAAACTTTATATTCCAAAGAATTATCATCATTTAAAGAGACAAACGCATGATCACCATCGTGATTAAAACCAAGTCTAGGATCACCATTTTCAAAAATAACCTTAAAGTTATCAGTTTTAAAAGTATCAATATACTTACTATATTTATCAAAATCAAACTTTTCCCCATCTTTATAAAGTAATTTAGATAAAGCAGAAAAAGTTTTAACCCCAGGTAAACCCTTTAAAATAGTAACTTCAAATATTCCATCACTAATAGAAGCAGAAGGAAATAATTTAAAACCTGCAAAAGTTTTAGAATTAGTAACAAGTATAGTCATAGCTTTAGTAATAATTTCTTCCCCATCTTTTTCATAACTAATTTTTAAAGGCTTATGAATAACATCAGGAGCGCAAGATAAACCAACCAAACCAGAAAATATATAATAACCCATCTTACCAAAAGTTTTTTTAAAACTTTTAGGCGTTTCATAAGTTAAATTAGTAAAAGTACCCGCACAAGAAACATAAGCAAAAGGTAATCCATTTGCCGTAAGCATATCGGTAGGAATAACCATACATTCATTTAAATTCTCATAAAGCCTAATAGAAGAATAAACAGAACCTTGATAAAGTCCCAAATTATTAGCCGTATCATTAGCTGTACCAGTTGATATATGAGAAAGTAAAGATTTTTGATCAATATCACCAAAACCTCTAAAAGCTTCACCTAAAGTACCATCGCCACCCATAGTCACAATTAAATCACTGTCATCGTTAACTTTTTTAACAAGCTCCACGGTATGTCCAGGATATCTACTTTCAAATTCATTAACCATAATACCCTGTTTAGATAAAGTCATATTCATACTTTTTAAAACATCTTCATTCATACCAGTCGCATTTGGATTATATATAATAGATGCCTTCATAAAACCACCTCACAAATAAAGATTATACAGCAAAATTAAAAATAAACCAAATTACTATTTAATTATTTATAAATACCAGTTACAGTTTTACCATTTAAAACATCTTTTAAAACAGTAGCATTCGCCCCTATCTTAACATTATCACCAACATTAATATTTCCAAGCACTTTAGCCCCCGCACCTATTAACACATTATTACCTATATTAGGATGTCTTTTACCCTTTTCTTTTCCAGTTGCCCCCAAAGTAACACCATGATAAATAACAACATCATCACCTATAGTAGCAGTCTCACCAATGACAACACCAAAACCATGATCTATAAATAATCTTTTTCCAATAACTGCTCCAGGATGAATTTCAATATTAGTAAAAAATTTACCCATTTCCATAAATAATCTAGAAATAAAATAACAGTTTTTCAAATAAAAAAATCTAGAAATTTTATAATAAACCAAAGCCCAAAAACCAGGATATAAAAAAACTTCCAATTTATTTTTAAAAGATGGATCATTTTTAATAGCACTTTCTAAAAACTCTTTATAAAGTCTCATAAATACCACCTATTATATAATATTAAAAATCACATATATAAAAATAATTAAATCAACCAAAAAAACTTAATCTTATTCCAAATTAAGTTTTTTATCCATAAATCTATAACTAATATAGTAAAAAGCACATCCAATTAAAATAGTAAATACCATAAATATCGTAAAGAAATTAAGTAAATCAGTCATCAAAAATGTTTCAGCCTCTAAACTAGCAATAAAGCTAGGATTTATAGCCATCACTATACCAAGCATACCCAAATATAAAAATTCCATACCAAAATAAAATATTAAAGCCCAAACAACAGAAGAAACTAGTTTATTAGTATTTTTACTATAACCAATAGCAATAGCAGCAAACACCATCAAAATAGTAGTTATATAACCTATTAAACCATAAATACCCATATAAATCATAAATTTATAAAATTCTAAACCACCTAAATTTAAATTAAATAAATCGGTAATATCACTAAATAATCCCTTTTGATAAAAAGCAACCAATAAACTAACAACTATCAATATAAAAGTTATCATAAGCGTAATAAGACTAGCTAAAACTTTAGATAAAAGTAATGTACCTTTTTTAACTGGAAGAGTATGTGTCAAATAACCCTCATCTTTAAAAAGATTATCCAAATAATGTTTAATATTAAATATACCAGTTAAAACAAACGAAAATGCAATTACTAAAACTAAAGCTACTATCATAAGTCCCAAAACAATATCAATAACAGGAACTTTTTCAAAAAAGCCAAGTAACCTTACCATAACACTTAAACCAACTATTACCGCATAAAGTGGAATTAAATATCTATTTAATGCTTTCAAATCATATTTTAAAACTTTACCTAACATTTAAAATCCTCCCTAAAAATTTCATCAATACTTTTACCATATTTTTCTCTTAATTTATCAGCCTGATCATATCTTGTAATCTTACCATCATCGATAAAAATTACCTCATCTAAAACCCTTTCAATATCACTAATCATATGAGTAGACATTAAAATACTAGCGCCCTCATTAAAATTATTTAAAATAGTATCCAAAATATAATCTCTAGTAGCAGGATCAACACCACCCATTGGTTCATCTAAAATATATAGTTTTGCCCTCCTACTCATAACTAAAGCAAGTTCTACTTTCTCTCTCATACCCTTAGACATTGTAGATAATTTATCATCTATTTTAATGTCCAAATTACCAAGTAATTCATAAGCTTTATCCTTATCAAAATCCTCATAAAAATCACTAAAATAATCTATAATATCTTTTACCTTTTTATGAACATTTAAATAATTTCTCTCTGGTAAATATGAAATTATTTTTTTAGAATCTACTCCAACTACATTACCATCTACTAAAATTTCACCCTTATCCAAAGATAAAAGTCCATTAACTAATTTAATTAAAGTAGTTTTACCACTACCATTTTTACCAAGTAAACCAATAATTTTACCTTCAGGTAAATTCAAATTAATATCCTTTAAAACCTCTTTTTTACCATAATTTTTACAAACATTTTTAATTTCTAATAACATTTATTTTATCCTTTCTATCATACTAATAATTTCTTTTTCTTCATAACCCAAACTTCTCATATCATTAAAATATGAAACAGTTTTTTCTTTAGCTATTTTTTGTAAATAACTATCAATTTTCTTTTTATCAGAAGTAACAAATTTTCCATTCGTTCTTTCGGTATAAATTAACTCATTACCTTCCAGTTCATTTAAAGCCTTTTGAACAGTATTAGGATTAACTTTATATATTGTACTCATTTCTCTAACTGATGGGATTTTTTCACCAGTTTTATATTTTCCAGTAACAATATCTAAAGCTATAATCTCATAAAGCTGCACATAAATCGGTTTTTCATTATTAAACAATTAATCACCTCACTGTACTAATACAATAATACAATAAAATTAAATTTTTGTCAATAAAAAAATATTTTTATTATAAACTTATTAAAATTTTAAACAAATATACAAAAATGTATAATAAAACCGCTAGAAATTAGCGGTAAATTACAAAAATGGCGGAGCAGGAGGGATTTGAACCCTCGCGCCGGTTACCCGACCTACACCCTTAGCAGGGGCGCCTCTTCAGCCTCTTGAGTACTACTCCAAAACACTACGCTTATAATTTTACATTAAATAAAAGCGTATGTCAATTACTTTTTAAAGTGTTTGCCACCCTTTTTATCGTCATCCTTTTCATCATCGGTATTTTTAAACTCAATAACACTTTCAGGATGTTTTAAACCATATTCTATAGATTCTTTTTCAAAATTATAATTAGCTTGAGATATATCGTATATAAATTTATAAATGATTCCCCCAACACCTACAACCATTCCACTAATAATATGACTAGGAGAAGATAATAACATTCCATTAATTACCCCGGCCATACCAACAAAATATATACATCTTCCACCATCGATTTTATATTGCGTATTTACTATTTGCCTATTAGCAAATTCTAATCTTTGTTTTAATAATTTTCTAGTATCTTCTGTCATAATAACCTCCAAAACTTAAGCTATTATATCAAAAAAAAGCCCAAAAATTAAGCTTTTTACATATTTTTTCTACTATTTTTTAAATCACTTGGTGCTTTTGCTTCTTCTTTTACTGTATCAACCATCAAAATTTCTACATCATCTTTTTTACAAGTTTTCTTTTTCTTTTTACGTGCCATAATAAAACTCCTTTCTAATTTTATTATGGTCAATTTTAAAAGAAAAAATACTTATTTAAATTTTTTTAAAAACTCATCAGGCTCATTCAAAATATCTATAATAGAAGCCTCATCATCTTTTAATTTACATAAACTATCGTTATTAATACACCTATAAAGTAAACTACCCGCGCTTACTACCATACCAGCAATTACTGACTCATGAACACCATAAAATACACCATAAGTCATACCAGCAAAACCAATACCAAAAGCAAATAAACTACCTTTCACATTGTCTTCTTTTAAACTTATTTTATCTTGAATTAATAAAAGTTCGTTTTCAAAAACTTCTTTAGTTTTCTCATCTAACATATTCCCACCTCACAGTAGACCATATATTATTATATTTAAAACAAAAAGTCAAATTAAAAAGGAGAAAATCTCCTATCTAATTTTAATATGTATTTCTCTTAATTGTTTTTCAGTTACCTCGCTAGGTGCGCCCATCATCATATCTTGAGCATTACTATTAAGTGGAAATGCAATAACCTCACGAATATTAGGTTCATCTTTAAGTAACATTATCATTCTATCAATACCAGGAGCAATTCCAGCATGTGGAGGAGCGCCATAATGAAAAGCCGTATATAATGATTTAAATCTATTTTCTAGCTCTTCTTTAGTATATCCAGCAATTTCAAAAGCTTTTTCCATAATTTTAACATCGTGATTACGAACAGCTCCACTAGATAGTTCAACACCATTACAAACAATATCATATTGATAAGCTAAAATATCTTCTATTTTTTGATTTTCTAAAGCATCCATTCCACCTTGTGGCATACTAAATGGATTATGAGTAAATATATATTTACCTTCTTCCTCGCTATATTCATACATTGGAAAATCTACAATAAAGCAAAATTCAAATCTATCATTGTCGATTAAATCTAATCTTTCGGCTAAAGCGGTTCTAATTAAACCAGCTTGTGTACTAGCAGTTAATTCATGTTTATCAGCAATAAAGAAAAGTACTGAACCTTTTTTAAGATTAGCTTTTTCAATTAATTCGCCTC
>CALVRL010000034.1 GCA_944358625.1 uncultured Bacilli bacterium | reverse complement strand
GATGGTTTTACTGTATTTTCGGCTGATCCACTTGCTATTCCTTCTGTTACATTTGTTATTTCTATATCCCAGTTACTGGTTACTTTACTTGTTCCTTTTATTTCTAGATTAGTACTAAAAGCAGCATATCCTGCCACCATTAAAAAAAGCACTCCTACTAAACTAAATATTACTATATTTCTTTTTCTTCTTTTTCTGTGCATTTTCTCACCTACTATCTTTAATATTATTTTACTCCACGTTTCGTGGCTAGTCAAGACAAAAATGCCACAATATGCAACAATAAAACTGGTGATAATATGATAGGAAAAATAATTAAGTATGCAAGAAAAAATGCTGGCTTAACACAAGATGAACTTGGTAAACTGGCCAACATTAATAGAACTACTCTTGGTAATTATGAAACAGAGTTTAGACAACCCACTTTTGAAATGATAGAGACTTTATTGGATAAATGTGGTGTAAAAATAAAATTTGAAAACATTAAAAGTGGCGTTGTTTTCGAAAGTAAGGATATTGTGAGGAAAGATGTATGAACGCTAGTATGTAAAGTTATTATTTTTTATATATTAGCTTTTTAAATATTAAGATATTTTTGTGGTTTATAGTAAGTATTTTTTTTCGTAGTTATCACTTTTTTCATCTTCAAATAGAGAATATCCTTTTAAAAGAAAAGTAAAGTTTTGCAAACGAACTTGCAAAACTTATGAAAATTTGTGACTTTTGCAAATGGATTTAATATAATTTATCATATTATATTTTTATACCATCATAAATATTCCTGGTACAAACAATAAAATTGCTGCTAGTGCTAGTACTAGTATTCCTGATATTAATCTATTATATGTACCTATAGTATTTTCAACAAATAATTCTTTAATTATTGTGTTTATAACTGCTAATAATATAAAACTTGTTACTAAATATGTTATAAAATATAATCCTATATATATTATATAATGCATACTATCTACATTTTGAATTTCTAGTAATGTTTTAAATAAAAGTGGTGATGAAGATGCTTGATTTACTAGGACAAAGGTGGTTAGTATACTTATCACTGTTATCATTATTCCATATATTAGCATTTGTCTTTTTCCAAATATTTCTCCTAATTTTTGTAAGATACTTTTTTTAGGGACATTTATTTTCATATGTGCATCTATAGTTATGGCTGCTATAATTATTGCCATAATTGCTATAAAACTTCTTATAAATGTGGTTTGATTAACTGTAAAGTTTATGTTTGTTAATGCGAATATCATATATGTTACTGCAGTTATAATTACAAATGTACTTCCTAATATCCAGCGTTTTTTCTTATTATATACTGCTAGTAAGATAGAACCTAAAAAGAAAATTACCCATAATGAACCTAAATTTATAGCGTCACTTACTCCTTCTGTTAGGGCTACTCCAGCTGGATTTATTTCTTTCGCATCAACATTTCCTAATAGTGAAAATTCTAATGTTGGATTTATTTTTAAGTTGGTATCTTCTGGAAGTGAACTTTCACTTTTTATGGTATCTACTACATCTACTTTATTTTGTTTTAAATTTTTGATTACTTCTTTTTTTATATCTTTAGCTATATCATCATTATAACCACTGAAATATTTATCTCCAACTACTAAAAATGGTACTCCTTCGTTTTCGTCTTTTAATGCTTCTCTAACATTTTTTAATAACTCTTCGTTTTCTTTATTATTCCAAACTTCGTATTTTTCTATTTGGATATTTTTTCCTAACTGTTTTTCTAATACTTCTAAATATTTTTCTTCATGAGCGCAGTGGGGACAACCGTCTCCATAAAATAAAGTTATATCTACTTCTTTTGCGTTTACACTAAGTGGTAGTAATAATATAATTAGTAAAAATAATATTTTTTTTAATTTCATAAGTCTTCCTCCAATTTCTTATAACTTTTATCAAATGCTTTTAAAAAGTTTTCTATATCTTCTTCTTTTGTTTTTTTAGATATACTTATTCTAATACTTGAAAGGGCTTTTTCTCTATCTTCTGTTAGGGCTAGAACGGCTTTTGATGTTTCTTCTTTCGCACATGCACTTTGTGTTGATACATATACCTCATCTTCTTCTAGGGCGTGCTGGAATGTTTCTGGTTTTACTCCTTTAATACTTATATTTAAGATGTGAGGTATGGAATTTTCATTACTGTTAATCGATACATTTTTATATTTTGATAATTCTTTTTTTAATCTTTCATTATATTTTTTTACTTTTTGATAATCTTCTATAATATTTTCGTAGCTTAATCTTAAGGCTTTTGCTGTTGAAGCTATTAATTCTGTGGCTGGTGTGCCACTTCTAAATACTGTTGTGCTTTTGCCTCCTGCTATAAGTTCATCTATTATTAAAGATTCTTTTTTATATAAAACGCCTATTCCTTTAAAACCAAAAAATTTATGGGCAGAAAAACTGGCTGCATCTACATATGATAAATCAAATTTTATCTTTCCAACTGCTTGAGTAATATCACTATGAAAAATTACTTTGGGATATTTTTTTAACATTTTACCTATTTCTTCTATGGGCTGTCTTATTCCTGTTTCGCTATTTACCATACTGATAGTTACTAATATGGTATCATCTTTTATCATTTCTTCTAATTTTGCTATATCTACTAGTCCTTCTTTTAATGGGACATATTCTATTATAAATCCTTTTTCTTCTAACTGTTTTAATGGCGCATATATAGATGAGTGTTCTAGGCTTGTCGTTATTATTCTTTTGCCTCTATTTTGAAATTTTTCCATGGTTTTGATAATTGTATTATTACTTTCTGATGCTCCTGATGTATATATTATTTCACTTGGTTTTACATTTAATATATTAGCTATTTGGTTTGTCGATGCTTCTATTAAATGTTTGGCGTTTATACCTAATTTATGAAGTGAATTAGCATTACCAAAAAACTCTGATGCTTTAATGAATGTTTTTAATACTTCTTCATCTACTTTTGTTGTCGCACTATAATCTAAATATGTCATGTTTACCTCCTATTTTATGTTATCAAAACCGCTTCTTTTGAATAACTTTTCTAAATCGTAATTGGAATAATATATCATTGTTGGTCTACCATGTGGACAGTTGAATGGGTTTTTGCATTTTCTTAAATCATCTATTAGTGCTTCCATCTCTTCCATTGTTATATTTGTATTTGCTTTTATGGCTTTTTTACAGCTCATCATGGTAGCTACTTTTTCGTTGAATTTTTCGATATTAAAATCTTTTTGTGTATGAATTACAATTTCTATTATATTTCTAATGGATTCTTCTTCATGTCCTTTTGGAAGCCATGCGGGATGTTCTTTTACTATTACTGAATTTATACCAAACTCTTCTATTTTAAATTTTAAATCTTCTAGTATATGCATATTTTCTTTTAATATGATAAATTCATCATTTGAAAGTTCTATGGTTATTGGAAAAAGTAATGGTGTACTTAATACATTTGGTTTACCCATAGCTTCTTTGAATTTTTCATAATTGCATCTTTCTTTAGCTGCGTGCTGGTCTATTATGTACATTCCTTTTTCGTTTTGACAGATTATATATGTTCCGTGCACTAAACCTACTGGATACATCTCTGGCATGAATTCTTTCTTTTCCTCTTTTACTATATATTCTTCATTTTCCATGACTACTTCATGAACTATATCACCATTATTCTCATCTTCATATATATTTTCGTTTACGGGTATTATTTCTTCTTCTATATCTATTTTTTCTATTTTTGGTTTATCTATGTGTCTTTCTAAATCAAATCTTAATTCTTCTTTTTTTTCTCTTTCTTTTTTTATAGTTACTTCTGGTATTAAATTTCTATCTTTGATGGCTGCTTCTACTGTTATTTTTATTAAATCTAATAGGGTATCCATTTTACTAAATTTTATATCCATTTTAGTTGGATGAATATTAACATCTATTACACTTGGATCTACTAAAATATTTATAACGGTAATTGGATATCTATTATCTGGTTTATATGAATGATAGGCATCATTTACTGTTTTATTGATATCCATATTTCTAACTACTCTACCGTTGACTATGGTTACCATGTTATTTCTACTTGATCTATGTACTTCTGGAAGTGACACGTATCCTGTTATTTCATAGTCTGGGTTTTCACCTTTTATTGGTAACATTTTTTTTGCTACTTCTGTTCCATATATACTTTGAATTACTTTTAAAAGATTCCCACTACCATCTGTTTTTAAGATTACATTATCATTATTTTTTAATGTAAATCTAATATCTGGTTTTGATAGTGCGAGTTTATTTATGTAATCTGTTATACTGGCCAACTCTGTATATAAACTTTTCATATGTTTGAGTCTGGCTGGTGTGTTATAAAATAATTCACTTACGGTAATGGTGGTACCTTTTCTAGCATCGCCTAAACCTACTTCTAATATTTTTCCACCATTTATAACTACATGAGTTCCTATATCTTTTACACATGTTTTTAAATCTACTTTACTTACGGCGGCTATTGAAGCTAATGCTTCTCCTCTAAAACCTAGGGTTGTTAATCTATATAAGTCATCTTCGTCTTTTATTTTACTTGTTGCGTGTCTTGAGAAAGCTATAACAGCATCATCTTTATCCATTCCTTTACCATTATCTATTACCTTTATTTCTTTTGTACCAGCATCTATTAGTTCTACTTTTATCTCTGTACTTTTGGCATCTATACTGTTTTCAACTAATTCTTTAACTACTGATGCACATCTTTCTACTACTTCACCGGCTGCTATTTTATTTGCTAAAAGTTCGTCCATTATTTTTATTACTGCCATATTCTTCACCTATAAACCTTCTTATAAAATTATACCATCATTTGTTTATAAAAAATAGGCTTTTTAAATTGTTGTTTAAATAAATCCATTTTTAAACCTAGTCAAATAAATAAAATTGTTATATAATAAAAGTGTTTGCTGGAATAGCTCAGTTGGTAGAGCAGCTGTCTCGTAATCAGCAGGTCGCAAGTTCGAGCCTTGTTTCCAGCACCATAATAAAAATAAACCATTGATTTTAAATGGTTTTAAAAAATTCCCTTTTATTTTGGGAATTTTTTATATAGCTTTTGTGCTATTTTTATTTAGAAAATTAATTGGTTTCCCGATTTCGACATCTATTGGAATGTTATATTTTTTTCTTATATTACTTATTTGATCAAGTATTTCATTTAATTTTTGTTTCTGATAAGAATTAATTTCTTCTGGAAGCCAAACTGTATTATAAGCATTAGAACATAATTGAATAATAATATTTCCAAAGGCTACGGCTTCTTCTTGCCAATAAATATTATCGTCAAAACTATAATAATCTTTTATTTGATCAGAACGATTATATAATAAGTTATAAACTGCATTTAATGCTTTATAGTGATCTATTAGAGCATTGACGAAAATTATGTTATTTTTAGTGATGACACATATTGCACCTTCTAAATCTTTAAGATAAAAATTTTCTAAATCAAATTCTATATTTTCATCTATAATTTCTTGTTTTATAATTTCTTTATCGTTTAAAGCTTCAATTAAAGGAACCGTGCAATCGGATTTTTGTAGTTTTGCTTTTATAACTTTATAACCTATTTGTTTTAAATCATTACACATATTTGGTATATAAAATATATGTTTTGTATGAATGATAATATCATCTTTTTCTAAATTTATTTCATATGAAGTTAAATGATTACGCCCTAGACATTCAATAATTTTATCTATATTATAAATACTTTCTAAACTAATAATTATATTATCCATTAATTAATTTCACTTTTCCAAAGACCATGTTTATTACAGTAAGCATATACTGTAGCATTTTCATAGTAATCAAATACATAAATTGGTTCTTCACCTGGTTTAAAGTTATGGATTTCAACTGTATTATCGTGCTGTAACGCTACAAAATTGATATAATGTTCCTCATCCATTGGGTGCATTTCTTCTCCAACTTTAACAACTATTTTACCATCTCTTACTTCACTATATGGAACATGTTTTTCTAAAGCTGCATCAACTGTATTTGGTGTTAGCTCTTCCATTTCATCACCGCAGCAGATTAACTTTCCACCACCTTCTACTAAAAGGGATACAACATTACCACATTTTTTACATAAATAAAATTTTCTCATTTAAATCTTCTCCTTTTTTATCAAAAAACACGTTTTCTGTCATCAAACGTGCTTTTGAGTGGGGTTAATATAAATTATAAATCATACTGACAGTTATAACTTATAATCTTGTGTCAAGATCCCACATATACGTATACTTCTTAATAGCTTGACTGATAATATGCACCTTTCTTCCCCTATACTAAACTTCCACATATAAGGTAAGCAAAGAAAATTTAAATACTTTCCATAATAGATATTTTAATAAGTAAATAACAGATTAAAATATGTAATATGATACATCAAGTATCTAAATTAATGCATCATCCTATTAAGTAATTTCATGATAGCATGTTTAGTTGTAATTTGTCAATATACTGTTTTTCTTTTTTTGTTAAATTTTGTAAATTAATTTTAAATGTTATAAATTTTTAAAACTATTATGATACCGTTGAAGAGGTTATCTACAACTTTTACAAAAGGTAATTGATGTTTAAATCCGTCATTATTTTTTGAATTTGTATTTATCAGCTAATTTAGAAAATATTATTTTGTATTCTACCGTTCTTCACCTTTTTTATAAACACTGCAATTATTTTTATCTTCTTTTCTACTCTCATTGATAGACTCCACAAAGCTGGGTATAAAATTTAAATAAATAGTTTCTTCTATATCTCTCTAGTCACTTTCCAATAACATTGCATTTTCTACTTTATGTACGTTAAGTCTTTTATGTTATTATATGTTAAAATTAAAAATAAATATATTTAAAAACCCGAGACTTTTATAAATCCGGGTAATTATCAATCTGGTGCACGAAATGAGATTTGAACTCACAAGAGGTTTCCCTCACTACCTCCTCAAGGTAGCGTGTCTACCATTCCACCATCCGTGCATAAGAAGAGATTTATTCGGTGACTAATTTTCCTTTATAATCACTCATATCTCCTTCATATATATTTTTATAGCCTAACTTTTCTAAAACTGTGGTTGCTAAATGACTTCTAGAATCATTATAAGAATATACTACAATGTTTAAGTCTTTATCATACTTGACTTTATTTTCTAACTCATCATAGGGTATGTTTATGGCTCTTGGAATATGGGATTCATTATATTCCTCTTTACTTCTAACATCTATTAATACTAAATTATCTTGTTTTAATACTTCTGAAAAGTCAGTACTGTTTTCAATTCTAGTTATTTCATTTTTAGAACTATTGGTAGCGATCAATAAAATAACAATAATTAACACACCAACTAATATTCTAAACCAATTTTTTTCAAATGTATTTTCCATATTATTTAATTAACCTTATGATATCATTATATGTTATTAGAAGCATTAAAGCCATTAGTAGGAAAAATCCAACTGCATGTATCGTATTTTCTAATCTTGGATCTACTGGTTTACCTTTTATTTTTTCAATAATGATAAATAATAGTCTGCCTCCAT
Source organism: uncultured Bacilli bacterium (assembly GCA_944358625.1). Lineage (GTDB taxonomy): Bacteria > Bacillota_I > Bacilli_A > RF39 > UBA660 > Coprosoma. The sequence goes on along the minus strand of CALVRL010000034.1, from coordinate 3,846 downwards.
CAAAGGCTGGTAATGGAAGTAAATTAATAAATCCAACATTGACACTTAAAAGAGCAATTAAACTTAAAACTGACCATATTCCAGCATCAGCTGCTGTTCCAACAATTCCAAATATTCCTACTGGTCCTGCTAGAGCATTTAAATTTAAATTACCAGTGACTAAATAACCTATTACTAAAATCATTTGATGAAGTAAACTGAATGTTTTAGAAAAAGCATATTTTAATGAAGCGAAAAATCCCGTTTCTACTTCATCGGTTATGGTGAAACCATATCTATATACTTCTTCCCCATTTTCTTTAACTTTCTTTGGCTTTAAATTAACTGTTTCAGTTTGACCGTTTCTATCTACTTCTAACTTTATATTTTTACCTGTGTTTACTTGTAATTCAAGTGCTAGGGTATCATATGTAGCTGCATTTTTACCATTTACTTTTAATATTCTATCTCCTTCTTTTAAACCTGAAGTATATGCAGGATAATCTTCACTGATTTCGCCTACTATAGCTTTATTTTGTGGTGCACCATTAAATAAAGCAATTAAGAAAAATAAGAATATGGCTAGTAAAAAGTTATTCATTATACCAGCTATAACAGTCATAAATTTTTGTCCAAATGTTTTAACACTGAATTTTTTGTCTTTTGGTACTTCTGGATCATCTTCTATTTCTTCACCGGCCATTTGAACAAAACCGCCTATTGGTATTAGTCTAATTGAATATTCTGTTTCATCATTTTTTCTTGTCCATTTAAATATTCTAGGACCCATACCTATTGAAAACTCATATACATATATTCCAGCTTTTTTAGCGAATATAAAGTGTCCAAATTCATGTATTAAAATTATTACTCCTAAAATTAGTATAAAATATATTAATGTCATCTAATCTCCCCTTTTATATAATATTTATGAAAAACATAAAGCCTAATAATACAAATATAATACTGTCTAATCTATCTAAAATTCCTCCGTGACCTGGCATTAAATTAGAAAAATCTTTTTTACCAAAATATCTTTTAATTGCCGAAAATACTAAATCACCATATTGTCCTAGTAATGATAAAAATGTACATATAAGTAGTATTTCTATTTTAGAAAATGTTGGATCTATTACTGTATGATGGAACATAGCTCCTATAAATACACCCATTAATGTTCCACCTACCATACCTTCAATAGTTTTTTTAGGTGATATTTCTTCTAATAATTTATGTTTTCCTATAAGCATTCCTGTTACGTATGCGAATATATCTGTGGCCATTGGTATCAATAATAAGAATATTAGTAAATTTAAATTAATTGAACGAACTAGTATTAAAAGTGACATTGATATTCCTAAAAAAAGCAAACTTCCTATTAGGAAAAAGGCATCATTAATACTATATTTACTTCTTTCATGATAAAATACGGTTGGTATTAGAAAGGCCATAAATAAAGCCGCTAAAATTCTATAATCTAATGTGAAAACATTAGAAATATCTTTTGAATTTGATATTAAAATTATCGTCATAAAAATATATGCAATTAACTGTATAAAAATTGGTATTTGTTTTTTACTCGCTTTAGTATCTAGAAGTTCTTTGAGCGCTACAAGTGATATTATATATACACCTATATTGAAAGCTACTCCTCCTACTACTATTAATGGAATAACAATAGCAAGAGCTATAATAGCACTAATTATTCTTTTTTTCATAATCTATACCTCCATATCTTCTATCTCTTTTTGTATATTCTATGATAGCTTTATCAAATTCATCTGCATTGAAATCTGGAAAATATGTCTTTGGAAAATAGAATTCGGCATATGAATTTTGCCATAACATAAAATTGCTTAATCTCTGCTCACCAGAAGTTCTAATCATTAGATCAACTGGTGGAAGATCATTATATAAATATTTACTAAATGTATTTTCATCTAATTTATCTATATCTAATTTACTATTTTCTACATCTTTTACTATTTTTTTTACTGCATCTACTATTTCTGCGTGACCTCCATAGTTAAAACAAATATTAAATACTTTATCTTTATATATATTCGTTTCTTTTTCTATTTTTTCCATAGCTTTTAAAACACTGTTAGATAAATTTTCTTTTCTACCTGAAAAAACAGCTTTTATTTGTTCTTCATGACAAAAATCTAAAATTTCTTTTAATTTTCCAGTTAATAAATTCATTAAAAAACTTACTTCTTGTTTACTTCTTTTAAAATTTTCAGTGGAAAATAAATAAGCACTTAAATATTTAATGTTTTTAGAAAATATATAGGCACTTAATTTTTTTAGATTTAAAAAGCCTTCATTATGTCCATCACTTCTAGACATACCTTTTTCTGTCGCCCATCTACCATTACCATCAACTATTATGGCTACATGGTTTGGAAGTTTTAACTTTGAATAATCCATTTTACTACCTCACTATCTAATAATAATTATAATATATTTTAAGTCTTAAAACAATGGGGTTAGTGATTTTTGGAAAAAAAGTAAGAACAATTTTAAATATATATAATTGCTCTTACTTTTTTAGTCTAACTTAATTCATCTATTTTAGAAAAAAGTATCTTCACGATACTTATTTCATTTGTTTTGCTACTTCTTCAGCAAAGTTTTCTTCTCTTTTTTCCATTCCTTCGCCTACTTCATATCTATACATAGCAACTATTTTTCCACCATTATTTTTAGCATATGTCTTAACGTTTATATCACCATCTTTAACAAATGGTTGTTCTTCTAAACATATTTCTTTATAAAATTTATTGATTCTTCCTTGTACCATTTTTTCTGCTATTTCAGCTGGTTTACCTTCGTTCATAGCTTGTTCTTTTAAAACATTTTTTTCTTTTTCTAAAACATCTGCTGGTACATTTTCTATACTTACATATGTTGGTCTCATTGCTGCTGCATGCATAGCAATATCTTTTGCTACTACACTGTCTGTTCCTTCAGTAACAATTAATACAGCAATTTTTCCTCCCATATGAATATATTCACCAAAACTTTCTGTATCTTTTTTAGTCACTTTGGCAAATCTTCTTAATGATAGTTTTTCACCTATTTTTGCTGTTTTAGCAACGATAAAATCATTAATAGTTCCATTTTCATATGGTAAACTTAAAACATCTTCTAATGTTTTAGCATCACTATTTAAAATAGTTTTTAATGTTCCATTAACTAATTCTTTAAATTCATCATTTTTAGCAACGAAATCTGTTTCAGAATTCATTTCTAATATTACTGCATCATTTCCTTCTACTAATATTGCAGCTACTCCTTCAGCAGCAATTCTATCAGCTTTTTTTGCTGCTTTGGAAATTCCTTTTTCTCTAAGCCAGTCGATAGCTTCATCAATGTTTCCATTTGTAGCTTCTAAAGCTTTTTTACAGTCAAGCATTCCTGCTCCTGTTTTTTCTCTTAGTTCTTTTACTAAACTTGCACTAATCATATTTTTTCCCTCCTTATATTTAAAAAGATGACTTTATAGTCACCTTTGTTTACTATTTTAAAGCTTCGATTAATTCAGCTTTTTTCATTGTAGAATATCCTTTAACTTCTTTAGCTTTCGCTAGTTCACGAAGTTCAGCTACAGTTTTAGTTGTTAAATCTTCTTTTACGGCTTTTTTAGATTCTGATTTAACTTCTTCTTTGGCTTTTACTTCTTTTTCTTCTTTTGGATTTTTTTCTACTTTTTCAGATGACTTAATATTTCTTTTATCAGATTTACGATCAAATTTTGGTTTTCTATCTTCTTTACGTTTAACTGTTTCTAAGGCTTTTTTCATAATATCTTCGCCTTTTTCTTTTTTATTGGTATCACTATAATCAACAATTTTTCAACCATAT
>CALVRL010000033.1 GCA_944358625.1 uncultured Bacilli bacterium | reverse complement strand
TTCAAATTATTTATTATTTGATTTAACAGATCCAACTGGTTTTTGGTCAATAAATGCATTTGGATCTGAGTCTGGGTCTCTCGGCAGCCCTTCCGCTTCGACTGGCGCTTGGCGTGGCGGGCTCTTTGGAGGCGCTGGTTATGTCAGCGGTGGTAATGCTTTCGTTGGCGACAACGGCGGCGCGCGCCCAGTTCTCTATTTGAAATCTGATACTACTTTATCAGGAGAGGGGACACAAAGTAATCCATATATAATAGTGTAATAATTACACAAAATATAAGAGAATGTATAATCTAGTGTGTAAATTAAATACATACTAGATTTTTAAATTGCACTATTAACATATATTAACTTATATGTTAACATATGTATAAAGGAGCAACTAATGAAAGAGTCTGATATATGAGAATACAAAGAGAGAATTTTAAAAGAAAAATAAGGTGATGAGGTGATAAATATGGTAAAAAAAATATTAGACAAAAGAAATTATATAATTTTATTTATAATTATTATTTTAATAATTTGGATTTTATTTTCAGGTAAAAAAGAATATTATATTAAAACATTCAACTATTTTGATGAAACTATCACCATCAGTATTTATGATGAAGTAGATTATAAAAAAACAACCAAAGATATAAATAACATATATAAAAATTATAATATTAATTTAGATAGTATTAATAAATATGAAAAAAGTTTAATAGAATATGGTATAGATATCTATAAAAAAAGTAATGGTTATATTGATATTACGAATGGTAAATTAATTGAAAATCTAAAAGAAGAAAAAGAATATAATTTTAAAACTAAAATAGATGATATTAAAATAAAAAATAATAAATTAGTTAAAAAAATAGATTTTAATTTTGATAGTATAATAGGTAGCTTTGTGACTAAAGAAGTAATAAACTATTTAGAAGAAAATAATATAAAAAAATATATTATTAATGAAAATGGTGATATTACAGTAGGTGAGTATTATAGTAAAGGTAAATTTTCTTTAAGTATTAATAATCCAAAAACTAATGAAGTTTTATATATTGTTAATTTGGAAAACAAATCTATGGCTACTAGAAATAGTGAAGGTTTTAAAAGTTATATGGTTAATCCTAAAGAAAATAAAATAGAAAATAAATATGATAGCGTAGTAGTTATTGCAAATGATAATCTAACAGCAAATATGCTTGTAAATACTTTATATTTAATGGATGAAAAAGAAGGAAAAGATTTTATAAAGAAATATGATGCAGAAGCTTTATGGATAGATGATGAGATAATAAAAACAAATGGATTTGATAAATATATAAAAAAATAATAGTAAAATAATATTTAATTTGATATAATTAAAGCAGATAGAGGAAGCTTTATCTTAGAAAGGAGTAGGTTTCATGTTTTGTCCAGAATGCGGAAAGAAAAACGAAAATGGCGCACAATTTTGTGAGCACTGCGGTGCTAAAATAGCTGAAGAAAGTAAAGTAGTTTTACCTAAAACACCAAGAAAACCAATGAAGAAAAAAACTATTGTTATTATCTCTATCGTATCAGCTTTAGTTGTAATTTTAGTAGTAGGAGGTATAGTTTTATCAAGCAATTTTAAACCATCTAAAATTGCCGTTAATTACTTTGTAGCTCTTATGAATAATGATACCGATAAGATTTATGACTATATTAACGTACCTGATAGTGAATTTACAACCAAAAAAATGTTTACCGAAGTTGTAGATACTGAAAAAGAAGATTTATTAAACTACAAAATTGTAAGTGAAGAAAAATCGACAGACGGACTATCAGCTCAAGTTAAAATTAGTTATACTTTAGAAGGAGATAAAACACCACTTACAACAACTATTTATCTAGTAAAAGATAAAAAGAATAAACTACTTATCTTCGATAACTGGAAAATTAGTGATGGTAGTTCTTTGGTAGAAGAAGACTATGATATAACAGTTTACAAAGGCGCTACCGTAAAACTAGAGGGAGTAGAAGTTCCAGAAAAATATAAAGAAGAAAGTATAAGTCAAAGATACGATACTTATGTTATACCAGCTATTTTCAAAGGTGAATATGACGCCGAAGTAACTTTAAAAAATGGTCTAAAAACAAAAAGTGTTTTAGATACGACAGGCTATGATTCTAGTTTAACTGATTTTGAACTTTCTGAAAACGAAGAAAAAGAATTAACAAGTTCTATTAAAGATTATGTTAGTAAACTTTACAAAGCAGCATTAGAAGGAAAATCATTTGATGATATCAAAAAAGATTATGAGTATAAAGGTTCAGATCTAGATGAATTAGAAAAAGCATATAAGTCATTCGCTTCATCAATCAAAAACAGTGGACTTACAAAGTATAGTTTAAAAGACGTAGAGATCAGCAGATATTCTATTAATACAGAAGGATATTTATATGTAACAGTAAACACTGAATATGATTATACTGTTAAGTCATATTTTTCAGACGAAACAGTTGATAATGACGATGAAGATACAGCTTATTTAACATTCGATTATAGTGATGGCTTTAAACTTGTAGATATGACAGGTTTAGCAACCTATTTTTCAAGATATTAAGGAGGAGATTTAATTGGCAAAATTTTGTATACATTGTGGTAAAAAATTAGAAGATGGTGAAGTTTGTAATTGTAGAGCTTCCCAAAACGTAGTAGCAAACGGTAATATGGGAACAGACATGTTAGAAGTTTTAAAAGGCATGTTTGCCCGTCCTATTGATACTTTAAAAGCATATACTGATGGAAAACATTTTTCACTAGCGCTTATTTTACTAGGTATTTTAGCTATCGTTACAGCACTATTCACTTGCTCATTAGTTAAAAATTCAGCTGATGCATTATTTGGCTCTTTTGGTTCAGCTAGTTTATATAGTATGGCTATGACACAAGTTGAAGTTTCTTATCTAAAAGTATTTTTTACCGCTTTAGTAGTATTTATTATCTTTGTATTTATTTATACAGGCTTACTTTATTTAGTAAATTCAGTTATTTTCAAAGGTGACAAAGACTTCAAAAAAGTATTTACAATGTATGGAATTGTATCAGTAATTTCATCAGTAACATTATTAGTTTCATCAATTTTCATGTTTGTTCATTTCGCACTAGGCTTTATCGTTTTAACTTTAGGTATGCTATTAAATATGGTATATACATATAAAGGAATTGAGTTTTTAGGCGTTAAAGATCAAAATAAACATGGATATATTTACTTACTTACAGCAGTATTCTATGCTATTGTACTTGCAATTTTAATGCTTATATTATCATAAAAGATTGGCTAAATTAAAGCCAATTTTTTTGTAATTTTTTTAAAAAAATGTCAATAATAATATTAGTTAAAAAAATTTTTTTAAATGTCTATGAAAAAAATAATCTTTGTGATAAAATGTATATAGCGTTAAAGATAGTTATAAAGACAAATTTATTTGTTTTTTATTTCGCTAATTAGAAAGTAATTGGAGTGGTTGTATGAATATTTTATTTGAAATAGCAGATAGAGATTTGATGATTATTGGAGCTATTTTTTTAGCTATTTTACTCATAGCTTTTATAGTATTTAAAGTGGTGACAAAAGCTAACAAAGTTAAGCCAATTAGTGAAGATGAAAGATTTGATAACGAGGAAAATATAGAAGATAAAATCAAAGTAACAGAGGTTACCAAAGAAGAAACAGAAGAACAAAAAAAAGCCAAAGAAGAATTAGAACGTGTTTATATGCAAATGAGCGCTGATTTAGAAAAACAAGAAAGTGAACCAATAGAAGTCAAAGAAGATCATATAGACGAGTTCGAAAGAAAGCAAGAAGAAAACGCAATTATCAGTTATCAAGAATTAATGGCTAAAGCAGAACAGTTAAAAAAAGAAGCAAATAAATACGAAACACATACTGAAAGCGCAGCTGATATGAAAGTAAAAGAAGCTATGAATACATATCAAAAACACACATCAAAAAAAGTTTCAGAAAAAGAAGCATATCATGGATTTAAAAATTCAGATATAATTTCTCCAATATATGGTATTCAAAAAGAAAAAAAAGACTTATCAAAAACACAAAGTAATGATATAATATCTAAAGCTTATGAAGAGATGAATACCAAAAGTGAAAACGAAAAAAACATTGATTTTTTAAATTCACTTAAAGAATTTAGAAAAAATTTATAAGCCATAAAGGCTTTTTTCTTTGGTGGGTGATGTAAATGAAATACAAAATTATTACTTTAGGATGTAAAGTAAACGAGTATGAAAGTGAAGTAATGGAAAATTTACTTGATAATCATGGATATATAAAATCAGAAAATCCAGATATATGTATAGTAAATACTTGTACAGTTACTAATCAAGCTGACAGTAAATCTAGGAAGACGATCAGAAGTTTAAAAAGAAAATATCCAAATTCCATTATAGTTGTTGCCGGTTGTATGATTCAAAACAAAAAAGGAAACATAGACTTACCAGCCGACATAATAATAGGAAACAAACACAAAACAGATATCGTAAGTTTAATAGAAAATTATAAAAATAAACAAATAAATGTCGTAGAAAATATGGAAGATGCTCCTTTTGAAGACATGAGCTTAAATAATTTTGATTTAACAAGAGCTTATATTAAAATAGAAGATGGCTGTGATAATTATTGTTCATACTGTATAATTCCATATGTTAGAGGGCATGTTAGAAGTAAAAAACACGAAAAAGTTATAGAAGAAGCCAAAGCACTAATAGAAAACGGACATAAAGAAATAGTATTAACAGGTATTCATACAGGACATTATCACGATGGAAATTATAGCTTTGCTAATCTTTTAAAAGATTTAGTCAAATTAAAAGGTTTAAAAAGACTTAGGATTTCTTCTATTGAAATAACAGAATTAAATAACGAAGTTTTAGATATTATTAAAAAAAGCGATATTTTAGTAAACCACATGCACATTCCACTTCAATCAGGTAGTGATAAAGTTTTAAAAGAAATGAATAGAAAATATGACAAAAATTATTTTATTAATAAAATAGAAAAAATAAAGAATATTAAACCAGATATAAATATTACAACAGACGTTATCGTAGGTTTCCCAGGTGAAACTGAAAAAGAATTTGAAGAATGTATAGAAACCATAAAAAAAATAGGTTTTACTAAAATCCATGTTTTCCCATATTCCGATAGAGAAGGTACAGTAGCAAGTAAAATGAAAAACAAAATAGATGGCAATATTAAAAAACAAAGAGTAAAAAAATTACTTGAAATATCAAAAGAAAACGAAATAAGTTATATGAATAATCATTTGAATAAAACCTTAACATTCATACCAGAAGTTTATGAAGATGGTTATTTAATAGGCCATAGTGCGAATTATTTATTAATTAAAGCAAAAGGGTATAAAAAGCAGTTAAAAGAAGAAATAACAGTCAAAATTAGTAAAGTAGAATATCCTTATTTAATAGGAAGTATAAAAGATTTTGAAAAAAACATATAAATTTGTTATAATTATTTATAGGTTGGTGATAAAATGAACGAAAGATCAGTTTGGAATAATATGGTTGGAACTAATTATGGTGAAAGATTTAATATTGAAATTGTAAGTGATCCAGAAGTTACTAGAAGATGCTCTTTACAAAAAGAAGAGTCAAGCAAATTTAAAACATTGTTAGGTAAAGGATTAACTATAGGTGGAATTCTTTTAGCGCTAGGAGGAGCTGCAGCTGGCATGGCATATATTACAAATGCCCAAGAGCAAAGTAGAATAGAAAATACGCAAGTTGTTCAAATAGTTAATCTACCAGATGGAGCTACTTTAAATGTTACAGAAAATCCATCATACTCATATATTGAAACTTCTGATGGAAAACAGGTTGCAGAATATAACGGCATAAATGCAAGAGATTATGCACAAGATTATGTCGATTCTCAAAATGCCAAACAAAAATAAGGTCTAAAATAGACCTTTTAATTTTAATGAAGGTGATAATTATGGAAAGTTTTATCAAAGGTAATTTTCGCAAAAGCATATTTAAATCAGATAAAGGCTACATTATCGGACTTTTTAAGGTGCGAGAAACTAATGATGATACTTTAGAAGAATATATAAATCACACTATCACCTTTACAGGATATTTTCACGATTTAAACGAAGATGATACTTATATTTTATATGGAGAAGGAGTTAATCATCCGAGATACGGTTTTCAGTTTCAAACTAATAGCTATGAAAGATTAAAACCAGAAGGAAAAGAAGCAATTATAGAATTTTTATCAAGCGATTTATTTAAAGGAATAGGAGATAAACTAGCAAAAAACATAGTAGATGTTTTAGGCGATAACGCTTTAGACAAAATACTAGAAGATGAAAGCTGTTTATATTTAGTACCTAATTTGACAGAAAATAAAATAAAAAAAATATCAAACACTTTAAAAAAATACGAAGAAAGTCATCAAGTAATCGCTAGACTTATAGATTTAGGATTTTCGATGAAAGAATCTTTAATTATTTATAACGAATATAAAACAAATACAGTTACAATTATCGAAAATAATTTATATCAAATTTTTTATAACATTGATGATATTTCATTTTTAAAAATAGATAAAGCAGCTAGAGATTTAGGTATTGAAAGTGATAACAAAGAAAGAATTAAAGCCGCCATTTTATATGTAATGCGAAAATTAATTTATCAAAATGGTGATAGTTATTTAAAAAAAGAAACAATAACAAATAGCGTGAATAGATTTTTAAATATAGTATACGATAATTATGAAGAAGTATTTAAAGAGTTAGAAGAAAAAGATTATATAGTAATAGAAAACGAAGATTATTATCTATATGAAATTTATGAAGCCGAAGAAAATATAGCAAGTAGAATATATGACATAGCCTCAAAAGAAGTAAAAGAAGAAAAAAATCTAGATAAATTAATACAAGAACTAGAAAAAATAAATGATATTAAATATAATGATGAACAAAAAAAAGCTATTAAAAAAGCCATCAATAATAATATTGTTATTATAACAGGTGGGCCAGGAACAGGAAAAACAACCATAATTAAAGCCATCACCGAACTTTACCAGCACATCCATAAACTAAATTACGATGAATTTACAGAAAGACTTGCCTTACTCGCACCAACAGGTAGAGCAAGTAAAAGAATGAGTGAATCTACAAAAATGCCAGCTTCAACTATACATAGATTTTTAAAATGGAATAAAGAAACAAAAGAATTTATGATAAATGAAGAAAATAAATCAAAAGTAGATATTGTCATAGTAGATGAAGTTAGTATGATAGACGTAAGTTTATTTGATAGTTTACTCAAAGGCTTAAGAAGAAACGTCAAATTAATATTAGTAGGAGACTATGATCAATTACCAAGTGTTGGACCAGGAAATTTACTCAAAGATTTAATATCCAGTGACGTTATAGATATAGTTAAATTAAATCATTTATATAGACAAAGTGAAGATTCATATATTGTTTCTTTAGCCTATGAAATAAAAGATGGAATATTAAGTGAAAAATATTTAAAAACATATAACGATTATACTTTTTTAAAATGTTCTGCTAAATATATCAAAAAAAACTTAATAAATTTATGCGAAAAAGTAATATCAAAAGGATATGATTACAAAAGACTTCAGATACTAGCTCCAATGTATAAAGGAGAAAATGGAATAGATGCTTTAAATAAAGAATTACAAAACATATTTAATCCTGAAGATAAAAACAAAAGAGAAATAAAAACAGGAGATGTAATTTTTAGAGAAAAAGACAAAGTTCTCCAGTTAGTAAATATGCCAGATGAAAACGTTTTTAATGGAGATATTGGTATTATAAAATATATAAAATATGGAAATACAAGTAAAAGTAAAAAAGATGAAATATATGTTGATTTTGATGGAAATTTAGTAAAGTATACCCCAAAAGATTATTCAAAAATTAAACATGGTTTTGTAATAAGCATTCATAAAAGCCAAGGTAGTGAATTTGAAATGGTTATAATGCCGATGGCCCATTCTTATAAAAGAATGCTTTATAAAAAACTAGTATATACAGGAGTTACTAGAGCAAAAAGAAAACTAATTTTAATTGGAGAACCAGATGCCTTTACATATAGCGTCCAAAATAATCATGAGTATATTAGAAATTCAAAATTAAAAGAAAAAATACAGTATAAATTAGAAAATAATAGTTAAAATAATAATGTATGTTGAAAACATACAAACATCATGTTTCTGACAAGTAGGTGATATAATGAATATGATGAAAAACGTAGCTCTAATGGCCATGGGTGGAGCAGTAACACTTGCTTATCAAAAGTATAATAAGCGTATAATGAATAGTGTGAAAAATGCTTTTTCAAATGTTACCCAAGAGGCTGAAGAGTTAACAGACAAGTTGGATAGTATGATGTAAAAAAAGGGAAGCTTTAATGCATTCCCTTTATTTTATTTTTAATTGTAATTTTTTAATTTGTCCTGCAGTTTCTATACTTTCATCATAAATATTATTAAACACTTCTAATTCCTTTTTATAATAATTTAAAAATAAATCTAACAAGCTATCATCAGTAGGCGCTAGTAAAATAGAACCTATTTTTTTATCCCATTCTATCGCATTTTCTTCTTTGATTATAGGAGCAATATTTAAATTATCTAAATTATAATTAGAAAAATAATTATGGTTTTGACTTATCCTTCTATTTATTTGATATTTAGGTTTAAATTGAGCATTTTCTCTTAATTCAAAAGATTCTATTTTAGGAGTTATAATAGGTCTATCATTAGTAAAAAAACTCCAAACAGGTGTAAGATTAATATTAACCATTTCATTAGTAGCTTTAAATCTTTCTTTAAAATTATCCGTTTTGACAGGTATATATTTTAAAGAGCCAATTTTAAAAGGCATAAATTTATATTCGCCTCTAATTTTAACTAATCTTTTAAATTCATTTATATTAATTAAAGCAACTGTATTTTGGTGATCAGAGATATATTTAAATAAATTATAAAATTCTATATCATTCATTTTTTATCCTCCTTTGATAAAACGTATTATATCACTCTCATAATTTTAATGTCAAATACATATTTCAAAAAAATAAAGAGATAATAAAAATGGTGATAAAAATGAAAAAAATTTTAATTACAGGAGCTAGAAGTGGAATGATTTACCCAGTCATCCAAAGACTAAAAAGAAACTATTTTATATATGTAACAGTACATACAGATAGTGAAGTTAAATATATTAAAAACTTATACAAAGAAAATAATATAGAGTGTATTAAATTAGATATAACAAAAGATTTAGATAAGTTAAATAAACTAGATATCGATATCTTGGTTTGTAATGCCGCTATTGCTGAAAGTGGGTCTTTATTTGAAATTCCATTAGAAAAAGTTAAAGAAAATTATAATGTAAATGTTTTTTCAAATTTAGATTTAATTCAAAAAGTTAGTAAAAAAATGATAAAAAAAGGTAAAGGTAAAATAGTAATAATATCTTCTTTAACAAGTAAAATGGTATTACCTTTTTTAGGTAGTTATTCTTCAAGTAAAGCTAGTCTATCCGCAATAGCAAGAAGTCTTTACTATGAAAGCAAGTTATTAAAATCCAAAATAGATATTGTTTTAATAGAGCCAGGATTATATAAAACAGGTTTTAATAAACTAGCATTTGATAAAAAGTATGAATTTATGGATAATGATTCATTTTTTAAAAGTCAAATAGAATTAATTAGAAAAGTAGAAAACGCCTATTTATTTTTATTTGAAAGAAGAAAATTAAAAAGCATAGCCAATAAAATATATGAAGCAATTACTATAGATAATCCCAAATTTAGATATTCCGCACCATTTTCTCACAATTTATTTTCAAAAATAATTAATTTATTTTACTAAAATAATGTATAATGGTTGTAAGAGGTGGTTTAAATGACTGATATCGAAATAGCTAGAAAGGCAAAAATGTTAGATATTAAATTAGTTGCCCAAAAAATAAATATAGATGAAAAATATTTAGAATGTTATGGTAAATATAAAGCTAAAATTAATTTAAATGATTTAGATAAAAAAGAGGGCAAACTAATTTTAGTTACATCTATTAATCCAACACCATTTGGAGAAGGAAAGACAACCATGAGCATAGGAATACATGACGGTATGAGAAAACTTAAAATAAATAGTTTAGCCGTTTTAAGAGAGCCTTCTTTAGGACCAGTTTTTGGAATAAAAGGTGGAGCAGCTGGAGGAGGATATTCGCAGGTTATTCCAATGGAAGATATAAATTTACATTTTACAGGAGATATGCATGCGATAGGAGCAGCCAATAATTTATTATGTGCCGCCATAGATAATCATATATTTCAAGGAAATAGTTTAAACATCGATAAAAATAAAATATTATTTAATAGATGCGTAGACATGAACGATAGAGCTTTAAGAACAGTAACAGTCGGTTTAGATTTAAATAAAGATGTATCTCACGAAAATCATTACTGTATTACCGTTGCGACAGAAATTATGGCCATTTTATGTTTAGCTAGTAGCTTAAAAGATTTAAAAGAAAAAATAAGCAATATTTTATTTGCTTACGATATAAATGGTAAACCATTATTTGTCAAAGACTTAAAAGTAGAAGATGCCGTGACAATACTACTTAAAGATGCGATTAAACCAAATTTAGTTCAAACACTAGAAAATAATCCCGTTATTATTCATGGTGGACCATTTGCTAATATAGCCCATGGTTGTAATAGCTTAATAGCAACAAAGTTAGGATTAAAACTAGCCGATTATGTAATAACAGAAGCAGGTTTTGGAGCAGATTTAGGAGCTGAAAAGTTTTTAGATATAAAATGTAGAAAAGGAAATTTAAAACCCAATTTAATAGTTATAAATGCGACTATTAGGAGTTTAAAGTATAATGGCGGAATGGACAAAAATGAATTAAATCAAAATAATTTAGAATATTTAAAAAAAGGTATATGCAATTTAAAAGTACATATTGAAAACATGAAAAAATATTTAGATAACATTATAGTTTGTTTAAATAAATTTTCATCTGATACTTTAGAAGAAATTGATTATGTAAAAAAATATGTAGAAGATTTAAACTGTGAATTTGAAGTATGCTCTTCTTACGCAAAAGGCGGAGGAGGGGCAATAGATATAGCTAAAAAAATAGTTAAATTATGTGAAAATAAAAAAGAATTTAAATTCTTATATGATGAAAAAGATACTATAAAAAATAAAATAGAAAAGATATCAAAAGAAATCTACCACGCAAACAAAGTAAATTATTCAAAAGAAGCAATAGAAAGTATAAAAGAAATAGAAAATTTAAAATTAGATAAAATGCCTATCTGTATAGCTAAAACGCAGTATTCTATCAGTGATGATCCTAAAAAACTAGGTTATCCAAAAGACTATGAAATAACTGTTAGAGATTTAAAAATAAATAGTGGTGCAGGATTTATAGTTGTATATATGGGCAAAATTATGACAATGCCAGGGCTTTCAAAAACCCCAGCCTATGAAAATATGCACATTGATAATGATGGAACTATATATGGCTTATTTTAAAAAAACTTTAGATCTAACTAAAGTTCTTTTATTATCTTTTCTATCAAACACTAATTTATCATCATTTATATTTTGAACGCTTCCTTTAGAAAAAGAATTATCTTCGATAACTAAAGAAGAATATACCGGCCTAATTATTGATTTAGTTTTTAAATTTTTTCTTTATCTTCATCGGGAATATAAAATATAACTTTGATTTTATCAAGCATAATGCTCCCTCCAGTTTATGTTATTATTTTATAATAAAACTAGGTATCCACCTAGTTGAAATACATATTGGTAGCGAGAGGGG
>CALVRL010000032.1 GCA_944358625.1 uncultured Bacilli bacterium | reverse complement strand
ATCGAAACTCCAGCTCGTGACAATGACAAACCATTCTTAATGCCGATTGAAGACGTATTCTCTATCACAGGACGTGGTACAGTTGTTACTGGACGTGTTGAACGTGGTGAATTAAAATTAAATGAAGAAGTTGAAATCGTTGGACTTAAACCAACTAAGAAAACAGTAGTTACTGGAATTGAAATGTTTAGAAAACAACTTGACTTTACTGAAGCAGGAGACAACACTGGATTATTACTTCGTGGTGTATCTCGTGACGAAGTTGAAAGAGGTCAAGTTATTGCTAAACCTGGATCAGTTACTCCACACACTAAATTCAAAGCTCAAGTTTATGTACTAAGCAAAGAAGAAGGTGGAAGACATACTCCATTCTTCAGTAATTACCGTCCACAATTCTATTTCCGTACTACTGACGTAACTGGTGTTATTGAACTTCCAGAAGGAGTTGAAATGGTAATGCCTGGTGACAACGTAGAAATGACAGTAGAATTAATCGCACCAATCGCTATCGAAAATGGTACTAAATTCTCTATCCGTGAGGGTGGTAGAACAGTTGGTGCTGGTAACGTTTCTGAAATTATTAAATAATTTTAAACCGGAGATTTATTCTCTGGTTTTTTAATCTATATGTAATATTTTTAAAAGTATTAGCGTAAATTTAAAATATCACTTTAAATTTACGCTAATATGTGTTATAATATACATAAATTACTTTGAAAGGAGAAGATTATGGGAAAATACATTAAAAGAAATATTGAAAACGTTGTTAAAAAGTTAGCTACACAATTTCCAGTTGTCATGATTACTGGTCCAAGGCAAGTTGGTAAGACCACAATGTTGAGACATATTGGTCAAAATTTTAATTATGTATCTTTAGATAATTTGAATGCTAGAGAATTAGCTTTAACTGACCCTGAACTTTTTTTAGAAACATATGAGACGCCGCTTATTATTGATGAATTTCAGTATGCACCTAATTTACTTTCCTATATTAAAATAAAAGTTGATGAATCTAGATTTAATAATCTTATTAATAATAAAACTAGTGAAGCAATGTATTATTTGACAGGTTCACAGTCTTTTGTTTCTATGAAAAACATAAGTGAATCATTAGCAGGTAGAGTGGGAATAATAGAAATGAATTCATTTTCTCAAAGCGAACTTAAAGGAGTTCATAATGCTTGTTTTGTGCCGGAAATAGAAAAATTAAAAACTATAGAAAAAGGCAAAATGACTAATAAAGAAATTTTTTCTAAAATATTTAAAGGTAATTATCCAGAACTTTATGTCAATAAAAATTTAACTTCAGATAAATTTTATGAAAGTTATGTTAAAACATATATTGAAAGAGATATAAGAGATTTGATAAATATTCAAGATGAAGTTAAATTTATGAAATTTATGACTAGTCTTGCCGCAAGAACAGGTGAGGAGCTTAATATTACTACTGTGGCTAATGATGCTGAAATTACAGTTCCAACTGCCAATAATTGGATTTCTATTTTAGTAAATACTGGTTTGGTAATTCTTTTAGAACCTTTTTCTAATAATGTGATTAAAAGAACAATAAAAAGACCTAAAATTTATTTTATGGATACTGGACTTGCAT
The DNA here is from genome assembly GCA_944358625.1 of uncultured Bacilli bacterium. Taxonomy (GTDB): domain Bacteria; phylum Bacillota_I; class Bacilli_A; order RF39; family UBA660; genus Coprosoma. The sequence continues at coordinate 10,320 of CALVRL010000032.1, read as the reverse complement.
GTTATTTAGCAAAATATCCAAATGCAGAAATATTAGAAGCAAGTAGTTATTCAGGACATATTTTTGAAACTTATGTAATTAGTGAAATTATAAAAAGTTATATTAATAATGGAATAGATTATAAAAGACATTTGTTTTATTATAGAGATGAGAAAAAAAGAGAAATAGATTTGCTGATAGACTATAATAATGAATTATATCCTATAGAAATAAAAAAAGGTAAACACCCAAGTAGCGAGTGTATTAAAAATTTTGAGGTACTTAATAAATTAAAATATAATATTTCGAAAGGTGTAGTTTTATGTATGATAGATGACATTTTTCCAATAAATAAAGATAATTATTATATTCCAATAAGTTATATATAATTTAAGCATTTGTAATTTTTTAACAAGTGCTTTTTATTCGCAATTTCATTGACTTTTATATGAAAAAACAATATAATTTTAAATAGTGAAAGGGTGTATATTATGTTACAAAAGCCAAAAGGAACTTATGATATATATGGTGATAAAGCAATAGAAGTACTTTATTTAAAAAAATTAATAGAAGCTTTAATGGATAAATATAATGCCTCATATTTTGAAACTCCAATTTTTGAATCAAGTGAACTTTTTCATAGAGGCGTTGGGGAAACTACAGATATAGTAAGTAAAGAAACATATGATTTTAAAGATAGAGGAGATAGAAACTTAACCTTAAGACCAGAAGGAACTGCCGGTATAGTTAGAAGCTTTATCGAAAATAAATTATATGCTGATAGCTTACCATTAAAAGCATGGTATTTTGGACCAATGTTTAGATACGAAAGACCACAAGCCGGAAGATATAGAGAATTTTATCAATTTGGGTTTGAGGCCTTTGGATCAAACGATCCAATGATGGATGCAGAAGTTATAGGTATAATTGTAAATTTATTTAATATACTTGGTTTAAAAGGAATTAAAGTAAATATTAATACTTTAGGCGATAAAGAATCTAGAGAAAATTATAGGAAAGCATTACTTGATTATTTTAAACCTTATTTAAATGATTTATGCGAAGACTGCAAAAAAAGATATGAAAAAAACCCTCTTCGAATATTAGACTGCAAAGTAGATAAAGAAAATGAAATTATGAAAAACGCACCTAAAATGGTAGATTATTTAAACGAAGAAAGTAAAAATCATTTTGAAAAAGTAAAAGAATATTTAGATGCATTAAATATAGATTATACTATAAATTCAAACATTGTTAGAGGATTAGATTATTATACACATACAGTATTTGAAGTTGAAGCCGATATTAAAGGATTTGGTTCACAAAACGTTCTAGCAGCTGGTGGTAGATATGACCATTTAGTAGAATTTATTGGTGGTCCAAGCGTTCCTGGAGTTGGATTTGCTTTAGGTTTAGAAAGATTACTTTTAGCTTTAGAAAAAGAAGGAATAGACATTAAAGAAAAAGAACCTTTAGATGTTTATATTTTTGGTGCTTCTAAAGAAGAAAAGAAATATATTCTATCTTTAGGAAATACCCTTAGGATGAATGGATTTAATGTAGAAATTGATTATAATAATAAAAGTTTTAAAAGTAATTTTAAAAAAGCAGATAGTCTTTTAGCCAAATACATTATCATAATAGGTGAAGAAGAAGTTAAAAGTAAAATTTTAACAGTCAAAAACAACAAAACAAAGGAAGAATATAAAGTTAAATTAGATAATTTAATAGAATTTTTAGATGAAAAATTAGGTGATGATGATGAAGATTAATAATACTAGTATAAGCAAAAAAAATGTAGGTGAAATAGTTACACTATATGGATGGGTTAATAAAAAAAGAGATTTAGGTGGGCTTATTTTTATTGATTTAAGAGATAGAAGTGGTCTTATACAATTAGTTATTAATCCAGATAGTAAAATATATGATATAGCTTCTAGTTTAAAAAACGAGTATGTTATTAAAGTAAAAGGCAAAGTAATTTTAAGAAAAGAAGCCAATAAAAATTTAAAAACCGGTGAAATTGAAGTTGAAGTAAACGAAATTGAAATTTTAAATAAATCCAAAGATTTACCTTTTGATTTAAATAATACAACAGCTTTAGAAGATACAAGATTAAAATATAGATATTTAGATTTAAGAAGAGAAGAGATGAAAAACAATTTAATAACTAGACATAAAGTAGTTCAAAGTGTGAGAAAATATTTAAACTCTTTAGATTTTTTAGAAATAGAAACCCCAATACTTTGTAAATCAACACCAGAAGGGGCTAGAGATTATCTAGTACCATCTAGAGTAAATAAAGGTTCTTTTTATGCACTTCCGCAGTCACCGCAACTTTACAAACAAATTTTAATGATGAGTTCCATGGAAAGATATTATCAAATTGCGAAATGTTTTAGAGATGAAGATTTAAGAGCAGATAGACAGCCAGAATTTACACAAATAGATATGGAAACAAGTTTTATGAGTGCGGATGACATTATGAATATTACAGAAGGATTACTTTATAATGTTTTTAAAGAAGTAAAAGGAATAGAAATAAGTTTACCTATTAAAAAAATGACTTATGATGAAGCTATGGATTTATATGGTTCAGATAAGCCAGATTTAAGATTTGAAAATAAGATTTACGATATTACTGATTCATTTAAAGAAAGCGATTTTAGTTTATTTAAAAATATTATAAATGATGGTGGAATTATAAACGCTTTAGTTTTTAACTGTGCGGACAAATATTCTAGGAAAGATATCGATAAATTAACTGAATTTGTTAAAACTTATGGTGCAAACGCTCTAGCACATTTAAAATATAATAGTGAATTTACTGGTAGTATTGCTAAATTTATAGATGAAAAAATAGGTCAAGATTTAATCAAAAAACTAAACTTAAAAGCTAATGATTTAATTTTAATCGTTGCTGGTGATAAAAAAATAGTCAAAACATCTTTAGGAGCTTTAAGATGCAAAATGGCTAAAGATTTAGACATTATACCTAAAGATAAATACGCATTTACTTGGGTAACTGATTTTCCAATGTTTGAATACAGCAAAGAAGAAGAAAGATATATTGCCTGTCACCACCCATTTACCTTACCAAAAGATATAGATAGTTTATCCAATAAAGAAACAGCCAAAGCATATGCCTATGATATAGTTATCAATGGTTATGAAGCAGGTGGCGGTAGCCTTAGAATATATGATCCCGATATGCAAGAAAAAGTATTAAAAGAATTAGGATTTACAAAAGAAGAAGCAGAAAGAGAATTTGGATTTTTATTAAATGCTTTAAACTATGGATGCCCACCACACGGAGGGTTAGCTTTAGGTTTAGAAAGATTAGTAATGATTTTATGTGAAACAGAAAATATAAGAGATGTTATTGCGTTTCCTAAAACAGCAAGTGCTTCTTGTTTAATGACAGATGCACCAAGTGAAGTTTCTAAAAAACAGTTAGATGAACTTAATATAAAAATATTCTAAAAGGGGCTTTTTAGAATGGATGATTTAAATGGAAGAAAAAATAATTTATGAGCTTTTAAAAGAAAATATATATGTTCAAGATAAAGCTTTAAAAAAATTAATATGGGCTTTATATAGAAATTTTTATTTAGATTTTGGAAGAAAACAAAATGTTTTATTAATAGGTGAAAGAGGAACAGGAAAAACAACCATGCTAAAAGAAGTATGTGATACTATGGATATACCATTAGGTGAAGTTTATGATTTATTTATGCCTAATGGTATAAACATTTCTTTGTTTTTAAATGCTTATTATAAAGTGATGAATAATAGTGAAGATGGTAGAGGTATTATGTTACTGCACGATTTTCAAAATAGCTTTTTATATGGACAAAGCATGACTTTTAATTCCATGCTTGCAAGTGAAATGCTTAATTTAGATGATTATGGATTTTGGGATATTTCAGATATTACTTTTGTAGGAGAAATTGATACTAATAATGTTAAAGATATATTTTTAAGCAGTAAAACAGATTTATCGGATTTAGATAGTGATAAATTTTTATCTCCAACTTTAAATATTGTTAAAGAATATTTAACTAATGATAATAGAATTAAAACGGATGAAGATAATAATAAAACTGCTAGTATTTATTTTGAAAGATATATTACTGAACAAATAAAAAATAAATTTTTATCTTCAACTTGCTTTGAGGTTTTCCCAGTAAGAATTCATATGGAAGATATGAGTGCGGATGACATTATCAAAGCATTGTCTTCACCAATTTCTGTTTTAAATTTATATAGAAACGATTTAACCGAAGAATATATTAATTCAAAAGAATTTATTCAAAAAGTAAGTAATTTAATTTTAGAAAGTGATGATGGACTTCATTTTGCTTCTAAAGCTATCGAAAATACATTTATGAAAGACTTAAAGAATAAAGAAAAAGTATTAAAAAAAGATTCTTTGTTTTTACCTTAGAAGTTAGGAGGTAAGTAGATGAATATAAATGAAATTTATGATGATTTAAGCAAAACACTTTGTAATCAAGATAAAGTTTTAAAAGAACTTATTTGGTTTATCAACAGAAATAAAAAACTAAATAGGCCAAAAAACGCTTTATTAATAGGAGAATTTGGGACAGGTAAAACTACAATAGTAGAACAGATTTCTCAAAAGATGAATATACCTTTTACTAAAATATCAGGTTTATATTCTCCTTATGGTGTTAATGCGAAAGTTTTATCAGATGCTTTTTCTAGACTTTTTATCATAAATGAACAAAAATGTATAAAAGGAATAGCTTTAATAGAAGATATGCGTAACTGTTTTATATATGGTGGTTTTAATGAATTAAAATCCATAATTACATCTGGCAACTTTACTTATAATAATAGATTTTTTGACGTTTCTAAAGTAATGTTTATAGGTGAGATTGATACTAATGATTTAGAAGAATGTTTTAACAAAAAACCTCAATACACCTTGGAAAATTTAGAAGATAATTTTGTTTCAGAACATTTTGCCGATACTGAAATTAGAAATATTATCGAAGATTTAATTGCTTTTAATGAAGAAATAGATGATCCAGCAGATATATATTCTGATCAGTATAAAGAAGCTATAAAACGTTCCTTTTTATCTGCTGAATGCAATAAGGTTTTTGGAAGAAAAATATATATGGAAGGTTTGCAATTAAAAGACATATGTAAAGCATTGAAATCACCAATTTCTGAACTTCATACATATAAAGATGATCTATTAGAAGAATATATTTCATCAGATCATTTTATAAATTCAGTAGCAGGTCATATTTCAGAAAGTTTAATTGGACTTCACGATTTAGATGATGCCGTTAGAGAAGTTTCAGATTATGATAGTAAAAGAATTAAAGTATATAAAAAAGAGTCTTTATTAAGTTTAAATAATGGAAAAAACTAAAGAAATAGAAAGAAGTATAATTAAAAAATTTAGGCCTTCTATATGGCATAAATTTGTAAAAGCCGTATCCGATTATAAACTAATAGAAGAAAAAGACAAAATCGCTGTATGTATAAGTGGAGGAAAAGATTCTTTTTTACTAGCTAAATGCCTAGAAGAATTACAAAAACATGGAAAAATAAAATTTGAATTAGAATATATAATAATGAATCCAGGATATAAAAAAGAGATTATAGATAAAATTAAATATAATTTAAATTTATTAAATATAAAAGCTCATATATTTGATAGTGAAATATTTAAAATAATAAGCAAAGAAAAAAATCCTTGTTACAAATGTGCGAAGATGCGAAGAGGCTATTTATATAATTATGCCCAAAAACTCGGATGTAATAAAATAGCTTTAGGTCATCATTTTGACGATGTTATTGAAACTATTTTAATGAATATGATTTATAATGGTATGTTTGCAGGAATGATGCCTAAACTAAAAAGCGATAATTTTCAAAATATGGAACTTATTAGGCCACTATATTTGATAAAAGAAGAAGATATTATTGCTTGGACAAACTATAATGAATTAAATTTTATAGACTGCGCCTGTTTAATTACTAAAAAAGATATAGGTAAAAGAAAAGAAATCAAAAATTTAATTAAAGATTTAAAAAATAATTATATAGATGCAGATAAAAATATTTTTAATACTATCTCTAATGTTAAATTAGATAAAATCATTAAATATTATAAAGATAAAGCACCATATGATTTTCTAGACAAATATTAAAATATTATTAAATATTTTATAATTATTCAAGTGGAAGTGGTAAAAATGGAAAGAAAAGACGTCGACATAAACAAAGTAACACCCATGATGAAACAATATTTAGAAATAAAAAATCAAAACGAAGATTTAATCATATTTTTTAGATTAGGCGATTTCTACGAAATGTTTTTTGATGATGCTATAAAAGTTAGCCACGAATTAGAATTAACCCTAACAGGAAAGTCAGCCGGATTAGAAGAAAGAATACCAATGTGTGGAATACCATATCATGCCGCATCTACATATATAGATAAATTAATTGAAAATGGACACAAAATAGGTATAGTCGAGCAGTTAGAAGACCCAAAAGGAGTAAAAGGAATAGTTAAAAGAGGAATAGTTCAAATAATAAGTTCAGGAACAATTATGAATAGCGATGCTTTAAAAGCAGATGATTTTAATTTTATAGCGTCTATTACAGATTTTAAGCACGGTTACGCTGTAAGTTATGCTGATGTATCAACAGGTGAAATATATTCTTTCATATTAGAACATAACAGCGTTAAACTAGTGTCAGAAATAATTAATTTAAACATAAAAGAAGTTATTTTAGATAGTAAAGTAGATAAAGAAGTATATTCAATTTTAAAAAATCAGTTTCATCTCACCATTACCATAACAGATGAACTAACAGATGAATATTCATACATTTATGAAGACATAATAGATCAAAGATATATTTTGTCAGTCAAACATTTACTTGCATATATAATACATAATCAAAAAAGAGATTTATCACACCTGCAAAAATTACAAATTAAAGAAACAAAAAATTATTTAAAAATGGATGTTCATACCAAAAGAAACTTAGAGTTAGTAGAAACATTAAGATTAAAACAGAGAAATTACTCATTAATTTGGCTTTTAGACAAAACAAAAACAGCCATGGGAGCTAGACTTTTAAAAAACTATCTTTTAAGCCCATTAATAGATAAAAATGAGATAGAAAAAAGATATAACATTGTAGATACATTATTAAAAGAATTTATTTATAAAAGCGATTTAGAAAAATATTTAGAAGAAGTATATGATTTAGAAAGATTAAGCGGAAAAATAGCCTTTGGTAATGCAAACGGTAAAGATTTATTGCAGTTAAAATCTTCATTAAAAGTGCTTCCAAATATCAATGAAATATTAACTAAAATAAATTATTATAAAAAAATAGACGATTTTACAAATTTATACAATTTATTAGAAAAAAGTATTTATGAAAACCCACCAGTAACCACTAAAGAAGGATATTTAATTAAAGAAGGGTATAATCAAGAATTAGATGAATTAAAAGTTTTAAGAAAAGGCGGTAAAGATTTTGTAGCCAAATTTGAAAGCGAAGAAAGAGAAAAAACAGGTATTAAAAATCTAAAAGTAGGTTATAACAGAGTTTTTGGTTATTATATCGAAATAAGTAAAGGTAATATAAATTTAGTTAAAGATGAATGGGGTTATCAAAGAAAACAGACTTTAGCAAATGCTGAAAGATATATAAGTCCAATATTAAAAGAAAAAGAAGCATTAATTTTAAATGCCGAAGAAAAAATAATCGAATTAGAATATGAACTATTTTGTAAAATAAGAGATGAAGTAAAAAAATATATTCCGAATTTACAAAAAACCGCAAAAATTATCAGTGAAATAGATGTGTTATCATCTTTTGCAACCATAGCAGAAGAAAATAATTATGTAAGGCCAATAATTACTGAAAACGAAATATACATTAAAGATTCTCGCCATCCAGTAGTAGAAAAAGTTATAAATAGTGAATTTGTCTCAAACGATATAATTATGGATAAAAACACAAACATATTATTAATCACAGGACCTAATATGGCAGGTAAGTCAACATATATGAGACAAATGGCAATAATAGCAATTATGGCCCAAATAGGATCATTCGTACCAGCTTCTATAGCAAAGCTCCCAATATTTGATGCTATATATACGAGAATCGGTGCATCAGATGATTTAGTAAGCGGTGAATCTACATTTATGGTAGAAATGACCGAAGCTGCTAATGCGATCACTTCTGCTACAGATAAAAGCTTACTTTTATTTGATGAATTAGGTAGAGGAACAGCCACCTTTGACGGTATGGCTTTAGCCCAAGGAATAATAGAATACATTCATCAAAATATTAAAGGAAAAACGTTTTTTTCAACCCATTACCACGAATTAACAGATTTAGATAAAACATTAAAACATTTAAAAAACATACACGTATCAGCTTACGAAGAAGATGGCAAAATAACGTTTTTACACAAAATACAAGAAGGTAGCGTCGATAAAAGTTATGGAATACACGTAGCTAAACTAGCAAATCTTCCAGATTCAGTTATTAAAAGAGCAACAGAAATATTAAAAGTATATGAAAATAAAGAAAACAAAAGAGATATAAAAATTCAAGAATCACTTCCTATAGATGAATTAATGCCTAAAAAATCTAAAGTAGAAGAAGAAATAGAAAAGATAGACCCATTAGAGATAACCCCTATGGAAGCCTTAAATATACTTTATAAATTAAAACAAAATGTGAAATAAACATTTTGTTTTTTTACATTTAATATACAAATTAAAAACCATTTAATATTTACTATTTTAAAAAAATACCTTATAATTTAAATAGGATAGGGTGGTTAAAATGCACAATTCAAGAAGAAAAAGAAATATAATAATGGTAAGTTTACTAGCAGTATTAGCAATTATGACAATAGGATATGCAGCTTTTTCTACACAGTTAGAAATAAAAGGTACATCAAATATCGATTCCAGATGGGAAATTAAAATAATAGCCATATCAGCTGGAACACCAGTAGGAACTGCAGAAAATGCAGTTGCTCCATCATATACTGATACTACAGCCAATATGAATGTTAATTTATATGCTCCTGGAGATTCTATGACTTATGAAATTACTATTCAAAATAATGGTACACTAGATGCAGTTTTAAATTCGATAACCGAAAATAACTCAAATAATCCCGCTATTAAATTTGAAATTGCAGGTATTAAAGAAGGTGATACCTTATTAGCTGGCGAGACTACTAAAATGACAGTTAAGATTTCTTATGATTCAAATGTCACAGGTCAGCCAGAAAACACTTCAGCAGATTATACTTTAACTTTAAATTACACCCAAAAAGCTAGTAGTGGAGAAGTTACACCTCCAGTAACAACAATTACCCCAGACGATTTAAAAGCACTCGCAGTTACAGAAGGCGACGGATTATATGCAGATGAATACGAAAGTGGAAGATACATTTATAAAGGAGCAAATCCAAATAACTATATAACATTTAATAATGAAACATGGAGAATATTATCTATAGAAGGTGATGGAAAAATAAAAATAGTGAAAGATGATTTGCTTCCAGATAGAATATGGGATTCTACTGGTTTAAATAACTGGGATAGACCATCAGATATAAAGACGTATTTAAACGGCGAATATTTAGAAAGTATAACAGTAAATAAAGATAAAATAGAGCCTAGTACATGGAGTATAGGAGGAATAATCGATTACAATAATGATTTAGCTGGACAAATAGCAGATGAGAATGGAACGCAGTCACAAATAGCTAGTGTAGGCTTAATTACAGCCAGTGAATACTTAAGAGCAAATTCAAATAAAGAAGAGTGTGGTAATTTAAGTTTAAATTATAATAACTATTATAGTACATGTACAACCACAAATTGGCTATTTAAAAAAACTACGTATTGGACTTTGTCTCTTGATGCCAGTAATTCTTACTATGTCTTTTACATGCATAGCAGCGGCCTTTTGACGAGCTATGGTGCGGGTCTTTCCAACGGCGTCCGTCCCGCCATATATCTTTCATCAGATATCATCTTAAGTGGAAGCGGAACGGCTGGAGATCCATATATAATAGTGTAATAACTACACATACAAAAATAATAAGAGATTTAATCAACATTATTGTTATTAAGTCTTTTTTTTGATATAATTTATATGATAGGAAAGCGTGATAATATGAATAAGAAGGGGCAAGCTTTAGTTGAATTCATACTTATATTACCAGTTTTACTATTAATTATAATAGGCATAATAGATATTGGTAATATTTTTTTAAGTAAATATGATTTAAACAAAGATTTA